>DAIDJD010000120.1 GCA_027451505.1 candidate division FCPU426 bacterium
GCAGGTGCCCGCCGCGCGCAGGGCCTCCAGTTCCCCGGGCCCGCCCTCGACCCAGCGGGCCACCCGGTAGTCGAGCTTCTCCAGGTCGGTGCGCGCCCCGTACTCGTTCTCGAGACGGTAGCGCAGCACCTCGAATTGCAGCGGGCCCACGGCGCCCAAGAGCAGGTCGTTCCCGGGCGCCTTGGGGTCGCGGAAGGCCTGGACCGCGCCCTCCTCGAGCAGCTCCTCCAAACCCTTGACGAAGGCCTTGCGCAGGCCGGGGGCGCAGCGCAGGACCCCGAAGTGCTCGCAGGGGAAGCGCGGGATGTCGGGGAAGCGCAGCTCGCGGTCGTCGGAGAGCGTGTCGCCGATGCGCAACTGGCCGCCGTTCATCAGGCCCAGGATGTCCCCGGGATGGGCCTCGGTGACGGTGTCGCGTTCCCGGCCGAAAAACTCCTTGGGGTTGTTGAGGCGCACCTCCCGGCCCAGGCGCCGGTTGTGGACGCTCATGCCCCCGGTGAAACGCCCCGACACCACCCGCAGGAAGGCGATGCGGTCGCGGTGGCGGGGATCCATGTTGGCCTGGCTCTTGAACACGAAGGCGCTGAAGCGGGGATCCTGGGGCGCGATCTCGCCCCCCCCGGAGAGGGGTCGCGGCGCCGGCGGCGGCCCCATCCGCAGGAAGCCGTCGAGCAGGGCGCGCACGCCGAAGTTGGTCACGGCCGAGCCGAAGAACACCGGTGAGAGGAGCCCGGCGCGCACCATTTCGGCGTCGTGGGAGAGGCCCGCCGCGGAGAGCATGTCGAGCTCCTCCTTCAGGGCGGCCAGGGACTCGGCGCCGAGCTTGGATTCCACGGCCGGGTCGTCGAGGTCGGACTCGCGGCTGAGGGCCTCGCGGGAGCCGCCCTCCTGGCGCTCGAACAGGAGGGTCCGGCGCCCCGCGGGTTCGACCACCCCGCAGAAGCTCGGCCCACTGCCCACCGGCCAGTTGGCGGCGTAGGCGTCGAGGCCCAGCTTGGCCCTGAGCTCGTCGAGGATCGCCAGCGGCGCGAGGGCCGGACGGTCCATCTTGTTGACGAAGGTGAACACCGGCAGGCCCTTGAGGCGGCAGACCGCGTAGAGCTTCTCGGTGACGGGCTCGACGCCCTTGCCGCCGTCGAGCAACATGATGGCGGCGTCGGCCGCCACCAGGGTGCGATAGGTGTCCTCGCCGAAGTCCTGGTGGCCCGGGGTGTCCAGCAGGTTGACCTTGTAGCCGCCGTACTCGAACTGCAGCACCGTGCTGGTTACGGAGATGCCGCGCTCGCGCTCGATGTCCATCCAGTCGCTCGTGGCCGAACGCTGGGCGCGGCGGGCCTTGACGCTTCCGGCCATCTGGATGGCGCCGCCGTAGAGCAGGAATTTTTCGGTGAGCGTGGTCTTGCCGGCGTCGGGATGGGCGATGATGGCGAAGGTCCGCCGGCGGTCGATCTCTTCGGATGGGTTCATGGCGTCCGGACACGACCGAGGCCCGCCGGGCGGTTCCCGACGGGCCTCGGATCAAGCTGGTGCGCGGGGCGGGACTTGAACCCGCACGGGTTTCCCCATACGCCCCTCAAACGTACGTGTCTGCCAGTTTCACCACCCGCGCACACGGGCGGTCCATTATGCACGTCCGGCCCCCAAGCTCAAGCCTCAATCGGCGTACATTTTGTGGGGGATGAGCTTCAAGTAGTCCTCCTGGTCGGCGTCGTCCAGGCAGGCCTGGATGATCTTGCGGCCCAGCGGGTCCAGGTCCGGGACCAGGAAGGGCTTGAGCTCGCGCTTGAAGAACTCCCGCCACTGGCGCGCGCCCTCCGCGAAGACCTCCTCGCCCCCCTCGCTCTGGCTGGTCACGTCGATGAACAGTCGCGGGATGAGGGTACCCTCGATCTGGATGCCCTCGGGCGTGTAGCCCAGGAGGGCGCAGGCGCTGTCCACCAACTGTTCCCGGCGGAAGCGCGCCCCGCCCCGGCGGGCCAGGTACTCCCGCGCCACCCACTCGGCCATGAAACCGACCCGCCACGCCCCGATGTGCTGGTTGGGGATGAGGACGTAGCGCGTGTCGGGCGTCTCCAGGACCTGCCTCAGGAGGAGGTTGGCCTGGTCCACGCGGCGCCCCGTGCAAAAGGCCCAGTAGCTGCCCACGCCCTCGCTCTGCATGCCGGCCCGGTCCTGGATGCTGGGGTTGGCGTGGCCCCTGGGCGCGGCCAGGCGCCAGAGCCAAGCCAACGCGGGGTTGAGGATGTGGAGCATGCCCAGGATGCCGTAGAGCGGGCTGTCCCGGTGCGTGGGCGGGCAGCGCACGCC
>DAIDJD010000121.1 GCA_027451505.1 candidate division FCPU426 bacterium
CTCCTCACGGCTACGGGTCGTCGGGTTCTCCAACCAGCGGTACTCTCTTCAAAATAACGAATATTCATGGCCGAAATCCCTTCACAAATCTTGCGGCTTCAAGCCCGCATTCTTCGATATACGGGCCAGCATCCTGGGGCCAATTTCTTCGCGCTCATGAAATGCGAACACATAATCAGGCCACCCTACCCGTGACAGGATTTTATGGGAACCGCTTTGCCGCTTCAGGGTCCAGCCGATACGGTACAACGCCGCCAAGACCTTGTTTGCCCTTGTGGAAGGCCAATCGCTCATGCCGCGCTAAGGGCAAACTGGACCGCCTGGGGCTCTGATTCATCGTTCTCCAGGCGCTCGGCAATCACCCGGAGGGCCAAGACTTCGGCCTTGCGCATGGCTTCCCGCGCCGTGGCTCCATAGGCCAGGACGCCCGGAATCTCCGGCACCTCGGCCAACCACCGCCCATCTTCTTCCTGCTCATATTGAAGCGTGTACATACGCGGCCCTCCAACGTGAATACCTGTTTCCGACATTATAGCTCCACCACGGCCCACCTCTCAACACCCCTTAACAAACCCCAAATCGGCTCAAAACACCACCGATACCTTTACAGCTTGTCGCTGTTTGGAGGCAATTCCCAGGGCTCGAATCCAGCCCTGCAATAGGAGGAAACCATGCAAGGCACGGTTTCTTTCGAGGCGTTGCATGACCCTCCAAGGCTGCCACGTCCTGCGTAACTACGCTCCTTCACCCAGAGGCGAGGTTGAACTCGCCTTCAGCAACACAAAACGTCGATTTTCTAGCCACACCATACCCGGAACGGCTCCTAATACAAAAGCTGTAATTTCGTAAGCAGATTCATCTTTTTGCCAAAAAATTTAAATGTGTCCCCACCCATCCATTTTATTCATCCAGAATTGGGAGTGCCAAAAATGCACCTTTTGAGGCACTAAATGAGAATTCCAGGTCCCCGGCCTTGGCAGGATCAGCCTCGGATACGAGTTCAAGACCCCGGCTTGGTCCCCGCCGCCTTCGAGATCGGGCGGCATTTCCCCATGACCAAAACGTGGAAGGTGCCAGGCACGCCTTCGCGGCGGTGCTTTGCGCCGGCCGGGGCCGGGTAAAAGCGGGCCGTGCTCAAAAAAACGCGGCCGGTTTCGGGGTCAAAGGCCATGGTCCGCGCCCCCCACTCGGTTCCCGCGTTCTCCACGACATGATAGCGGTTCGGCGAGTCCTCATGGACCACGGAAAGGGTCCCGTCCCCGCAGGAATTGAAGACGGTCCCGGTGGCCGGGTCAAAGTAGGTCGTGTCGACGTGGCCCCCTATGGGCAGGGTCTGGACGACCCTTCCGCTGCGGGCGTCCATCACCACCAGGAGCTTGTTGCGGCAACCGATGAACAGGCGATGGTGCGCGCGGTCCATGGCCATTCCGGACGGCGATTTCCCGGGCGCCACGGACCAGCGTTCCGTGATCCGAAGTGTCCTGGCGTTGATGCGGACGACCTCGCCCGTGCTCTCCAGGTTGTCGAATACGTCTCCCTGCCCGTCGGTGGCCCCCGCCTCCGGGGCGCCTCCCAGGGGCAGGATCTTCACCACGGCATCCGTCTCCGGGTCCAGGACCGTGGCTTCCCGGCTGTCGCCATCGAAGGTGAAGACGCGGCCGGTCACCGGATCGTAGGCGATGCCGTCCGTGTCCGGTCGGGAGGGAATAAGGGCGAGACGCTTCAAAGTCTTCAAGTCAAACACCACCACGCTGCCCGGCTTCCCGCTGCAGATGAAACCCTTGCCGAGGTGGTCCAAGGGCAGGATCCCGTGGACCGGAGATTCCGCCGCGACGATGCCGACGGGCTCCAGGGTGTCCAAATCCAGCACCTGGACCCTGTCCCCATGCCCCACGTACAGCCGACGCGCCGGGCCGTCCGCGGTCAGATAGTCCCATCTGGTCCCGCCCGAAATGGGAAGCTCACGCACCAAATGGTAGCCGCACGGACCGGCCGCGAGGGCTCCGTTGAGGCACCCC
The DNA here is from genome assembly GCA_027451505.1 of candidate division FCPU426 bacterium. Taxonomy (GTDB): domain Bacteria; phylum Oederibacteriota; class JAJYGY01; order JAJYGY01; family DAIDJD01; genus DAIDJD01. The sequence continues at coordinate 2,019 of DAIDJD010000121.1, forward strand.
AACGCGGTTGCGAACGCCAACGCGAGAAACAACCTTCCGTCGGTGTTCAACGCAACCCCTTCCGGGAATGATAATCTACGGCCTGGAGAACACGGCCCGGAGCCTGCCCGCGCCGTCCTCCCACAAAACCAGCGCCATCAGCTCAAAATCGCGGCCGCGCCGGTCCGCCGCGGCCGAACCAGCGGATCAGACCGCCAGGAGCCCAACGGCTGCGGCCCGGGCTTGGCCCATGGCCGCGTGCAGCCGCTCCATGGCCTCGGGTCGGTCCAGGACAGCGGCGGCCAGGGGCTCCCCCAGGACGAAGGCGACCTTGGCGCCGGGGGGCGGCAACTGCGTTCGGTCCCACGTCTTCAGGCGCCAGTCCGGGGAGGCCACGCAGGCCGTGGGCACGATGCTGACCCCGGACTCGCGGGCCACCCGAAGGATGCCCGGTTTGGCCCGGTACGCCGGCCCCTTCGGTCCGTCCAGGGTGATCGCCACATGGCGGCCCTCCCGTAGGGCTTGGGCGTGGCTGACCAAGGCCTCCGCGCCCCCGCGGCTGCTGGAGCCCCTCGTCGGAGGCGGATAGCCCAGGCGGCGCATGATGCCCGCGGTGAGCTCGCCGTCGAAACTCTGGCTGGCCAAGCCCTGGATGGCGTGGCCGCGCCAATGGCCGATGATGGTGACCACGGTTTCGTGCCACAGGGCGAAGATGAGCGGCTTGGAGCGGTCCGCGGGATCGGTGCCGGGATGGATGCTCGAGCGGACCCGCCACGTCCAGGCCAGGGATCCTATGGCCATCGCCATCAGGGGCGGAAGTACGCCCAAAAGAAAGGTTTGCTTTTTGGAAAAAGGACAGCACCTCGGCATTGCCCACCTCAAAAGGAACGCCCCCCCGAAGCCGTCCAAAGGGATCATACCAGTACCGTCCGCGCTTCACACCTGCTTTCGGTCGGCTGCGGCACTCCTCATTTCAGGATCATGATCCGTGTGAAACGCGGCTGCGACACTGCCGGACCCCGGCCCGCCCGAACCAGGACATAATACAAACCGTTGGAAAGCCTCCCCAAGGTCGGTGGCAGGACCACCGGATTCCAACCGGCGTTCAGGCGCCCCGTTTGGAAGTCGAGAGCCAGCACCAGGGCCTTGGTGTAGATGCGAACGTCCAGGGAGTCCGCGGATGAGTTCAAGTCCACCGCCAGTTGGTCCGGGTTGGGGTTGGGCACCCCAAAGAGCCCCTCGATCACCAGGGTGCCCCCCGGCGGCGCGGTCGCCGTGCCCGTGGATGCCCGGACCGGCGTCCCGGTGAGGCTGGCGCTGGGCTCCGCCGTGGGCGTCGAACTGAGCGTAGCGGTCAGGGTAAAAGTCGGACGGGCCGTCCGGGTGGAGGTCCCACTTGCTGTCGCCGTCGCGCTAGGCTCCGCTGTCGCCGTGGCGCTGGGCTCCGCTGTCGCCGTCGCGCTGGGCTCCGCTGTCGCCGTGGCGCTGGGCTCCGCTGTCGCCGTCGCGCTGGGCTGCGCTGTCGCCGTGGCGCTAGGCTGCGCTGTCGCCGTCGCGCTGGGCTGCGCTGTCGCCGTCGCGCTGGGCTGCGCTG
>DAIDJD010000122.1 GCA_027451505.1 candidate division FCPU426 bacterium
GTGCCGACCGCAGTGCCGACCGCGGTGCCGACGGCGGTGCCGACCGCGGTGCCGACCGCTTCCCATACAGCGATTCCGTAGGGACGGCGGCGGCACCCCACTGCCGAAGCCTTCGCCCCGTCGCCTCGGGTGTACAATAGCGCCATGGACCTTTATGAGGCGATCTACAAGCGCAGGGACATCCGCAAGTTCCGGCCCGACCCGGTCCCGGAGGACGCGCTCGGGCGCATCCTGGAGGCGGCCCACCACGCCGGTTCGGTGGGCTTCATGCAGCCCTGGAACTTCATCCTGGTGCGCGACTTGGCCGTGCGCGGCCGGGTCAAGGCCAGCTTCGAGGAGCACAACCGGGCCGCCGCGGAGCTCTATGAGGGCGGACGCCGGGAACTCTACGAATCCCTGAAGCTCGAAGGCATCCTCGAGTCCCCGCTCAACATCTGCGTCACCTGCGACCGCCGCCGGGGCGGGACGGTCCTGGGGCGGGCCTCCATCCTCGACACCGACCTTTTCAGCACCTGCTGCGCGGTGCAGAACCTTTGGCTGGCCGCCCGTGCCGAGGGCGTGGGTGTGGGCTGGGTCAGCATCCTGGACAACGCCGCGCTCACCGCCGCCCTGGCCTTGCCCGAGGGCGTGGTGCCCCTGGCCTACCTTTGCGTGGGCTATCCCGTGGAGTTCCCGGAATCCCCCATGCTCGAGAGCGTGGGTTGGCGCGGGCGGTTGCCCCTGGGGGACTTGGTGTTCCGGGACCGCTTCGGGCAGCGTTAGCCGCCCCGCGGGGCGCGCGTCCTTGACGGAACCGGAGGCCGGGACCCATAATCGCTTTTCGACCCCGGCGGCCGTAAGTCAGGGTACGCGGCCGCCCGCCCCCCGCACGCCTTCCGCACCCTTAAGGGAGATCGGCATGAGCAGAAAGATCAAATCCGTCCGGGCCATGGAGATCCTGGATTCCCGCGGCAACCCCACCGTCAAGGTCTACGTCGAGTTGGACAACTGCGTGCGGGCCTGCGCGGCGGTGCCCTCGGGCGCCTCCACCGGCGAGAACGAGGCCGTCGAGCTGCGCGACGGCGACAAGAAGCGCTACCTCGGCAAGGGCGTGCTCAAGGCCGTGGCCAACGTCGACAAGATCGCCAAGGAGGTGGTTGGGCTGGATCCCTTCCAGCAGGCCCACATCGACCGCCTCATGCTCAAGCTCGACGGGACCGAGTTCAAGAGCGTCCTGGGCGCCAACGCCATCCTGGGCGTCTCCATGGCCGTGGCCCGGGCGGCCGCCCAGTCCGCGGGCCTGCCCCTCTACGCCTACCTCGGCGGCCCCGGCGGCGTGCGCCTGCCGGTTCCCATGATGAACATCATCAACGGCGGCAAGCACGCCGACAACAGCGTGGACTTCCAGGAGTTCATGGTGATGCCGGTGGGCGCGCCGACCTTCGCCGAGGCGCTGCGCTACGGCGCCGAGACCTTCCACGCACTCAAGGGCATCCTCCACAAGAAGAAGTACGCGACCTCGGTGGGCGACGAAGGCGGCTTCGCCCCCAACCTCAAGAGCAACGAGGAGGCCTGCGAGGTCATCCTGGAGGCCATCACCGCCGCCGGCTTCAAGCCCGGCGTGGACATCGCCCTGGCCCTGGACCCGGCCGCGAGCTCCTTCTTCGAGAACGGCTCCTACGACCTGGCCAAGTCCGGCCGCGGCAAGCAGGGGACCAAGGAGATGCTCGCGCTGTGGTCCGAGTGGACCAAGAAGTACCCGCTCGCCAGTATCGAGGACGGGCTCGCCGAGAACGACTGGGCCGGCTTCTCCGAGATGACCCGGACCATGGGCGACCGCCTGCAGATCGTCGGCGACGACCTCTTCGTCACCAACGCCAAGTACGTGGCCAAGGGCGTCAAGGAGAAGGCCGCCAACGCGGTGCTCATCAAGCTCAACCAGATCGGCACCGTCACCGAGACCATCGAGACCATCGCGCTGTGCCGCAAGGCGGGCTGGAACTACATCATTTCGCACCGTTCCGGAGAGACCGAGGACGCCTTCATGGCCGACTTCGCCGTGGCCATGGCCGGCGGCCAGATCAAGACGGGCTCGGCCTGCCGCAGCGAGCGCATCGCCAAGTACAACCGGCTGCTGGAGATCGAGCATGAGCTCGGCTCGGCGGCCGTCTTCGGGAACCCCTTCAAGGCCTGAGGGCCCCGGGGAAGCGCGTCGGCCCGGGGGCCGTCCCTCACGGGGCGGCCCCCGGGCGTTTCGGGGCCCCGCCTTGCCCCCCTCTCGGATGGCGCCATGCCTCCACGCCTCAAATTCGGCCTTCCCGGACCCCGGGATTGGGCCTGGATGCTCGCCCTGGTGGCCCTGGGAGCGGCCCTGGGCCTGGCGATGAACCAGTATTCCGGCAAGGGCATCAACCTGCGCATCGCCCTGGACCTGGACCACGCGCCGGCCAAGGGGGGCTCCGCCACCGAGGAGATGCCATGAAGCGCGGGCCCGCGTTGGAGTGGTTCTGGAACGGGGTGCGGGTGGTCCTGGGCTTCCTGTTCCTGCTGTCGGCCTCGGGCAAATTCCGCGATCCGGTGAAGTTCATGGGGGGCATGGACGAGTACGGCCTGGTCCACGGCTGGGTCCTGCCCATCGGGGCGGTGGTCCTGCCCGGGGTGGAGTGGCTCTGCGCCTTGATGCTGCTCCTGGGCCGAAGGACGCGCGCCGCCGGCCTGCTCGCCGGGGGCATGCTTTGCCTGTTCATCTTCGCCATGGGCTCGGCCATGCACCGGCACCTGGACCTGGACTGCTCCTGCTTCGACCTCATGGGCGCCGACCCGGCGCTCACGGAGCACGGCCCGCTGGTGCGGGACCTGATCCTCACCGCCATCGGCATGGCCTTCCTGTTCCTGAGCACCGAACCGTCCACGGTCCCGCGGCCCCGGCTGTGGCGCTCCCTGTTCCTTACGGCCTTCTTCGCCTGGGTCAGCTTCACCCTGCTCGACGCCGGCTCCCCGGCCTGGCGGACGGCGGAGCTGTGGGCCCTGGGGGGGACGGCGGCGGCCTGGGTCGTCTTCGACCTCACGGCCGCGGGTTGGGCGACCCTGCGCTGGGGCGCGGTCTTCCGGGACATCCTGGTGCTGGGACCGGTGCTGTGGCTGATCCTGCACCTGCTCGGGGACGGCGCCGCCCTGCTGGGATGGGGCACCATCCTCAGGGACATCTACATGGCAGTTCCGGCCCTGGGCCTGGCCCTCTACGGCCCCTCCGAGGCGTCCGGGCCCCGGGTCCGGGCGGCGGCCGCCTGAGCCGTTTGGCCCGCCCAACCGGTTCCGCCCCGCCCGTCCGCTACCGGGTGGCCCTGGGTTCCCCCCGTTTCTGGGCCTGGGTGGCCCTTTCCACCCTCCCCCCGGATTTTTTCGGGCTGGCGTTCCACTGGAGCCTGGCCGAGCCCGCGGGGATCGCGGCGGCCCTTCTGTGGTGGCCCGCCGATGTGCTGGGACGGTTGGGCGCCCTGCGCCTTCTGGTGGCCTCCGACGCCGCCGGCGCCGCGCCCCCCGGGGGGCTGCGTCCCCTTCGCGCCGCCTTTGTCCCGGCCCTGGGGGCCGAGATCCTGGCCACGCTCCGGGCCACGGTGTGGCTGTTTTTGGGCGAACTGCCGTGCCTGGCGGCCCTTTCCCTGGCGTCGCCTGCATCCCTTTTCCGGACCCCGGAGCGGGCCTTTCTGCTGACCTTGGCCTTTCTGGGGGCCCTGCCCGCCGCGGCCTACCTCCTGCGCCGCTGCCTTTCCCCCCTGGAACTGCTCTTGGCCCCGCTCACCGCGGGGGAATCATTGGAGGCCTCGGCGCGCCGCCTGGGCTGGGGCCGCCGCCTGGGCCGCTTCCTGGCCCTGGCCTGGCCGTGGATTGGGATGTCCTGGGGCCTGGACGCCCTGGGTCTCCTTCTGCCGGACCGCTGGGCCTGGATCACGGACCCGCCCAGCGTGGCCCTGGGCCTGCTGCCCCTGGCCCTGGCGGTGGCGCTGGGGCGGCCCCCCGACGGGAAGGCGGACCCTGGACAGGTCCCCGGCGAAGGCATATGATGTGGGCCCTCATGGAAAACGCCACGCTTCCGACGACGTTCGAACCGTTTGGACTTCATGAACGCCTGCTTCAAGTCCTACCTGAACTAGGCTTCGAAAAGCCCACACCCATCCAGCAGCAGGCCATACCCGTGGTCCTTTCGGGGCGCGACCTGCTGGGTTCGGCGCAGACCGGAACGGGCAAGACCGCCGCGTTCCTCCTGCCGGCCCTGCACCTGATGCTCGAACAACCCGGCCGGGGATGCCAGATGCTGGTGCTGGAACCCACGCGCGAGCTGGCGCTCCAGGTCGAGGAGCACGCGAGAACCTTCGCCAAGTACACCTCCGTGCGCTGCTTCAGCGTGCACGGGGGCGTGGCCTTCGGGCCCCAGGAGAAGGCCTTCCAGGACGGGGTGGAGATCATCGCCGCCACGCCCGGGCGCCTTCTGGACCACCTCCGCCAGGGCAACGCCCGTTTCGACGGGTTGCGCATCCTGGTCCTGGACGAGGTGGACCGCATGCTGGACATGGGCTTCCTGCCCGACGTGCGGTCCATCCTGCGCCAGCTCCCGGAGCGGCGGCAGACCCTGTTCTTCAGCGCCACCGTGCCCGGGGAGATCGGACGGCTGGCGGACGGCATGCTGAAGGACCCCGTCCGCATCGCCATCACGCCGGAGCGCAAGACTGCGGAGGGAGTCACCCAGCAGGTCTATCCCGTGTCCGACCACCTGAAGCCCCTGCTGCTGGAGGTGCTCCTGAGCCACGAGCACGTGACCAGCGCGCTCGTGTTCACGCGCACCAAGCAGGGCGCGGACAAGGTTTGCGCGGTGGTGGAACGCCAGGGGCTCCCGGTGAACCGCATCCATGGGGACCTCAGCCAGAGCCAGCGGCTGAAAGCGCTGGCCCAATTCAAGAACGCCGAAGTGAAGTTCCTGGTGGCGACCGACATCGCCGCGCGCGGTCTGGACGTGGAGGGGATCAGCCACGTCATCAACTACGACGTGCCCGACGCCCCGGAGGACTACATCCACCGGGTGGGCCGCACCGCGCGCGCCGGCGAGACCGGACACGCCTACACGCTGTTTTCGCCCCGCGACGCCGGGGCGCTGGCGGCCATCGAGCGCCACATCGGATCGAAGATAGAAAGAGTGACCATGCCTGATTTCAACTACGAAGAGCCCCTGGGCCTGCAGCACGAGGTGCGCCAGGGCCATAACGTGCGCGATTACGAGGACCTCGGGCTTCCCGGGGGCGGCGCCTTCACGTCCGTCCCGCGGCGCGCCTTCAAGGATTCCGACGAGCGCGCGAGTGTGCTGCTTTTGTACAGCCCGGACGCCACCGAAGCCGACGCGGTCCCCTCCGAGGGGGGCGATGGGCGCGGTTCGGCCCCCCAGGGCGGAGGGGACGGCGACGGAGGGCCCCGGCGCCGCCAGCGCCGCAGGGGCCGGCGCGGGGGCTCCGGAGAGGGAGCTTCCTCCGCGCCCAGGGAATCCGGGCCGGCGCGCGGCGGCGACGGCCGTGACGGCCGCCGCGGAGGCGAGGGACGCGGAGGTGAGGGACGCGGGGGCGAGAGGCGCGACCGGCACCAGGCCAACGCCGCCCTGAGCGCCTCGGACGTGCTGCGCCGCGCCAGCGACCAGAAGGCCGTGGTCTCCAGCGACATGTTGGAGCTCAGGCCGCGGGGCGAAGCCGAAGCGGAACCCGCCGGTTCGTGGCGCGAGGATTCGGCCGAGCCCGGGCAGGAACCGGCGAGGGACGGGTCCAGGGCCGGGGGGCAGGAACCCAACCGGGCCCCGGGCGAAGGCGGCGGCAAACGCCGGCGTCGGCGCCGTCGCGGGCGTGGCGGCCGGGGCGGGGCCGAGGAGGCCGGTTCGCAGGCCACCCAGGTCCCCCAGAGCGGCCAAGGCGGGCAGCGGCCCCAAGATCGCGGCCCGCGGGAGCAGCGGCAGGATCGCGGCCGGGATGGCCGGGAGCACGGCGACGGGCGCGGACGCGGCGGCGAAGGTGTCCGCGGCGGCGACAACGGGGCGCGCCGTCCGGAACGCATGGAACGTCCGGAGCGCCGTGAAGGCGGGCAGCGTCCGTCCGAGTCGGCCAAGCCCAGCCTGTGGCAGAGGCTTAAGACCGGGATCTTCGGGAACAAGCCCACGGGTGGCGGAAGCCTCGGCGACAAGTGGTGAGGCCCTAGGGGCCGGTGGGACAAAGAAGGCCCTGGACCGCAAGGTCCAGGGCTTTTTTTACGCGGCTCCCGGCCGCCTGGGATCCGGCAAGTGGACGCAAAGATTCAGGGAGGGATGGGTGCGGGCCGGGACTTAAGGCAACTCCGGGGGGCGTCCGGGAGGTGGATATTCACGAAAATATTTGTGAATAAAAGGTTTTTAAGCATAGTATGGATTTCAAAATGCGGAAAATCATGGCTCAAAAAATAGATCAAAAATATCTTACTTAAACAATATGATTTGACACGCGAAATTTCAAAGACTATACTGCGCCCGAATCTTTTCAGGAGCCGCCATGGCCGCCAAGACCCTACCCGCCCTCCCGGACGTTGTCCGTTCGGAGATCGACCGCTTCGCCGAGCGTTCCCAGGCCTACAAGGCGGGACAGGTGCCCGACGAGGAGTTCAAGCCCTACCGCCTGACCCACGGCATCTACGGCCAGCGCCAGCCCGACGTGCAGATGGTGCGCATCAAGATCCCGGGCGGACGGATGAGCGCGGCCCAGGCCCGCACGCTGAGCGAGGCCACCCGCGACTACTCCCCGCGTGGCCTGGCCCACCTCACCACCCGCCAAGCCGTCCAGATCCACTTCGTGGAGCTCGGGCGGGTGCCGGAGCTCATGGAGCGCCTGGCCTGGGCCGACCTGACCACGCGGGAGGCCTGCGGGAACGCGATCCGCAACATCACCTGCTCCCCGGTCTCAGGACTGGCCGCCGACGAGGTCTTCGACACCTATCCCTACGCCCAGGCCGCCTTCCGCCACTTCCTGCGGCGGCCCGAGTTCGCCAACCTGCCGCGCAAGTTCAAGATGTCCTTCAACGGATCCGAGCGCGACCTGAGCCAGACCGCCATCAACGACATCGGCGCGACGGCCCAGGTGCGCATCGTCGACGGCCGGCCGCAACGGGGCTTTCGCGTCCGCTTCGGCGGGGGGCTGGGCGCCTCGCCCCAGAACGCCTGGCTGTGGTCCGACTTCACGCCCGAGGACGAGGTCCTGCCGCTCATCACCGCGATCCTCCTCCACTTCAACGAGAAGGGGGAGCGCAAGAACCGCATGGCGGCCCGCCTGAAGTACTTGGTGCGCAAGGAGGGCGAGGAGGCCTTCCGCGCCGAGGTCGGACGCATCCTGGCCACGCTGCCCAAAAGCATCCCCTTCGAGCTCGAGGCCTCCGAGGAGCCCACGGCCGAGGACCCCGCGGCCACGCCCCCGGTTGAGGGCGCCGAGGGGTACCCGGCGTGGCTTCGCCTCAACACTTGGCCGCAGAAGCAGCCGGGCCTGCGCTACGCCATCGTCAAGGTGCCGCTGGGGGACCTCACCTGGGGCCAGGTGGCCGCCCTGGCCGACCTGAGCGAGCGCCTCGGCCGCGCGGAGCTGCGCACGGCCAACGACCAGAACCTGGTGATCCCCCACGTGCCCGCGGGGCGCCTGGCCGAGCTGCACTCCGCGCTCAAGGACCTGGGCTTGGCCGAGCCCGGCCCGGACCTCATCGGCGACGTCACCAGCTGCCCCGGGTCCGACACCTGCAACCTGGCGTTCGTGTCCTCCAAGGGCCTGGCGGCCCGCCTGACCGAGTTGTTGGCGTTCCGGGGCGAGGGCTCGGACGACTTGCGGGGCACCCACATCAAAATCAGCGGGTGCCCGAACTCCTGCGGCCAGCACCACATCGGAACCTTCGGTTTCTTCGGCCACATCCGCAAGGTCAACGGAAAGGACTCCCCGCACTTCCAGGTCCTTATCGGAGGCGGGCTGGACGCCACCGGGGCCACCTTCGGCCGCCTCGTCGGGAGGATCCCCTCGCGGCGCGCGCCCCAGTTGGTGGAGGCCTTCATCGCCAAGTTCAGGGCGGAACGGGCCCCTGGCCAGGGACTGGAGGCCTGGCTGCGCGCCCTGCCCCTGGAGGCGGCCCGCAAGGTCCTGGAGCCCTTTTCCGACGTGGTCCGGGAGGATGAGGAGCTGTTCAAGGACAACGGGTCCGAGGAGGTCTTCGCCTTCACCGGCCTGGGCGCCTCGGAGTGCGCCTAAGGGATCTGGAAGTCCTCCGCATCCGCGCCAAAAAAAGGGGAGCCGCCCGGTGAAGGGCGGCTCCCCTTTTTTTTCGCCTTGGGTCCGGCGTCCCGGTCAGAGGATCCACCCCAGCAACGCCGCCAGCGTGCCCAGCCCCAGGATCAGAAGGATCCACGGGAGGGGTTCGCCCCAATCCACCGGGGCCTCATGGACCTCGATCAGGGATCCGGCGGGCCGGCGCTGGGCGGTCTCGGCGAAGAGGCGGGAAAGGCCCTCGAGGTCCCGAAGGGTCACGCTGTCGTCTTCAAGGTCCAGCCGCAGGCTCCAGAGGCGTCCATCCGGGCTTTGTTCCGTGCGCAGGTGCCGGATCGACTCGAACACCACCAGGCGCCGGAAGGATCCCCTCCTGAGCTCCAAGGCATGCTCCCCCAGAAGGACCTCGCGCGCCTTGAGCGGGTCACGTAGACCCAGGACCAAGGCGGCCAGGGCCCCGGCGCCCAGGAGCGCCGCTGCCGGGACCCAGCGGGACAGGCCCGACCGACCGCCTTGGAGCAGGAGCGCCGCTGCCAAGCCCGCCAGCGCGGCCAGCAGCAGGGCCAGCGCGCGCCTTTGGGCCAAGGCCCTGTGGGAGGCCACGAAACGGGCCGCCGAGGGGGCTGCGGCGGCAGCGGGTTCGGCCGGGGCCGCCGGGGCCGCGGAAGCGGCGGGCTGGACCGGGGCCCGGATGGGCCCGGAGGGGGTGGGCTGGCCCGCGGGATCGGTAGCCGGGCTGTCTTCGTTCATCGCATCCCCGACTTAGGTGAGGGTGCCGGCTCCGCTCCGGATCCGGGCAAAATAAAGGGCCGCCGCCTGGGGGCGACGGCCGGAAGGTCCGTCCGAATCCGGTTTCCCCGATTCAGCCGTTGGCCCCGATGCTGGTGACCGGGCAGGCCTCCAGCTGTTCCTGGCACAGCGCGATTTCCTCGGGCGTGGTCGGCTGCTTGTACACGTAGGAGTACCCATTGTCGTCGGCCACGAAAAAGTCCGGGGCGCCCGTGTTGCAGACGCTGCAGGCGATGCAACCTTCGCCCGAGGCGTCGTCGGAATTCGTGCAATACCAGGGGCCGGGGACGTTTTGGGGGTGCTTGTTGCCGGGTTGAGCCATGGTCGAACTCCTGAATTCCTGAAGGGACAGGGGCGCAAGCCCCATCATCTATAAGATAGCCTGAAGCCTAGGATTTGCAAGCGGAAAGGGGCGCGGTCCCGGGAGGCTCATTTCGCGGAACGACCCTTACGGGGGCGCGCCTTCCGGGTCGGAGCCGATTCCGGGGCCTGCGGGGCCCGGGCCGTGACGAAGTCCACGCACACCACCAGGATCACGGTGAACACCGCCGCCGGGGTCCAAAGATCGGCGAGCCAAAACACCGGGTGGCCCGAGGCCAGTTCGGCGTGGATCCGCACGCCCCAGACGGCCGCGATCAAGGCCAGGGACAGGGGCAGGGCGGTCAGAACCACGGCTTTACGGGACACGGAATCCTTAAAAGGGCGGGCCGGGCCTTCGGGCCCGGGCGGGGAATCCGTTATAGGGGTCCCACGGAGGTGTTGTCAAGGCGCGGGCCGCCCTGGGTGGGCGGCGCAAAACGGCGCGTCATGCTATAGTCCGTAGGGAACTTCGAACCCTTGGGAGGCGTCATGATGGAAGCCCGAAAAAACCGGCGGCGTCGGCTGCCGATGCTGGCCTTGGCCTTAACGCTGGCCCTTCCCGCCGCCGTGCGCGCGGGCAAGCCCGTGGACTACCGCGACGGTTCGGCCCACCTGCGCGGCTATCTCGCCGGTGAAAACCTGTCCGGGCGGCGTCCCGCCGTGCTGATCGTGCACCAGTGGATGGGCCTGACCGACTATGAAAAGGGCCGGGCCGACCAGATCGCCCACAGCCTGGGCTATGTGGCCTTCGCCGCCGACATCTACGGGGTCGGCCATCGGCCCAAGGACCAGAAGCAGGCCGGCCAATTCGCCGCGAAGTACGAGGCCGACCGTCCCCTCTACGACGGCCGGGTCCTGGCCGCCCTGAAGGTGCTCAGGGGCCTGCCCAACGTCGACCCTTCGCGCGTGGCCGTGATCGGGTATTGCTTCGGCGGGGCCGGGGCCCTGGACATGGCCCGCATCAACGCCCCGGTCCGGGGGGTGGTGACCTTCCACGGGTTCCTCACCACGGTGGATCCCGCCCGCGGACCCATCCACCCGCGCATCCTCATCCTGCACGGGGCCGCCGACCCTTACGTCAACCACGCCGCCGTGGTGGCGGTCGAGCGCGAACTGGACCGGGTGCACGCGCACTACCGCGTGGTGCTCTACCCCGGCGCGGTGCACGCCTTCACCCAGCCTTCCGCGGGCAACGACCCGAGCAAGGGCGTGGCCTACAACCCCAAGGCCGACCGCGAGAGCTGGCGCGCGATGCGGCGTTTCCTGGCCCGCATTTTCGGGCGGGCCTAGCCCGCCCGGAAAAAAGGCCCGGCCCAAGGAGGAAGCTTGAAACGGTGGATGGCGTTCGCGTTGGGGGCCTTTCTGGCCCTGCCTACCCTGGGCCGGGCCCAATACCCCGCGGTGGGGTCCCCGGCCCCCGGTTTCACGCTCAAGGACGCCCACGGGCGCGAAGTCTCGCTGGCGGCCTTCCGGGGGAAGCTGGTGGTGCTGGAGTGGGTCAACCCGGATTGCCCCTTCGTGCACAAGCACTATGACAGCGGCAACATGCAGCGCCTCCAGAGCCGCTACACCCGGCGCGGCGGGGTGTGGCTGTCCATCGACTCCTCGGGCCCGGGCAGCGAGGGCTGCCTTAAGGATCCCCAGGCGGCCCGCGCCTTCATCCGGGAGCGCCGCGCCCACATGACCGACCTGCTGCTGGACCCCCGCGGGCTGGCCGGACGGGCCTACGGGGCCAAGAACACGCCCACCATGTTCGTCATCGACCGGGCCGGCCGCATCGCCTATGAGGGCGCCATCGATGACAAGCCCGGCACCGATCCCGCGGAGATCCCCGGGGCCCGGAACTACGTCTCCGAGGCCTTGGACGAACTGCTCGCCGGGCGGCCCGTGAAGGTCCCCGCCACCCGGGCCTACGGTTGCCACATCCCGTACGCGGATTAGCTAGCGGTCCCGATCCCACGAAAAAACGCCCGGGACCTTGGTCCCGGGCGTTCGTTTTGGATCCAACGGCCCGCCGCTAAAGCCTCCGCAACACCCAGGTCAGCACCGAATCCCCGCCCGGCGAGTACACCGGTTTGAGCTCCAGCCGGTCCCCGGGCTTGAGCCGCGCCGCCTTCAGGAAGTCCCGGTCAAGCTCAAGGAAGGCCCCGCGGGAGCCGGATTCCACCATGAACTCGAAGCCGGCCAGCGAGTGCAGGCGCTCCTCGTCCACCTGCCGGCTTTCGGAGCGGTAGTCGCACTTGGTGCAGTACACCCGCGTCAGGGTCCCGCCCGGGGCCTTCACCACGGACTGGCTCAGGCTCGACCCGCAGTCCGGGCAGCGCCTGCGCTCCGCCGCACCTTTGCGGCGATCGGCCCCCACGGCCTGGTTCACCTTGCGCCGGTCGCGGCGCGCCCCCTCGGCCATCCCAGCCCCCTTCAATTCCAGCTCTGCCGCGCCACGCGGGCGAACATGCCCCCCGGCCTGCCTTCGCGGCTCGGGTCGCGCTTGGAAATCGCGGTCATGTAGAAGTAGTAGGTCTTGCCGGGCTTGAGGTAGGGGACCATGAGGTTGGAATAGCCCAGCACCGGCTCGGTGTTGATCTTCTGGAACGGGCCCTTGACGCTGTCGCTGAAATAGAGATTGTAGCCGGCGCACCAGGCGGGCTGGCGGGGGAAGGGCCCCAGCTTGACGATGCCCAGCATGTTGGCGCCGTTGCGGTTGGCGTCGACCGTGCTGCAGGACCCGGCCAGCACCAGGGGGGCCAGGCACGCCAGGGCGAGCGCCAGCAGGCTCTTTCTCATGGGTTTCCTCCTTGCGGCCCATTGTGCCCGCGCCGGGGCCCCGGCGCAAGCGGGGCCTCCTCAGCGGCCGGTGACGCGGCGGGCCGCCTCCTCGACGATGGCCAGCCCGTGCGTGGTCAGGATGGACTCGGGATGGAACTGGAACCCGGCGAAGTGGGGGCCCCTCAGGGCGTGGATCTCGCCGTCGGGGGAGGCGGAAAACTCCAGGCCCGGCCGGGGCTCGTCGGCGAAACCGCAGAAGGTGTTGTAGAAGCCCACGTCCTCGGGGCGCCCGAAGTAGTCGATGCGCTTCTGCACGCCCTGGGTCAGTTCGCGCTTCTTGCCCAGCCTCAGGCCCAGGCGCCGGCAAAGGATCTGGTGGCCCAGGCACACCGCCAGGAAGGGCCGGCGGGCCTCCAGGAGCCGGTCCAGCACCCGGCCGTTGAGGGCCATCTTGGGGTCGTCGACGGCCGAAGGGTTGCCCGGGCCGGGGCCGGCCACCACCACCGCGTCCCCCACAGCGGCGAGGTCGAAGCGCCTCCAGGGGATGACCTCGGTCTCGGCGCCCAGGTGGGCCAGAAGGTGGCCGAACATGGACAGGAAGTCGTCCTCATTGTCGATGAGGGCGAAACGCAGGCCCTTCAGAGGCCCGTCCCCGGGCGCCCGCTCCTGCTTCAGGAACCAGAACGTGGAGAGCCTCTGGTTGCGCTCATACAGGCATTCGATCACCAGGGCGTCGCGCAGCAGCCCGTCCAGGAGCCGGGGCTGGGGCGCGGGCTCCCCCTTGAGGCTGGCCAGGGTGGCCGCGGCCTTGGCCACCGTCTCGCGCACCTCCTCCTCGGGCACGCTGTCGCGCACCAGGGTCGCCCCCACCCTGAGCTGCACCCCCCCGTCGGGCGCGATCTCCAGGCTGCGGATCAGGATGGGGCTGTCCAGGAAGGGCTCCCCGTCCTCGTCGCGGCCGATGAGCGCGATGGAGCTGGCGTAGTAGCGGCGGGGCTGGGGCTCGTGCTTGGCGATCACCCGGCAGGCGTTCTCCACCGGGCTGCCGGTGACGGTGGCGGCGAACATGCTGTCGCGCAGCAGGTCCACCACGTCGCGCCCGGAGCTGCCCACCAGAAGGTACTCGCTGTGCGCCAGGCGGGACATCTCCCGCAGCAGGGGGCCGATGATCATGCCCCCGCGCTCGCACATCTTCGACATCATCTTCAGTTCCTCGTCGACCACCATGAACAGCTCGTTGATTTCTTTTGGGTCGCGGAGGAACTCCAGAAGCCGGCGGCGCACCCCCGAGGGGGCCAGGCTCTCGAGCCCGGCCTTGCGCAGCGTGCCGCTGATGGGGTTCATCACCACGCGGCCCTTGTCCACGCTCAGGTGCTTCTCCGGGGTCGACCCGACGAAGGCGCGGCTTCCGTCGAAGAAGAGGTACTTCCAATACGTCCCGTAGTCGGTCTGGATGAGGCGGCGCAGCAGGTTCAGGGCCACGGCCGGCCCGAAACCGCCCAGGCGGGCCCGGCAGGTGCGCTGGACGACGAAATTGGCCCCCTCGCCCTCCCCGATCTCGTCGCGGATGACCGACGCGACCACGTCCCGGTACGCCTCTTCGCTGCCCTCGAAGTCCGGGCCCGAGACCAGGGACACCTCGGCCTTCGGGAGGGCGGCCAGGAACTCCCCCACCGGGACCTCCCGCTGGCCTTGGATCTCCATGCACAGCAGCTCCTCGTCCCCGCGGCGGGCCTCGAAGCCCTTCTCGCGGATCTGGGAGAAGGGCACCAGGGAGAGGGTGTCGTAGCGGCGTCCGGCCGGGTCCTTGCCGGAGCGGCGCGGGATCTGCTCCAGGCGTTCGAGCCGGCGCACGGGCCCCTCCAGGATCAGCACTTGGTGCTGGTCCTCCTTCTGGATCACGGCGAAGGGCTTGCTCAGGTCCAACATGGCGTCCTCGGGCTGGGGCAAAAAGAAAAGCGCGGCCTTGGGGCCGCGCTGGGCTGGATCAGGGTGTTCGCAGGATCAAGCGCGCGGCCGTCGTTCCAGGTCTGCGCGACGCCAAAAACGGAACGGCCGGACCGCTGGGCCGGGGGCGAAGCCGAAGGGAAGGGTTGGGGTCACGGCGATTCCTGGAGCGGGACGCGGCCATCCTAGGCCAAAGGCGCCCCCGAGGCAAGTTCCCCGGCCGGCCGCCGGGACCCCGAACCTCCCGGGGTCCCGGCGTTCCCAAAGCTACTTGCGCCGCAGGGGGATGAGCTCCCGGAGTCGGGCGTCGCGCAGGTACAGGCCGCCCCAGATCAGGAGCCCGATGACGATGTGCATGTACACCGGCTGGCCCACGCGCACGTGGGTGGCGATGGCCCCGCCCAGGTACCCGGTGAGGACGATGCCCCCCAGGACGGCCACCGGCGGGAGCAAGTACAGGATGACGCTGCCCAATTCGAGGGTCGCGAGCAGGTTGAGCTGGGACTGCTGCCAGCCCAACTGGGCCAGCATGGGGACCATCTTGGGGTTGGCCGTGAGCTTCATGGTGGCGCTCATCACGAAGATGGCGGCGGCCAAGAGGGTCAGGACCCAGCCGAGGACGGTGGATACCATGGGGTTCTTCGAGGACATGCGGACTCCGAGGGGGTGGAAGGGAAGGTTTAGGATACGCGAAGGAGGTTACGGGGCGGGGAAGGGGAGGGTTTGGTGGGGGCTGGGGTGCGTGGGAGAGATGTTTCGGTAATATGGCATATTGTTTCCATAAAATTATATGCAATTAAGAAATATATTTAAAATAATTGGATAATTCCAATATTTTGTCTATTGGGATTAACGCAATATATAAAAAATTAGTATCTGAATATATAAATTATGGGATATATGAATATAAAATATTCAAATTTTGTTATTTAATTTATGATATGAATTAAAATTAATAATAAAATTGAAAATATAATAAAATAAATTTATATATATATAATAACAATGCCAAATAAGAATATCATTTGAATACAAATAGACCCTCTCATTGCAAACGAAGCGGCAAAGTCCTGGGATTGGCCCTGGCCTTGGTGCCGGTGTCCCTGGGAGCCATGCAGTCCGCTGGAACGAATATCTCGGCTGAACGGAGCGCCGTCCTTCGCTTTTTGGAAGAGCTCGCTGATAGCCCGGGACTGGGTCCGACCAACGCCATGCCGTCCGTCCAACGCCTTCCCGGAGTCGGTGCATTGCCACTTCGAAATGCCCCACGGGCGCGTGAAAAGCCTTTCAATTTGGCCCTTGCCGATTCCGATGGCGCGCGCGCAGGCGCGGCGCTTTCGATCCTTACCGCACTGGGTGAACTTGCCGTCCAATCCATCGACACCCCCTTCCAGGCGGAGTTGGCTTCGGCGCTTCAACAGGACGGCACCGCATTGGTCGGATCCTCCAACGGGGCCTTGGCCGAACAGGGAGGCCTGCTTCAGGAAGAGTCCAGCGCAGTCACGCTGGGCGACGCGCCGACGGCGCAGTCCTTCGTTGCATCGATGTCTTCCATAACCCCACCAAACCAGGCTGGAGTGCCGACCGCCGCTGACCAAGCTTGGATCGCCGCCCTGCAACAGTCCACATCCTCCCTGGTCGCGAGTGTCGTCTCGGCGATGTCCCAAAGCGCCCTCGCTGAGCTCGGGGCGTGGCTCGGGAGTTTTGAAAACACCCAAACAGGCACACCAGGCACCCAATGGATCGATTCGTTGCTGCAGTCCCTGCCCGGCGCCCAGTCGACATCGGGATGGGCGGCGGGGAACCCCGCCATGACCTCTTGGGCCGGCCCAGCGTTGAGCACAGGTTCCGCCCGTCCTCCCGCGGGGGGCGCGTCCCTTGGAGGAACGCTGACCGAACCTATGGGCGCCGCCAACCAGCCGCTGGCTCCGGGCCTAGGTTCGAGCCAGGGCGGTGTGCTTCCCGGCACCCATTGAAGGGCCGCCGCCTTGGGTAACGCCATCCATTGCGGGCTCGTCCTGTGGACGATCTGCGTCCCCGCCCTGGGGCAAAGTACCCAGATGGCCATGCCATCCAGATCTGCAGCCGTCACCGAGCAGCGAAGGGCGGTCCTGGCGTTCCTGGAGGTTCTGGCCATGTCGGACCGGAGCGCTTCCGGGCGTTACATGCCGGATTCCCCCTCCGGGGGGCCGCCCTGGAGCCTCCGTGAAGCCGTCCAAAGACCAAAGGACGCCCAGGCGGTGAACGACATCGTGGGCACGGCGGTCATCATCGCCGCACTCGGCGCTCTCAGCGTCGGAAGCGCCGCGCAAGGCGAACAAGCATCCCTGTTGGCGGATTACGCGGCCTTCCTTTCCGGGTCTTCGAATCCGAGAGTCCAGCAGACCTCGGGTGTCCTGGCCCAGGAATCGACCGCCGTCGCGCAGGGCGCCGGATACCAGGCAACGGCGTTGGCAAGCGCCCTGGCCGCCGTAGCGCCGGAATCGAACGCAGCGGCGGGGCAAGTCGAAATCTCGGACCAAACCTTGGAAAAGGCGTTATCCGCGGGATCGGAATTCGACTGGAATTCGATGCTGGCGGTGCTGGGCCAAGCAGCCGTGGCGGCTCTGCAGGGAGCCATCGTCGGCGGCGGATACGGCGCATTGGCGGCGGCGGCCCTTTCACTCATGGAATCCGCGATTCAAGGGGAGTTTCAGGCCGGCGCCGTGGAAGGCGGAGTGCCGGACGTGGCCGCGCCGGGACCTGCGGCGTCGAACCACGGCGACTTGGGCGCACCCTTGGCGGTTCCGTCAGGGGCCGCCTCGATCACCCTCAGGCCCGGCACAGGCGCCGCGCCGGGGGGCGTCCTGGTGGGCGCCCAGACAACCCCATGACTTTTCCGGAGAGATGATGAACAGAACAAGGCCACTAAACGCCGGACCGCTACTGGCGGCGGGCGCGCTCCTGCTACTGCCCGTGGCCGCATGGGCCATGGATCCGAATTCCGCAAGCGCCTCCATCATGGGCTACGCGTGGCGCATCACCAACTTCATATGCGGAGTCAGTGCGATTTTTGTCGTGGGCGACATAGCCTGGCACGCCCGGGACATGAGCGAACACGGGCGCAGGGTCAAGGCGGGGTTCATGGCCTTGGTGCTCCTGGGATGCCTATATGGCGTTGCCGCGTTCATCCTCAGCGCCGCGGATTCCCAAGGTACTTCCGTGAGCGGCCTGGACAGCGCGATGAACATGAAGCCCTGATGGGCCCGCGTTTCCAGGAAAAGCGGAGGTTCCGGACCTGCGCGACGGTCGCCGCGGTGCTGGTGCTATGTCTCACGGCACAGACCGGATTTGCTGGCGCTAGTGCCGGCCAAGTCCAGCAGATCGTGAATGGTGCCGACCAAACTTGGATGTCCCGTCTCATCAACGGGATGTTCAACAACGTGCTTTATGCACTAACCGCGTGGCTGGAGCTGGGTCTATACGGCGTATGGCTGGTGGTCACCTGGTCCGTGGTACGCCTCTATTCGGGAATCGGGACGTACCTGATACCGATCTGGGACTTCACCAACGGGTCCGGCTTTTTCCAAACCGGAGAAGCCGCCGCGCGGGCGGCGGTGGAGGTGCCCCCCGCGGCTGCGCAACTGCTCCAAAGCATGGTCCCTTGGATCCTCTCGCTCTGTGGACTGCTCATGTTTGGCCTCGCGGCCCTGGGTATACCGAGCTACGCGAAGGATTCCGAAGAACCCTTCGCGGCCATCGGGGGCCTGGCGGTATCCGCCGGACTCATGGTCGCCTTCCCCCTCCTCTATTCCGTGCCCATCCACGTCGGGGACTTCCTGGGTCGGGAATTTTACGAGGCTTCCCACGTACGCTATGCCGAAACCGCGGGGTGGGGCACGAACGGCACGCCGCCCAGCCTCTTTTCGATCTTGATTCAAGGGAGCGTATTCCCGAATTCCGTAGAAGGCACCGGTCCGCCGGGCTCCTCGCTCTCCACCGCCGTAGGTTCGGCGCTTCAGGGCGCCACGTCCGGGATCACACAGGCACCCTCCGCCGTCACCGAAACCGCGCAACTGGAGGGAGCCTACAACTACCTAAACCAACAGTTGGCCAGCGGGGGGAACATTTCGCTCGCGTGGTCCGCCGCGAAGGACGCGGTCATGTACAACCTAGAGACGCAGGCGAGCCGCTTCATACAGGTCATTTTGGGGATCATGGCGCTGGTGGCGTTGGTGGGTCTCCTGATGCTTAAGGGCGGGCAGATCGTGGCCCTAGTGCTGAGCTACTACCTTGGGTGGATCGCTTGCGCACTCTATGTCCACCCTGCGACGCGGCCGGTCTTCGGTTTGTGGCTGAAGAACCATTTGAAGCTTTGCCTTTGGGGGTTCCTCTGGGCGGCGTTGATTTTCGTGATGGATATTCTGGTGGTCGGATGCCAGGACCTTCCGGGGATGACGCCCCTTCCCGGAACGCCCGGGGCCTTCATGGACGTGGGGATGTTCCTAATGCCGTTTATGCTCTTCGCCGCGGTCCATAAATTCAAGAGCGTCGGTGAACTGGCAGACTCGATGACCGCCACCGGGCGAATCGCGTCCGCGGCGGGCCGTTCCGTGCATGAGGCCTTCGACGCCGGATTAAGGCGGGTGCCATCGGATGTGATCAAGGCCGGGGGCCGCGGAAGCGTCCACGGAAAATTGGGCCAATCCGTCATCGACATGAGCAAAACGTTCGCCGTCCGCATGGAACGCCTCGCGGCATCGGCGTCCGCGGCCGCCTCGACTTGGCCTGGTGTCGGCCCGATGGCCGCCTGGACGGCCCGCCAGGCCTTTTTGAACCTGGGCGAGACGGCCTCATCCGTCGGGCAAATAATGGGAACCGCCATCCGCGGGGTGAATCGCTTCCACGGCGCGCCCAAGGAGGAAAGCGACTGGTTGGAGCGCTCGCAGGAGCGGCCGAAGTACTTCGTCCAGGATCTGCGGCCGCCGGAAAGCCGGTAGGGAGGCGACGTGCCCATCGACATAAATGAGGACATAAAGGTTTGGGGCGGATTCACCCCGATGGAATTCTGGGCCGGGGCGTCGATCCTGGTGCTGTTGGCGCTTATCGCTTTGTCCTTGGGCGCACGCACCTCCGCGCTCTGGGGCGGGATCTTTTTTTTCGCTTCGGGTGGTTCGTTCTTCGGGTTCATGGTCTACCGCCGGAGCCTGCCAAAGGGCCTGTTGCTCCGCAGGTTTCTCCAGGACGGCCGGTTTCTTTTCATAACTATCCCCTGGATCAAGGCGCCCACGGTTTACCATCCGTGGGGGAGGGGACGCGCCGAGCGCTTCCGGGAGCAGTACGGGAGCAGGGATGAATAGCCGGGAGCCCACCGTGGAAGGCCTATGGCCGGAACTGCGCGCCATGCACGGCCACTTGGTGTTGGACGAACGGGAGTTTGTCGCCGCGTTCGAGCTGCGCTCGGGTTTGAATCCGGTGACCGCCGATTCGAAGGACTACGAGCGCGCGGTCAAGCGCTTTCAAGACGCTCTTGAGGACCTCCGGCCAGGGGAGCGCGTTCAGTTACTGGTGGATTGCTCGCGATACAACCCCGAAGCGGACCTTGAGCGGATGCGGAACCAGGTGTCCGACGAGTCCCCCCAGGGCCACCGTGGGTATTACGCGCCGAGCATGGAGACGCATTTGCGTGGTTACTGCGCCTTGAGCTTCGTGCCCGAGTTCAACTACCACCTGTTGTTCAGTTGTCCATCCCGGCGGGAAGCGCGGCCGACGAATCCAGGTCAGTTGCGGGAAGCTCTCGATCAGGTGCGTTTGAGGAGCGGCGAATTCGCGAGGCATCTTTCCGGCGGGGATCTGGTCTGCAAACCGTTGGATGAAAAAGGCGTCCAGGAATTGCTCGACAGAACCCTGAATCCAAGCCGGTTGGCCCCGCTTCCTGGGGGCGTCCTCTCCTCCGGCGGTGCGACCGGTCTGGAAGAAGGCGGAGGCCCCCTTTTCCGATCGCCGGTATTGTTGAAGGTGGGTGAGGGGGACCCCCGGTATTCATGCATTCAGGTCGGGCGCCGTTTGGTCCGGACCATGGGCTTCCTCAGGGCGCCGCTGGGAGATGAAGCCCTGCGCGTCGCCATGGCTGAACTGATGCTATGCGGCAGGTCTTTTCGGTTCAGCATTTTCGTGGAGGGAATCTCCCAGGAGCGCGCGGCACAAGTGGTGCAGAAAAAGCGCGCGGCTGCCCTAGGCGCCGTGACTTTCGGAGAGGGCAAAGCCACCCAGGCATCCGAGGAGCAAGCCGCGGAATATGACGCGTTGCTTCGCGCCCATGCGCGCCGGGAGCTCAAGTTCGTAAGGTGGTCCGCGTACCTCTCGGTTTCGGCCGACAACCGCCCTGAATTGGACCAAGCCAGCGGGGAGTTGGGCGGCCTCCTCAACGCGTTGGTGCCCGATGAGGGTATTTTAAGGCAGTTGGAGTATTGGCAGGCGACCCAACCCTTGTGCAGGGACACGGGGGGCAACCCGCTCCTCGCCCGGAGCGATGCGGTGGCGTCGCTTTATCCGTTTTTCGAGTTCCGCAGCACCAGCCCTGAGGGCGGCGCGCTGTTGGGCTTCAGCCCCGCCAACCAGCCCTGCTTTTACGACCCTTGGAGCCGGGTCGTGAGCAACGGGAACGTCTTCGTCACCGGCCAAGCCGGCAGCGGCAAGTCATTCCTGATCAATCTCGTGGTGAACCGCTTGGGGATGCGGGCGCTCGACGTGAGCTTTATCGACCGGGCCAAATCCTACCGATCGACGTGCATGGCATTGGAGGGGGATTACATAGAATTCGATCTCAACGGATCCCAAGCGGTCAACGTCTGGGACGTTCTGGAGTACGACCCTGCGTTCGACGAAGCGGGCCTCAACGACCTGGATCGGTCGGGTCGGGTGCTCCCCGAAAAGTTGGAACAGGTGGCGGGCTGCCTTGAGATCGTGCTGGCGGACGGGGGCGCGGATTTGCCCAAGCTCGAGCGCTCGTTGCTCCTCGAGGACATCGCGGAAACCTACCGGCGCCGCCTGCGCTTCTCTGGCGGCGTATTGGCCCAGGCAAGCGTACCTTGCTTCGGGGACCTCGCCGAGACCATCGCCACGAGGGTGTCCTCGGGCGGCGATTTCGCCGCTGAGCGCAAGGAAATGCTCCAAAAGTTGCGGCCCGTGGTCGGGGGACATCTGGCCGGCCTGCTGAACCGTCCGACGACCTTAACTGCCGGTTCACGTGCCCGGGTATTCGACATCTCCAACCTTCCCGAAAACTCTACGGTGCTCGGGGCGGCGGTGTATGTCCTGGCGGCGTGGCTATACCGCCATTGGCGGCGGAACAAAGCCATGGAGCGGCGCCAGATCGTGGTCTTCGACGAAATCCATTCCTTTATGGGATTCGAATCCGGCAGGCGACTGCTCGACGCGCTTGCGCGCAGGAGCCGCCATATGGGTCTCATGCCGTTTTTCGCCACCCAACAACTCTCCGATGTCCTGGACTACAAGGAAACGCGGAGCATTCTGGACAACTGCCAGACCCAATTCCTTTTCGCGCAGGCCCGCAACGTGATCGACCGGGTGACCGACCTCCTGAAGCTCACCGACCACGAACGGGTCCATCTCGAAAACCTCAGGCAGGTACGGGGCGTCTACAGCACCGCGTTTTTCGTATACGGCTCGCAGCGCAACATCATCACGGTTCGGCCGGATCCGGTGACCCGGTGGCTGAACACCACCGAGCCAACCCATGACCTACCCAGGCTCAACCGAGCCTTGCGCGATGCGGGCGGCGACATCTGGGCCGCCGTCCGTGCCTTGGCGCAGGCGGACGCGCAGACGGCCTAAAATGGAGGGGACGGTGGAGCAGAAGGACTATGATTACCTCGATTTCGGATCGCCGCCATTGCGCAGGGAGGGGCGCGGGAGGTCCGGCTGGGGCGTTCCGGTCCTGGCCGGGGTGGTGGGGGTCATTTGCGTGGGACTATGCTTTTTCGCCGCGAAGACGCTCCTGGGCGGCCACGCGACGGCGCAGGACAACGTGGGATCCATAAGCCCGGACGACCTCGAAAAGCGGCAAATGGCCGCCTTCGTCGAAGACTTCCTTCCCGCCTATTACGGATTCTCCTACGCCTTCTATGACCAAAGTGTGTCCAAGGCGGAGTCCATGATGACTCCTGAATTCCAGGCCGCCTACGACCAGCGCGCCGAGGACTTGGATTTCAAGAGAAGGCTCTCCGCGCTCAGGGTTGTCACGGACGGAATACGGATCCTGCCGGGCAGCATGGAATTCGCGCGTCAGGGACCCATGTTCTATGTGCGACTTGCGGGGACCATGACCTACACCACGGGCATCAACGGAGCCAGGGGGGACTTTCCGCTGGCGCTTCTTGTCTCCCTGAAAAAGGGCGGGGACGGGTTCCTCGTCGACAACGTCGAGCGTCTCCGATGACGCCCACGGCCGACGCCATGGCGGCGGCGGCGGAGGCCGAGGTCCAGCGCGCCCAGGCGCTCTTGGGTGTGGCCCCTCAGCAGGCCCATCGGCACCTGCTCGAGGCGCGGCACCTGAATCCCGGGGATGTCAGGGTCGGCGAGCTCCTCGCCGGGCTGGAGATAAGGTTGGGCTATTACCGGGAGGCCCTGGGTCATCTGAGGGATGTCGCCGTCCTGGTCGCCGAGACTCCGGGAGGTTTGGCTCTGGCGGGGCTGTGCAACCTGCGTCTCGGTCGGATCGAGGACGCCTTGGATCTGTCCTGCAGGGCGCTGGCCCTCGACGGGGCCAACCCCGTGGCCTTGGAGGTGCGGGCCGATTGCAGGAAGGCCGGGGCGCACTGGCAGGACGCCGCGCGGGATTATCGGGAGTTGCTTGGCCGTGAGGGAAGGCAGCCCTCCCGGGCCCGGATCGAGTTCAAGCTTGCAGGGTGCTTGGCGGAGATGGGGGCCCATACGGCGGCCTGGGAAATCGCCGATGGGTTGCTGCGGCGTGGATACGATGCGAAAGCGGTCCGGGAATTGCGCCGGAGATGCGAATTGGGAAACCGGCGGGAATTGAGCGCCGTGATGGGCGCCTCCGGATGGTGGGAGCGGGTGGCCATGCGCTTCGCGGCGCGTCCCCTTGCGCGGGCCTTCTCCCTATGCCGGACCCGTGAGGTCGGCAGGAAGGCCGCGGCCTCGGTGCCGGATACGGGTTTCGTGGGCGAGGGCCCGCGTACGACCACCGAGAACGGGACGTGACGGGGCCCGGGCTGGCCCTGGTCGCGGCGGCGCTGGTGGCCCCGGCTTGGCTCCATGGATTCGAGATCGCGACGAACCCTGGGGACTTGACCGGTACCGCGGTCGTGCAACAGGACTACACCATCGGGTACCTATGGAGGCAGGACGTCCAGGGTTGCGTCTACGGGCCCTTTGTGGACGCCGATCTTAGGCAAAAGCTCGTCGATAACTTCACGGCGCGGGCGGACCTGAGGATCTTCAAGGCCGCCGGCAGCGACGATCCGGCGGGCATCTTCCTGGAAGACGCGGATGTCGCCTATGTGGGGTCTTGGCTGAGCGTGATGGGCGGTCGACGGGATCTCACCGATTTCCTGGGGCCGGGGCGGTTTTTCGGGGCCTACTCCACGATGGGGGAGCGCTGGCTCGACTCCATCGGCGCGACGGTGCCGTTTAGGTTCACCGCGGACATCCCGGACGCGGACGCCGAGGTGGCGGCCCCCTACAACGCCCTGTCGATCCTATATGTGCCCGACCTTTTCGACACGGCTGTGTCGGACTTTTCCGGCAGGCAGGGGCTTGTCCTTGCCCAACTAAAGGCAAAATTCAGGATAAAGGAGGATTCCGCGGACGCCATGGTCAACGGCACCTATGGATTGGCGGACTGGTTCTTGAACAGCCCGGTGGACGAAACCGGGTCCCTGGATGCCAGCGCGGATTTCCGGGGCGGCGGATGGAAGCTTTGGGGCGAGTGGGCGATGCAAAATCTCGTCCGCGGGTCCGGCACATCGGTCCTCGCCGCGGGGGGGACCCTGGGCATCGCCCGATGGACCCTGAACGCCCTGCGCGATCTCGCCGTCGAGGTCCAGATCCCCCTGGGAAGCGACCCGGCCAATCCCTTCACCGGCGGGGATCCCCAGGATCCGCTTCTGGGCGGGACACCCAGCTATTGCTGGTTCGTCCAGCTCCGGGGCGATTGGGGAAGCCGGGGCGGGGACCAGCGCCTGGGGCTTTTTTACGGTGCCGCCGTCACCACGTCCGTGGGCGATTACACGTTGGCCCGGTTGGCCAACGGTACCCTGAACCAACCTCTGGGATCAGGCTTCGGGGAGGGGTACCGGGTGCAGTACATGAGCCTACGGGCGTCCAGCTACCAAGCTCCGGCGGGGATCGTGTACGCCGGCTATAGGTTCTGAGATGGTCCCCCCCGGCGTTCTGCGGCGCGCGTGCATGGCGAGCGCGCTCTGCGCGGTCCTTTTCACCGTTGCCCCCGGATCCCTTCGGGCGACCGATCGGGCGGACGTGGACCGGGAGACGGCGGTGGACGACAGCTTCCAATGGGCCGAGGGCATCATCGAGGCGCTCGGCGCCCTGGCCCCTCCCTTGCCGCCGATCCCGCCGCCCGCCGTGTGGGCGCCACGGCGGGCCAAACCACGCCGAGCCCGGATACGCGTGAGGCGTGGCCCGCCGCCTTTCGTGGTTCGGCACTTTATGCTCCACAGGAGCACGGTGTTCGGGATTTTCGACCTTACCGTGGACGAAACGTCGCCGGAGTCCTTCGATTTGGTCGTGGGATCGGACGAGCCCGCCGAGGAAGTGCAGATCCAGGATCGATACACCCATGCCATCGTGTTGGAGCGTCCTTTGGACGACGAGCGGGTGTTCCGCGTCCACGTGCCCGGGGCGTTCAGCCGGCGCCTGGCCGTGTGCGTCAGCCTTTCCCAAGCCGGAGAGATAGACAAGGCGTATTTCCCGCTTTTCGAGAGGGGATCCAGATGAAACGGAGGTCCGCGAACCCGAGAACGTCGGCGTCGAGCCGGGCAAGGCGCACGGCTATACTCGCGATGGTGTGCCTGGCGATGGCTGCCTCCGGATGTCGGGGTCCCCAGGGAGCCGCCGGGCCCATGGGCCCGGCGGGCGGCGTGGCATCGCCGACCTACATGTTCAATGAGGATTTTGACGAGGCCACGTTCCCTTCGGGTGAATGGACTGTCGAAGACCCCAATGGCACGGTCCATTCCTTTTCCGCAGATTCGGCGGCGGGCCAGTACATCTCGTATCCCAACAGCGGCATCCTTTCTTGGGATGCGGGTACGCCGGGTCCAGGGGCCGGTCTGTGGACCACAAGTGGTCTTTGGAGTATCCCAAATGGGAAGGATTGCTATTTTGATGTTTTTATAAATCTTGGAAATCTTATGGTGGGTGACGAAACGGAGGTGACTCTTAATATAGGTAGTGACACGGTTGCGTCTCTGGGGTTTTCCTTGCAGCCGTCTGAGTTGTGCAACATCTATACCTACCAATCCGGAAGCCCTTATACAGTTGAGTTCGGGATTTCCACCCTGAACTGGCATCATGTGGTCCTTTATTGGAACCATTCCACGGGGCTTTCCTCGGTCACTCTGGACGGCATGCTCTTGGGCCAGAATATCAACGGGAAGCGCTCCCTGCCCACCGGAGCCCCAGGGACCAGTGCTGGAGTGTTGTTCCCGAAATGGAATTGGCCCGGGGGTACTTCGGCCCAGGAAGTGCTTCTGGATAATTTTTCTCTTTATTACTACTGACCGCCCATGGAAATCAGGGGTTCCTTTGCAACGGCTGCCCTTCTTCTAGCGCTGGGTTGGGTGGCTGGATGTGAAAGCCACATGCCTTTGGATGCCGTGGTCAATCCTCAGCCGATCAACGGGCAAATCACGGCTTGGGTCGATAACGGCGCTTCGGTAGTCGGTGGTCAGTCAATCACGGTGGTGGCTCCCAATGGAGAATCGCAGACTAAATTAAGTTCGATTTCGGGGACTGTCAGCACCGCCCAAACCGGAGAAGCGATTTTCCAAGAACCGCTGAGTGGCACCTACCAAGTGTTCCTCACCCCAGCGCCTGGGGTGACTCCCCTGATTCAGGATGTGGCCCTAACCCCAGGGCAACCCTACAACACCGTGACCCTTCAACTCCTGGGGACCTACCTCGCCGTCACCGAGCCCGACGGAAAGCCGCTGAGCTACGACGACACCCAGACCTATCACACCTTCCGCTTGACCGCCGAAAGCGCCAGCTTGAGCGCTACGGTCAACGTGTTCTACAACCCCGCAGCTTCGGCGGTGCCGCCGGGCTGGGTGGTGTCCATGGGGCCCGCGACGCTGGCCCCGGGCCAGGGCACCGATCTGGTGCTGTACACCCAGCCCGGGACCGCTTTCGGCAACGTGACCGTCGTCGTCTCCGCGATCACCAGCGCCAGTGTGCCCCTGGCGGTGGCGCCCATCGTCCTCACGCAGTCCTGGAGGCCCGAACTAATCCTCAACTTCACGGGATCGAGCTGTTGCCCCGGCGCGACCGATGTGATGGACGAGAGCGTGCAGTTCGAATGCCTCGACTGCGTCAACCAGGAGTCCGCCTTCGTCTCGCTCACGATGAACACGGGATGCGCCATCGTCACGCCCTACCCCTCCTCGGCCACGCTCACGGCCGGATCCACCTGGCACGCGATAGGGGGGGAGCAGGTGGCCGATGCCTGCGACGGATCGGGCCCCACCTCCGAGGGCTGCATTCCCAACAATTCGGGGGGAGTGGGCCCCGAGACCGAGCAGTGGCAGTACGTGACCTGCGTCATCCTCTCCAATCCCGGCCAAAACTTGGTTCAAGCCCCTTTTCCGGTGTACTGCGGCCTGGCCCAGGTGGGCGGAAGCCTCACCCTGGGGTGGTAGGGCCCTACCCCGGCTTCTCCCCGCGCTTAGACCGTGCTATGGTAGCCTACCCCTGAAGCCCTTGCGGCCGTACGGGGCACGCTTGGGAGCCGCCGTGAAGCTCTTTGCCGCCATCGAGGGCCTGCTGGCCTACCTTCCCCGCACCGCCCTGCTGCTTCTGGCCGTGCTGGCCATGCGCAATCCCTTCGCCGAGCACAGCCTGGACAACCTGGGCTGGTACTTCAAGTGGCCCATCCAGTTCGGGGCCCTGCTGCTTTTGGCCCTGACCCTGGCCGCCGGGGTGCGCCTGGCCCTGACGCGCGGGCCCGAGGGCCCGGGGGCCCGTCCGCTTGCCTAAGGTCCTCGTCCTGGGCCTGACCGACGCCGGGCCGGGCGGCCTGGTCCCGGAGGCGAGGAGCCGCCTGGAATCGGCCACCCTGCTGGCCGGGGGCGAACGCCACTTGGCCCTGTGCCCCGGAGGCGCGGCCGAGCGGGTGGTGGTGAAGTCCGACCTTAAGGCCGTGGCCGAGCGCCTCGAGGCGGCCCTGGCCGACCCGGCCGCCCGCCCCGTGGTGCTGGCCAGCGGCGATCCCTTGTTCTACGGAATCGCCTCGTATTTGGCCGGGCGCCTGGGCCCCGGCCGCGTGGAGGTCCTGCCGGCCGTCAGCAGCATGCAGCAGGCCTTCGCCCGGGCCGGATGGAGCTGGGACGACGCCGAGCTCACCAGCGTGCACGGCCGCCCGCTGGAGCGCCTGGCGGCCCTGCCGCCGGGGTGCGCCAAGGTGGGGGTCTTCACCGACCCCAAGAACACCCCGGCACTGGTGGCCGGGTACCTCGCGTCCCTGGGCTGGCCCGCCACGGCCGATGCCCGGGTCCTGGAGAACCTGGACGGTCCCGACGAACGGGCCTGGGCCGGCACCCTGGGGGAGCTGGAAGGCCTCTCCTTTGGGCCCCTGGCCACGGCGCTCTTCCGGCGCCCGGCCCCGGACGCGCGCGCGGCGCACGCCTTCGGCCTGGACGAGGAGGCCTTCGCCCAGCGCCGCCCCGAGCGCGGGCTCATCACCAAGGCCGAGGTCCGGGTCTTAAGCCTCTCCAAGCTGGAGCCCTTCCCCGGCGCCGTGGTTTGGGACGTGGGCTCGGCCACCGGTTCGGTGGCCGTGGAGGCGGCCCGCCTGGCCCGCGGAGGGCGGGTCTGGGCCGTGGAAAAGAACGCCGAGGACTGCGAGAATATCCGCGAGAACGTCCGGCGTTTCGCGGTGCCCACGGTGCGGGTTCTGCACGGGGCCGCCCCCGAGGCGCTGGAGGGCATCCCGGACGACCCCGACGCGGTGTTCGTGGGCGGCACTTCGGGCCGCATGGACGCGGTCCTGGGGGCCTGCCGGGCCCGGTTGCGCCCCGGGGGCACCCTGGTGGTGAACACCGTGACCCTGGAGAACACCGCCGAGGCCCTGGAATGGTACGCCTCCTCGGGCCTGGAATGGGGGTTCCTGCAGGTGCAGGTGGGCCGGGGCAAGCCCATCCGCACCCCTTCCCAATCCCTGCACCGCCTCGACGCACTCAATCCGGTCCACATCTTTTGGGGGAAGGTCCCGGGCACGGGTCCGGGTCCCGCCCCCTCCAAGGAGCCAGCCTCATGACCATCCGCAAAGCCGTCCCCGCCGACCTGCCGGCCCTTCTGGCGCTCTATGACCACCTGCGCGGCGGGCTGGCCTGGGTCAAGCGGCCCCCCATGACCGCCCTGGAAAGCCACAAGAAGGCCCTGGCCCAGATGCTCGGCGACAAGTCCATCCACGTGCTGGTGGCCGTGGAGGCCGGCAAGGTGGTGGGCACCTGTACCCTCTACGTCCTGCCCCGGGTCTACTGGTCCGGCCGCCCCTGGGCCATCCTCGATTCCATCGTGGTCGCCGAGGACCGCCAGGGAGCCGGGCGGGGGACCCAGCTGATCAAACACGCCATCGCCGTGGCCCGCAAGGCCGGCTGCTCCCAGGTCAACCTCACCAGCAACACCCGCCGCACCCGCGCCCACCGCTTCTACGAAAGCCTGGGCTTCGAGCCGACCTACGTCGGCTTCAAGATGGCCTTCTAGGCCCCGGCCTTGCGCACCGCCGTCGTCGCCATCACCAAGCACGGGCTGGGGCACGCCCGGGCCGTCAAGCGCGCCCTGGAGGGCGCCGAGCTGTGGGTCAGCGAGAAGCAGAAGGCGCTGGCCCCGGACGCCGACGGCACCTTCGCGGCGATCAAGGACCTGGCCGCCGCGGCCTGGGGCACCCACGACGCCCTGGTCTTCGTGGTCAGCCTGGGCGCCGTCGTGCGGACCATCGCCCCGCTGCTCAAATCCAAGGACGAGGACCCGGCCGTGGTGGCCGTGGACGACGCCGGTCGCTTCGCCGTGAGCGTGCTCAGCGGACACGTGGGCGGGGCCAACGCCTTGGCCGAGCGGGTGGCCGCGGCCCTCGGGGCGACGGCCGTGGTGACCACGGCCTCGGACGCGCTCGGCAGCCTGGCCGTGGACATCCTGGGCCGGCACCTGGGCTGGACCCTGGAGGGCAAGGACCGCGTCACTGCGGCCAGCGCGGCCGTGGTCAACGAGCGGCCCGTGGCCTTCGTGCAGGAGTGCGGGGAGCGCTCCTGGTGGACCCGGCCCACCCCCCTGCCGGCCCACATCCGCGTCTTCCCGGACATCGCCTCGGCCCGGGCCGCGGGGCCCTTTGAGGCCTGGCTGGTGGTCAGCGACAGATCCACCGAGGCGCTCCAGTCCGAGCTGGGGGCGGACCGGGACCGCGCCGTGTTCTACCGGCCCAAAACCCTCTGCCTGGGCATGGGCTGCGACGCCGGCGCCGCTGAGGGCGAGGCCTGGGAACTGGTGGAGTCCTCCCTGGCCGAGGCCGGGCTGAGCCCGGCGAGCGTGGCCGCCCTGGCCAGCATCGACCTCAAGGCCGGCGAGGAGGCCCTTCTGGCCCTGGCGCGTCGCCTCGGGGTGGAGCCGGTCTTCTACACCCGCGACGAGCTCAACGCCAAGGGCGTGCGCAGCCCGGCCAACCCGGTGGTGGAGAAGTACACCGGCGCCGTGGGCGTCAGCGAGCCCGCGGCCATGCTCGCGGCCGGGGCCGACGCCTTGGTGGTGCCCAAGCGCAAAAGCCGGTGCGTGACCCTGGCCGTGGCCCGAAGGGCCTCCGCGTGAGCCGGGGCGCGATCTACGTCGTGGGCTTCGGGCCCGGCGCCGAGGAGCACCTCACCCCGGCGGCGCGGCGCGCCATCGAGGACTGCGACGTCTGCATCGGCTACCGCACCTACATCGACCTGGTGCGGCCGCTGCTCAAGGGCAAGCGCATCGTGGCCACCGGAATGACCGAGGAGATCGACCGCGGGCGCAAGGCCATGGAGCTGGCGCGCGCGGGCTCCAAGGTCGCCATCGTCAGCAGCGGGGACTCCGGGGTCTACGGCATGGCGGGCCTGACCTACGAGGTGCTGCGCGACCACGGGTGGGACCCCGAGGCCCCGGACATAGACGTGGTGGTGGTGCCGGGCATCACGGCCGCGTGCAGCGTGGGCGCCCTGCTGGGCGCCCCCCTGAACCACGACTTCTGCTCCATCTCCCTGAGCACCCTGCTGACCCCCTGGGAGGCCATCGAACGCCGCCTGAAGGCGGCCGCCGAGGCCGACTTCGTCTGCGCGCTCTACAACCCCAAGTCGGTGCGCCGCGACTGGCAGATCGTGCGGGCCCAGGAGATCTTCCTCGCGCACCGCGCTCCGGACACCCCGGTGGGCCTGGTCAAGAGCGCCTGGCGCGAGGGCGAGACGGTGCGCCGCGTGCCCCTCGAGCGCATGGCCGAAGAGGACATCGGCATGCTCACCACCATCGTCATCGGCAACAGCCAGACGCGCTGGTTCAAGCACCTCATGCTGACCCCTCGCGGCTACGGTTCGAAGTACGACCTCAAGGGCAAGGGAGGGGACCTCAGCGGGGTCCGCGTCCAGGGTCCGGATCCGGCCCCGAAGTGAACGGCTTGGCCTTCAAGGCGGCGGTGCCCATGGCCCTGGTGGGCGCGGCGACGCTGGCGGGGCGGCGCTGGGGCAACATCGCCGCCGGGCTGATGGGGGGCCTGCCGGTCGTGGCGGGCCCCATCCTGTTCTTCTACGCCCGGGAGCAGGGCACCGCCTACGCGGTCGAGGCCTCCCGCATGACGCTGCTGAGCATCGTCAGCCTCAGCCTGTTCCTGCTGACCTTCGCCTGGCGCGCCCGCTTCGGGGCCACCCTGCTCAACTGCCTGCTGCTGGGCTGGGCGGTTTTCGCCGCGGCCACCGTGGTGATGGACCGCATCGCCGAGCTCCATCCGCTGGACCTGTTCCGGGGGCTGGCCTACGCGCTGGCGGCGCTGTACCTCGCGCGCCGCAGCCTGCCGCCCCCGTTGGACCCCTCCGGCGCGGCGCGCATGGGGCCGCCCAGCCCCTGGGACCTGCCCTTGCGCCTGGCCGCGGCCGCGGCATTGGTCCTGGCGCTGACCGGGCTGGCCGAGCGCCTGGGCCCGCGCCTGGGGGGCCTGTTGACGGCCTTCCCGGTGGCCAGCACGGTCCTGAGCGCCTTCGCCTATCGGCAGGGGGGTAGAGACGCGGTGTTGGCTGTGATAAAAGGGTTGCTCGTCTCCCTGAACGCCTACGCCGTGTTCTGCGCCGCCTTGAGCTTGGCGCTGCCCCTGGGCCTGCTCGTCGGCTTCGCGGCCGCCCTGGCCTGCGCCGTGGCCGTCCAGGCGCTGCTGCTGCGCGCGGTCCTGGGTCCGTGGGCGGCCGCGTCCCGGCCTTCCTGAACCAACCCTCGTAGGAGAAGCGCATGCCCCGCGGGAACGTCAAGATGCTCTACTATTTCTGCTGCGGCGCCCCCCTCACCGACCTCGGACTGGACCGCCGCGTCGACACGCTGCGCCTGGAGGGCCAGGGCCGCCTGGACGGCCAGCGCCTGGCCTTCAGCGGCCCGGGGGGCCGGCCCAACCTGGAGCCCGCCGCGGGCGCCCAGACCTGGGGCTGCCTCTACTTGGTCGAGGAGCGGATGCTCCCGGTGCTGGACCGCGAGGAGCCCGGGGCCGCCCGGCGCGAGGGCTTGGTCCGTTTCGAGGGCGCTGAGGAGCGCTGCGTCTACTACGCCTATCCCCCCCAGTCCGGCGCCCGCGCCTCCAAGGAGTCCGTGGAGGCCCTGCGCTCGGCCTATTCCCAGGCCGGCCTGCCGCAGGCCCAGATCGACCGGGCCCTGGCGCCCGTGCCGAGATAGCCTTGGGGGCCTTGCCCGTCGCCTTCGTGGGCGCCGGCCCCGGCGATCCCGAACTCATCACCCTCAAGGGGGCCCGCCTGCTGCGCGGCGCCGATCTGGTGGTGTACGCGGGGTCCCTGGTGCACCCGGACCTGCTTAAGCACTGCGCCCCCTCCGCCCGCCTCGTCGACAGCGCCCCCTTGGACCTGGACGCCATCATCCGCGCCATGGCCGGGGGCTGGAGGGAGGGGCTCGCCGTGGTCCGCCTCCACTCCGGCGACAGCTCCATCTACGGCGCCACCGCGGAGCAGACCCTGCGCCTGGACGCCGAAGGCGTCCCCTGGACCATCGTCCCGGGCGTGAGCAGCTTCCAGGCGGCCGCGGCGGCCTTGGGCGTGGAGTTGACCGTGCCCGGGGTCAGCCAGAGCGTCATCCTGACGCGCGCCGCCGGGCGCAGCACGCCCATGCCCGAGGGCGAATCCCTGGCGCGCCTGGGGGCCAGCGGGGCCACCTTGTGCCTGTTCCTGTCGGCGGGCCTGGCCGGGCGCGTCGTGGAGCAGCTCGTCCCCGCCTACGGCGCCGACTGCCCCGTGGCGGTGGTGGCCCGGGCCTCCTGGCCCGACGAGCTGATCCTGCGCTGCCGCCTGGCCGACCTGGAGGCGGAACTGCGCGCCGCCAAGGTCACCAAGACGGCCATGATCATCGTCGGCCGGGTCCTGCTCAAAGACGGCGAAGCCAGCCGCCTCTACGACCCCGCCTTCACCCATTCCTTCCGCAGGGCCGGTTCCCGGGCCGGCTGAGGGCCTTCCTCCCCCCGATCGGCGGACCCCCATGAACCGACTAGCCCGGGAAAAATCCCCCTACCTTCAGCAGCACGCCGACAACCCCGTGGACTGGATGCCTTGGGGCGAGGAGGCCTTCGCGCGCGCGCGCGCCGAGGACCGCCCCGTGCTCGTGTCCATCGGCTACAGCGCCTGCCATTGGTGCCACGTGATGGAGCGCGAGAGCTTCTCCGACCCCGCGGTCGCCGAGCTGATGAACGCGCGCCTGGTCTGCGTGAAGGTCGACCGCGAGGAGCGGCCCGACGTGGACCGCTTGTACATGAACGCCGTCACCGCGCTCACCGGCCACGGCGGCTGGCCCCTGAACTGCTTCGTCACCCCCGACGGCCGCCCCTTCTACGGCGGCACGTACTTCCCGCCCCGCCCCGGTGCGGACCGCCCCAGTTGGGCCCAGCTCGTCGACGCCGTCACCCGGGCCTGGGGCGACCCCGACCAGCGGGCCCACGTGCTGCACGACGCCGACCGCCTGACCTTGGCGCTCAAGGGCCTGGAGCGCCCCACCGAGCCCGCGGACGCTGTGGACGCCAAGCCCCTTGAGGCCGCGCTGGCGGACTTCCGCGGGGCCCATGATCCGGACCACGGCGGCTTCTCCGGCGCGCCCAAGTTCCCCATGCCGGTGTACCAGCACTTCCTGCTGCGCCGCGCCGCGCGCCTGGCCGACCAGGGACGCCCAACGGAGGCGGCCGAGGCCGCCGACTTGGCGCTGTCGACGCTGCGCGCCATGGCCCGCGGCGGCATCCACGACCACCTGGGCGGGGGCTTCGCGCGCTACAGCACCGACGAACGCTGGCACGTGCCCCACTTCGAGAAGATGCTCTACGACAACGCCCAGCTGGCCATGAACTACGTGGAGGCCTGGCAGCTTTCGCGCGACCCCTTCTTCAGCGGGGTGGCCGAGGGCATCCTCGGCTACGTCCTGCGGGACCTGGCCACGCCTGAGGGGGCCTTCCACGGGGCCGAGGACGCCGACTCGGTCCCCCCGGGCGGCGGCCCGGCGAAGGAGGGCGCCTTCTACACCTGGACCCGGGCCGAGATCGACGCGGTGCTGGGCCCCGAGGCCGACCGGTTCCGCTCCGCCTATGGGGTGGAGACCGACGGGAACGTGCTCGACGACCCCCACGGCGAGTTCCACGGCCTCAACGTGCTCTACGACCGCCGGGGGACCCTGGCCGCGGCGGCCGGGTACGGGGATCTGCCCGAGGAGGAGCAGGAAGGGCGTCTGGCGCGTTCCCGCCGCCTGCTCTTCGAGGCCCGGCTCAAGCGGCCGCGGCCGCGGCTCGACACCAAGGTGCTGGCCTGCTGGAACGGGCTGATGGTGGCCGCCTTGGCCAAGGCCGCGTCGGCCCTGGACCGGCCGGAATGGGCCGCGGCGGCGGCGCGCGCGGCGGAGTTCCTTCTGCGGAGCCTTTGGGACCCGTCCCGGGGCCTGCTGTTGCGCCGCTACGCAGGCGGCGAGGCGGCCCTGGACGGGCAGGCCGAGGACTACGCCTTCCTGGCCTGGGGACTGTTCGAGCTGCACCAAGCCACCCTCGAGCCGCGCTGGCTGGAGGCCTGCGAGGCCCTGCTCAAGGCCGCGCGCGGGCGCTTCTTCGACCCCGGCGACGGCCTGTACTTCCCCGGCGGGATCCAGGGGGATCCCCACCTGCCGGTGCGGGTCAAGGACGCCCACGACAACGTCGAACCGGCCCCGGCCAGCGTCATCGCGGACCTGCAGCTGAGGCTGTGGGCGCTGGGCCGCGGGGACGCCTGGCGGGCCGACGCCGAGCGCACCCTCAAGGGGCATTTCCGGGACTTGAGGCGGGCGCCCCGTTCCCTGGCCTTCATGGCCGCGGTCCTGGACCGCTTTTTGGCCCCGCCGCGCAGCCTAGTGGTGGCCGGGGCCGAGGGCGACCCGCGCGTCCGGGACCTGCTGAAGGTGGGCAGGGGGAACTGGCTGCCCGACCTCGACCGCATGCGCGCCGAGCCCGGGGACGGCCATCCGCCCGTGGGCGGGGCGCCGGCCGCCTACCTCTGCAGCGGGTTCGCCTGCCTGGCCCCGGTGACGGAGCCGGCCGAATTGGGGAGGCTTCTGGGGATAGCGCCCGGGTGAGCTGGGCGGTGCGGGACTTCCTGAAGGCGGTGGCCGACAGCCTGGGCTCGCAGGGGTATAGGGTCGACTCCCTGGCCGATCCCCGACCCCTGGGGGAGCACGGCGGGGTCTGGCGCTGCACGCTGTCCAGCCCGGAACAGGGCATGCCCCTGAGCGTCATCATCAAGCAGATCGGGCCGTCCTGGCCCTGGCGCTTCCAAGACTGGGCCTGCCAGTACTTCCTCAGCGACCTCCCCGGCACCCAAGGGCTGGGCCCCGAGTTCTTCGCCGCGGACCTGGAGGCCGGCTACTACCTCCTCGAGGACCTGGGTCTGGGCACCGACCTGGGGCTGGCCGTGGCGCAGACCGACAGCCGCGGGACCCTGGCCGTGGGCCTGCTGGCCTGCGCCCTGGCAGGTCTGCACGCCGGCACCTTCGGCAGGGAGCGAATTTTCGGGATGCTCCGCGCCCAGCTCCCCCCTGGGGAGGAGGCCCCCGACGAGCAGACCGTCTGGGAGAGGTCGGCGCGCCAGGCACTGGGCGGCCTGGACCCCGGCTTGGCCGAGGGCCTGGAGGGCGTGCTGGGGATCCTGCGCGCGGAGATGGAGTCCCCGGGGGAGTTCCTGTGCCTCACCCATGGCGACTGGTACGCGCGCAGCGCCTGGTACGGGGATTCCGGGCCGCGCCTGCTCGACTTCCGCGCGGGGGCGTACCGCCACGCCCTGCTGGACCTGGCCGCCTGGGAATGGCGCTGCGGGGTCCACGACGCCGCGGCGGGCCGTCTGGTCCAGGAATACCTGGGCGAGCTTTCGCGCCTGGGGGCCGACCGCGGCGGGCGCTTCGAGGAGGCTTTGGCGCGGGCGCGGGCCTGGATGGGCCTTTGGCACCTGGGCCGCGGGGAGCGCGGCCCCCTGGTGCGGCGCCTTCTGGAGCGCGCGGCGGGGCGCCCGGAGCTCGGGGGACTGGCCGAGGTGGTGCCCCTGCTCTGAGCGCGCCGCCGCTCGCCGCTTGTTCAGACCGCCTTGCGCGGGGTGTTCATGGGCTTGTGGCTGCGCGGCCCCTTGGGCACGCCGGGCCGGACCGGCGCTCCGTAGGACTGAGGATGCTCGCCCGGGCCGTGCCCGTGGCCCTCGTGGCCGGGCTCCTCGGCCTCCGCCTCGCGGGCCCGCTGCGCGTTGTCTTCGGCCAGGGCCTTGCTGGAGGCCTCCTCGTCGGCGCGCAGGTGGCACTTCTTGTACTTCTTTCCCGAACCGCACGGGCAGTCGTCGTTGCGGCCGGCCTCGCGCAGTCGTTGCAGTGCTTCTTGGACGGACATGCGTACTCCTGAAGGGGACCCGCCAGTTTAGGACGGGGGGGGCCGAACGGGCAAGGGAACCCTGCCCCTTGGCGGCGCGGCGAAGCTCCTGCTAGACTGCCCTCCGGGGCCGCCGTCGCGCGCCCCCCCTGTCCGAGGAGCCCGCCATCCGCCGTCCCTGGCGCGGCGTCAAGCACGCCGCGATCCTCTCCCTTCTGGCCTTTCTGGAGGCCGTCATGCGCCTGCTGCCCCTGTCCTGGGCGCGGGGCCTCGGCGGGCGCCTGGGGGCCTTTTTCTACGCCTGCGTGCCCTACGAGCGCCGCAAGACCCTGGCCACCCTGGAGCGCGCCTTCCCCGGGAGCGACCCGAAGTGGCGCCACGCCACGGCCCGCGGGGTGTTCCGCAACCTGGGCCGCGGGGGCGCCGAGTTCCTGCGCCTGGGTGCCTCCCGGCCCCCCGAGGACTGGACCGCCTGGATCCGGGACGTGGAGGGCTTCGGGTACGTGCGCGACGCGGTGGACTCCGGACGCGGCACGGTGATCGTCACGGCCCATTTCGGGAACTGGGAGATGCTGGCCGCCTGGACGGCGCGGCAGGCGCCCACCGCCGTGGTGGCCCGCCAGGTCTACGACCCGCGCGTGGACCGGGCCTTGAACCTGCGGCGCGAACGCAACGGCATCACCGTGTTCGGCCGCAACACGCCCGTGCGCCCCATCCTGCGCTGGCTCAAGGAGGGCAAGATCCTGGGCGCGCTGGCCGACCAGGACACCTCGGTGGACTCCCTCTACGTGGATTTTTTCGGGTCCCCGGCCAAGACCCCCTCCGGCCCGGCCTTCCTGGCGCGCGCCACCGGGGCCGACCTGCTCACCTCCTTCTGCCACCCCCTCGAGGGCGGCGGCTACCGCCTCGTCTTCGGCCCGCCCATCCCCCTGCCGCCCCGCGGCAAGGACGCCATGGACCTGTGGCCGGCGGTGCAGGAATACACCCGCCGGACCGAGCAGGCCGTGCGCCCCCAGCCCGAAGCCTGGGCCTGGAACCACGCCCGCTGGCGCAGCCCCATCCGCAGCGCCTCCCCGGGCTGGGATCCCCGCTTGGCCGACGCGTGCCTGGAGCGCATCGCGGCCCGGGGTGCGGCCGCCGTCCCGGGGGCCCCGGCGTGAGGAGCGCGCGGCGAGCGGCGCCGGCGGCCCTGGCCCTGGCTTTGGCCCTGGCCGTCCCGGCCCCGGGCGCGCCCGCATCCGGGGCCCGCCCGGCCAAGGGACCCGAACAGCCCAGCCTGCTCTTCCAGGGCTTCAGCGCCCGCGCCTCGCACAATGGGGTGCGGCTTTGGGAGGCCCGCGCTGCGCGGGCGCGCGTGGACCACGACGAGCGCCACGCCCACGGGGAGACCGTCACCGTGCGGTACTACCGTCGCGGGCGGGTGGTGTCGCGGGCCCGGGCCGACCACGCGGTGATCGACCTCAAGGACTACGACATCGACGCCTCGGGCTCGGTGGAGGTGCGCTCCAGCGAGGGCGTGGTGCTGCGCACCCCGCGCCTGTTCTGGGACAACCGGGCCCAGCGCATCTCCAGCTCGGCGCCGGTGACCGTGATCCGGGGGCGCATGAAGCTCACCGGGGTGGGCTTCGTGGCCGACCGGGACCTCCACAACGTGCGCATCCTGAGCCAGGTGCGCGCCGAGGCCCTGAGCGTGCGCGCCCTGCGCAAGGAACTCAAGTCGTGGCCCGGGAGCTGAGGCCCCGCTTTTTATCGACCGGAGCCCTGGCCGCCTGCTGCCTTTGGGCGGCCTCCTGCGCCGCCCCGGGGCTCACCCCGCGCCGCACCCGGGAGGCCCCGGCCGTCCCCCGGGTGCCCCGCATCGGCGCCACCCCGGCGCCCACCCCGGTCCCCTCCTACCCCCAGCGCCGCCCCGTCGACGAGGACCTGCCCCTGGATGTCCATTCCAAGGCGCTGCGCTACGACCGGGCCGCCGGGGAGACCGTCTTCTACGGCGGGGTGACCGCGACCCAGGACACCACCGTGCTGCTGTCGAAGGAGCTGCGCAGCCGCGACCAGGGCAGGGAGGCCCGGGCCACCGGCGGCGTCCTGGTCACGGACCGGTCGCGGCGCCTGGCCATCCGCGCCGGGGAGGCCGACTATACCGGAAGCCTCGGGGAGGCGCGCCTGCTCGACGGCATGCGCCTGGTCAGCGTCGACCCCTACGGCCTGCCCCTGACCGTGACCGGCCGGGACGGCACCTATTCCGACTTCAGCCGCACCGCCCACGTCGGGGGCGGGGTCCGGGTGGTCCGCGGGCCGCTGACGGCCCGCTCCCGCTCGGCCACGGTCATCGACGGCGGGGCGCTGTTGAAGATGGTCGAGGAGGTCCGCGCGGCCCTGGGGGTGAACCGCCTGCAGGCCGACGAGGCCGATTTCGACCAGAAGGCCCACTGGATCGACCTCATCGGCGATGTCCGCCTGAGGATCATCCCCAGCCAGGTGCGGGCGGCCGCGGCCCAGCCCTGGGCCATCAGCCCCACGTCCAAGGAGGCCCCGTGACGCAGCCCAAGACCCTGGGGACCCGGGGTTTGTTCAAGGCCTACGGCGGCCGCAAGGTGGTCCAGGACGTCAGCATCGAGGTGCGCACCGGCGAGGTGGTGGGCCTGCTCGGCCCCAACGGGGCCGGCAAGACCACCACGTTCTACATGGTGGTGGGGCTGGTGCGCCCCGATTCGGGCAGCGTGTTCCTGAGGGACGAGCCCGCCCCGCCGGCGCCGCCGCGCCGCAAGGCCGCGCCCGCCGACGAGGTCCCGGGGGCCGTGGTGACGGACATCACCGGGTTGCCCATGCACCGCCGGGCGCGCCTGGGGGTGGGCTACCTGGCCCAGGAGGCCAGCGTGTTCCGCAAGCTCACCGTGGAGGAGAACCTTTCGGCGATCCTGGAGATGAGCGGGCTCCCCCGCGGCGTCCAGGAGGAGCGCGTCGGCGAGCTCCTGGACGAGTTCGGGCTGCGCGGGGTGGCCCGGCAGAAGGCCTACACCCTTTCCGGGGGCGAGCGCCGGCGCACCGAAGTCGCCCGGGCCCTGGCCCTGCGCCCCTCGTTCATCCTCCTGGACGAGCCCTTCGTGGGCATCGACCCGATCGCGGTCATGGACCTGCAGACCGTCATCCGCCAGCTCAAGGCCCGCGGCATAGGGGTGCTGATCACCGACCACAACGTCCGCGAGACCCTCAGCATCATCGACCGCGCGTACCTGCTCTTCCAGGGCAAGGTGCTCGTCAGCGGCGGGGCGCGGGCCCTGGCCCGCGACCCCGAGGCGCGAAAGCTGTACCTGGGCGAGGGCTTCCGGATGTGAGGCCGGCCGCGGCCGGCCGCGCG
>DAIDJD010000123.1 GCA_027451505.1 candidate division FCPU426 bacterium
GCGAGGCCGCGGCCAAGGTGGGGTCCCAGCTCTCCGCCGCGGTCGAGGTCGAGGACTGCGGGGACCTCGAGACGGCCATGCGGCGGGCCCTGGAGCGGGCCCGCGAGGGGGAGTGGATCCTGCTGAGCCCGGGCTGCGCCAGCTTCGACCAGTTCCGGGACTACGAGCACCGGGGGCGCGAGTTCAAGCGCCTGGCCGCGCTGCTGCGCGAGGAGAATCTGCGGTGAGCCGTCCGGCCGCGCGCGTCGACTTCCTGCTGGCCCTGGCCGCGCTGGCCCTGGTCTCGCTGGGCCTGGTCCTGATCCTTTCGGCCAGTTCCATGCTGGCCTACGACCGCTTCGGCAACCAGCTCCACTACGTCGAGCACCAGGCCTTGTTCGCGCTTCTGGGGGGGGCCGCCCTCCTGTGGCTCCAGGG
The DNA here is from genome assembly GCA_027451505.1 of candidate division FCPU426 bacterium. Lineage (GTDB taxonomy): Bacteria > Oederibacteriota > JAJYGY01 > JAJYGY01 > DAIDJD01 > DAIDJD01. Next base: position 418 of record DAIDJD010000123.1, read on the forward strand.
TCTGGACGCGGGGGTCCTGCGCGCGCGCCTCGGCGCGGCGGCGTGGGTCGCGGCGGGCCTGCTGCTGCTGGCGCTCATCCCCGGGATCGGCCACAAGGCCGGGGGGGCGCGGCGTTGGCTGGGGTTTTCCTTCCTGCGCTTCCAGCCCTCGGAGCTGTTCAAGATGGTGGCCGTGCTCTTCACCGCCGACCGCCTGGCCGGGGCCCTGGATTCCGGCCAGGGCTGGTCCGCGGCCCTGCGGCGCCTGGTCCCGGTGGGCTTGGGGCTCGTCCTGGTCCTGGCCGAGCCCGACTTCGGCTCGACCGTGCTGACCGGCCTGATGCTCGTGGGCATACTCTACGCGGCCGGCATGCCGGGACTCTGGCTGGGCTGGACCTTCGCGGCGGCGGTCCCCGCTGCGGCCGTCCTCGTCCTGCGCTCGGCCTACCGCATGCGGCGCGTGGCGGTCTTCTTCAACCCCTGGAAGGACGCGGGCGGGGCGGGCTTCCAGATCACCCACTCCCTGATGGCATTCGGCAGCGGCGGGATCTTCGGCGCCGGCCTGGGGGAGGGCCGCCAGAAGCTGTTCTATCTCCCCGAACCCCACACCGACTTCATCTTCGCCACCGCCGGCGAGGAGCTCGGGTTCCTGGGCTGCCTGGTCATCCTGGGGTTCTTCGTCATGCTGCTGTGGCGCTGCTGGCTCATCTCGCTCAAGGCACGGGACACCTTCGTCAAGTTGGGGTCCCTGGGCCTGACCCTGTTCCTGGGGCTCCAGGTGCTGGCCAACCTCTTCGTGGTCCTGGGGATGGCCCCCACCAAGGGGACCACCCTGCCCTTCCTCTCCTCGGGGGGCTCGGCCCTCGTCATCGACCTCATGGCGGTGGGGCTGCTGCTGAACTTCAGCAAGCTCGTGGAGCAGGAGGGGCCCGCGCGGGCCGGGCGCTGATGCCGGGGACCCTGCTCCTGGCCGGAGGGGGCACCGGCGGGCACGTCAGCCCGGGCCTGGGCGTGGCGGCCGAGTGGATCCGGCGCCACGGCCCGGGGAGCGCGGCGTGGGCCGGGCGCCCCGGGTCCCTGGAGGAGGGCATGGCGCGGCGGGCCGGGCTTAAGTTCCATCCCGTCGACAGCGCCGCGCTGAGGCGGCGCCTGGACCCGGCGAACCTGGCCCTCCCCTGGACCTTGGCGCGGGGGGTCCTCCAGGCCCGGGGACTCCTGGCGCGCATGCGGCCCGCGGTGGTGCTGGTGACGGGGGGCTACGTGGGCGTACCGGTCGCCCTGGCGGCGCTGGCCGCCCGCCGGCCCCTGGTCCTGCTCGAGCCCAACGCGGTGCCCGGGCTGGCGAACCGGCTCCTGGCCCCCTGGGCGGGGGCGGTGTGCCTGGGCTGGCCCTCCCCGGGCGGACGCGGCACGGTCACCGGGATCCCCTGCCGCCTGGGCCCCCTTCCGGAGAAGGCGGAGGCGCTGCGCTCCTTCGGGCTGGAGCCGGGGCGCAGGACCCTGCTGGTCCTGCCGGGTTCCCAGGGAGCCCGGGCCGTCAACGCGGCCCTGGCCGGGGCGCTTCCGGGGCTGGGCGACCGTTCCGCCGCCTGGCAGTGGCTGTGGATGACGGGCCCGGCGGGACTCGAGGCGGCCCGGGCCGCCTCCGCGGGCGCCCCCTTCCCGGTGGCCCTGGAGCCCTTCATCCACGACGTGGAGCGCGCCTACGCGGCGGCCGACCTGGTGCTGTGCCGCAGCGGGGCGTCCACGCTGGCGGAGCTGGGGGTGGCGGGCAAGCCCAGCCTGCAGGTGCCCTATCCCCACGCCGTCGGGGACCACCAGCGCGCCAACGCCCGGCTCTTCGCGGATTCCGGCGCGGCGGAGGTGCTCGATGAACGCGGGCTGGACCCGGACGCCCTGGAGTCGGCCCTGAGGCGCCTGCTGGACAACGACCTGGGGGGAATGGTCGCGGCGGCGCGGGCGCTGGGCCGGCCGGGCGCGGCGGCGGCGGTGGCCGA
>DAIDJD010000124.1 GCA_027451505.1 candidate division FCPU426 bacterium
CCGCCTCGCCTTCGCCAGACCCTGCCACCGCCACCGACTCTCCGACCCCCTCGGCCACCGCCTCGCCTTCGCCAGACCCTGCCACCGCCACGGCCTCACCGACCCCTTCGGCCACCGCCTCAACCTCGCCAGGCCCTGCCACCGCCACCACCTCTCCCTCGGCCACCTCCTCGCCCGACCTCACGTTCGGGCCGACGACGATAGAAACCTCCACGTCTTCCCCGGGCGGATCCCTGGTGATCCAACGGGCCTTCGGGCTTCCGGACCCGAACCCGACGCGACTGGCGGTGGACTTGGCCGGCCCCGCGGATGCGGTGGGGTTCACGGTGTTCACGAAAGGCCTTGTGGAGGCGCTGGAATTCCGAAGCGGACCGATGCAAGCGGGCTGGGGATTGGTTCCCCTCCCCCCGGCCTGGGGCCGGCTGCCCAACGGGCTATACTATGTGGCCATCCGGGCCCACCGCGGAGGGGCCTTGTCCCCGGCGGCCTACGCCAAGGTGGCGGTGCTGCGGTAGCCGGGGGCCCCGACACGCGCGCCTTGCCAGCCCCCAGGTCCGGGCCTAGAATGGACCCACATCGTCCTCACGAAAGGGGTGCCCGCATGGCCCGAAAGATCACCGTCGCCCAGGCCGCCGGTTTCTGTTTCGGCGTGAAAAAGGCCATCGACCGGGCCGAGCAAGTCGACGAGGCCTACATCTTCGGCAGCCTCATCCACAACCCCCAGGAGGTGGCCCGCCTGGACTCCCTGGGCAAGCACATCGTCGACAACCTTGAGGACATCAAGGGCCGCCAGGTCTTCATCACGGCCCACGGGCTGGACATCAACAAAATCAACGCCATGAAGGCCCGGGAGTTCGACATCGTGGACACCACCTGCCCCCTGGTGACCCACATCTACCGCAGCGGCTGGAAGCTCCAGGCCATGGGGCTGAAGCTGGTGATCATCGGGGACCCCAAGCACGTGGAGGTCAAGGGGATCGCCAGCCGCATGAACGACCCGATCATCGTGTACCAGCAGGACGACCTGGAGCAGGTGCCCCGCGGATCGCGGGTCGGGGTGGTGAGCCAAAGCACGCTGCTGCTGGAGAAATTCGACACCTTCGTGGCCCTGCTCAAGGAACGCTGCGAGCACGTGGAGGCCATCAACACCATCTGCAAGCCCACCAAGGACCGCCAGATCTCGGCCAAGGCGCTGTCCCGGGAGGTGGACATGATGATCGTCATCGGCGGATACAACAGCAGCAACACCCACAAACTCGCCGACGTGGCCGCGGAACGCCTGGGCAAGGAGAACACCCACCACATCGAGACCGCCCAGGAGCTCCGTCCGGAGTGGTTCGACGGGAAGGCCCATGTGGGCGTCACCGCGGGCGCCTCCACCCCCGACTACCTCATCCGCGAGGTGGTCGCCGCCATCGAGGCACTGCCCGAGGCGGTGGCCGTCTAGCCCCCAGCCCTCTCAGGCCTCAGGCCTTTGAGGGCTCCTTGCGCCACCACAGCCCATCGGCGCGCCGCTCCACCCCGAGTTCCAAATTCTTGCGGTAGGCCTTGGGGTAGACGATGCGCCCCTCGATGGTGAACTCCTTCAACTGGCCCTTGAACCGGACCTTGCGCTGCTTCGGGGTGGCGCCCGCGCGGATGTGGCACTCCCGCTGCTCGGCCACGCTCTCGCTGAAGCGGGCGAACTCCTCGTCGAACACCCGCTCCAAGGCCTTGCGCACCGCGTTCACCAACCCGGGGCTGGATCCGTTGCTTCCTATGGTGATGCGCAGGCGCCCGGCGCGCACCAGTCCGAGCATCACGGCGTTGCTGAAATCCGGCTGGTCGTAGGCCGAAATGAGGGCGTGGTTCCTGAGGCACTCGGCGTGGATCCACGCCGACAGCTCGGGGTCGGTCTTGACGCAATTGAGGACGAAGAATTTGCCCGCGATGTCGGCGGGCTCCACCGCCCGAAGCACCAGCCGGGCCCCATGGCGCTCCAGGAATTCGGCCAATTCGGGCAGGGCGCGCTTGGCCACGACGGTCAGGTCCGCCTTGGCCTCGACGAGGCGTTCGGACTTTTCCAGGGCCTCCTCGTCGCCGCCTATGACCAAGCAGGGCTTGCCGACGACGTCGAGGTTCAGGGCGAAATAGGGTTTGGGCATGCGGGCCTTGCCTCAAGCGCAGCGGGGCGACATCCGGATCGACAGTCTAACCCAAGCCCCCGCTTTTGGCACCCCATCGCCTCGCCACGGTTTCTCTTGGCCCGGGCCTAGCGCCCGCCCTGGGCCAAAAAAAATGTGCCCAAGGCCGGCGGGTGGCCTTGGGCACACCGAGGTGCCACCTTCTCCCTTATCCGGGAAGCGCCCTCCTGACCCTGGAGAAGGCCGCGTTCCCCGGAACAGGGTCACACCTTAGCGGTGCCCGCCGAAGCCTCCGCCTCCGCCACCACCGAAGCCCCCGCCTCCGCCACCGCCGAAGCCCCCGCCTCCACTGAAGCCGCCGCCGCCGTGGAATCCACCACCGCCACCGCCACCGAAGCCTCCCCCGCCGGACCCGCCGCCGGACCATCCGTGCGCCGCGCCGCTCGCCGCAGAAGCGCGGTGTCCCGCGCCCCAGCCGCCCGTGTGGGCGGCTCCACCACCCCAACCGCTGTGGTTCCAACCGCCGCCGGCACGGGGCACCCCGCGAGCCCAACCGTTGTGGTTCCAACCTCCGGTGCCGGCCCAGTTGCGCTGGGCCCAGCCGTTGTATCCGTAGCCGTAGCCACCGTAGCCGCCCCAGTCGCCATCGCCATCACCGTCGCCGTAATAGCCGCCCCAGCCCCAGCCCGGGCCGTACCAACCCCCGTAGTAGCCGCCCCAGCCGCAGCCCCAGCAACCGTCCCAGCCCCAGTTCCAATCCACGGTGGGAAGGTAGACGGGATAGGCGACCACCTGGCCCGGCTCATAATAGATGTCCGAGGATTGCATGCCGAAATACTGCTCGATCTGGTCCCAATTGTATCCCTGGGACCGCAGTTCCAAGACCTGGCGCGGGGTCACCTGGGCCGTGGCGGCGATCAGGAACACCAAGGGCAGGTCGGCATCGTCCACGCCCTGGGAACGCACCCACTGCACGTCCTGCACCGGCACGTTGTATTTCTGGGCGATCTCGCCCATCAGCTCCGCGTCGGACCCGGGAGGCGGACCCGGAGGCCCCGGGACATAGCCCGGCCCGGAGCCGGCAGGCGGCTGGGCATAGGGCGGGGCCGGGGCGTAGATGCCCTCCGGCACCTGGGGCGCCTCGCCGGCACCGTAATGGATGTCGGTGATCAGGGACCGGTCATAGGTCCGGCGCACGCCCCCCACCACCATGACGATGCTGTGGGCGTGCTCCTCCACCACCTGACCGGTGACGGTGCGGCCGTCCTTTAAATGGATGACGTCCGGGACTGCGGCCGATGACGATGCCAACGCCGGAGCCGCAGCCCACAGGCCCAGGCCCAGCGCGACGGAAAGCATAAGGGTTTTCATGGTGACCTCCACTCCCAGTATAACCCAAAAAGGAGTACGTGGAGTCCAGGGATGCGGTTCCATCGCACCTTCATCTGATACCTATTTGAAATATTCAGTTACTATGGTCCCGCCTTCCGGAACCCAACTTCCGCGCTTCGCGCCGGAATGCGATAATGCGCTTATGGAGCCATCCCCGGAAATCCCCGCAGTTCCACCCCCAACGCGCGCGCTTCGTCGCCCCTGGAGGGCCTCCCGCGGCGTCCCCCGCGCGCCCCGCTCCGCGCCCGCGGGACAAGCCCTCCCGGATCTGGGACGCCCGAGGCGCGTTAAGGGTCCCCACGCCCGGGACTTCGCCGAGTTCATCGGCTGGCTGCGGCAAGCCTCCCTGCGCCTGACGGCCGCGGGCCTGGGCTACCGCCAACGGATCCGCGCCCTCCGCGGCGTCTACTACGGGGCCCGCCACAGCCTCGACTTCGAGAAATGCGGAAGCGTCCTGCGCAACGTCGGCTTCAACGTGTACCTGAAGGGCCTGCCGCCGCGCGACCCGACCGGGCTGCTCGGCGAGGACCTGACGCGGCGGCTGAGGGACTCGACCGAGGTCCCGCACGCCGGCAAGCGGGTGGACGTGGGGCACGTGCTGGTGGGTCTGGAGGGCCGGCTCAGCGCCACGGCCCGGCGGCTGCCCCTGCCGGCGCACGGCGGCACCGGGCTCGAACTGGCGACGTGGATCGGGGACCTAGGGGGTGCCGCGGGGCTGCTGGCCGCGGCCCGGGCCGAGGCGCCCCATCTGCGGGCGCGGGAGGTGCTGTTCAACCCCAACTTTTACGACTTGAGGGCCAACCTGGAGGGGGACTGGGCCGGCTACATGGTCGGCCGGGATCC
>DAIDJD010000125.1 GCA_027451505.1 candidate division FCPU426 bacterium
TTGAAGTCACTCGACTCGAAATCGAGCGTACCGAACGGTACCGGGGGTTCGAATCCCTCCCTCTCCGCCAGACTCGCCGTCCAGGAGCGTCCGGGCGGCGCCGGGGGCCTGTAGCTCAGTTGGGAGAGCGCGTCATTCGCATTGACGAGGTCAGCGGTTCGATTCCGCTCAGGTCCACCAGCTCCTAAAGCCCCGGCCCCTTGAGGGCCGGGGCTTTTTCTTGGGGACGGCAAGGAACCCTGGCGGGGCCGTCCGCGTCTCTGGCATTGTCCGAAGTGCGCTGTCGGGGTTAGACTTTTAACATGATCCCGCTCTCCTGGTGCGCCCCATGAAATCGTCCCGCCGCGCCGCCCTTGTCGCGGGCGCCCTTTTGGGCCTTTTTTGGTCCGTCCCGGCCTGGACGACCCCCCATCACCTGGACCCGGCGCTCCGGGAGGTGAGGCGCGCCTACGATTCCGGGGACTACTCCCGGGCCGTGCGCCTGCTCAAGGCCGCCGCCCAGCGCGGCGATGCGCGGGCCGAGTTCGGCCTGGGCGTGATGTACGAGCACGGTCGGGGGGTGTCCCGCGACCTGGCCGAGGCGGTGCGGTGGTACCGCAAGGCCGCCGTCCAACGCGAGGATTCCGCCGAGAACAATCTGGGGTGGCTTTACGAGAGCGGCGTCGGCGTATCCCGGGACTACGGCCGCGCCCTGGACTATTTCAAGGCCGCCCTGCGCGACGCCGACGACGACTGGGGCGCCGCCCTGGCCTGGGCCAACTTGGCCAACCTCTACCTGTTCGGGCACGGGGTAACCCGCGATCCGGTCGTGGCGGCCCGGGACTACCGGCGGGCCGCGGACCTGGGCAACGCCGAGGCCCAGAACAAACTCGGCTTCCTTTACGAGCGCGGCCTCGGGGTGACCCGCGACCTCAAGCGCGCGGCCTACTGGTACGCCAAATCCGCGGCCGAGGGATTCTCCAACGGCGAGGACAACCTTGCCTCCCTCTACGAAACCGGGCGCGGGGTGATGCTGAACTATCCGGCGGCGTTCCGGTTCTATTCCAAGGCCGCTAAGCAGGGGAACGTGTTCGCCGAGGCCCGGCTGGGCCAGCTCTATGAGCACGGCCTGGGGGTCCCCAAGGACCTGGAGCGGGCCTGCGGCTGGTACCTGCGCGCCGTGGCTGCCGGGAACGAGGCCGCCCGGGACGACGCCCAACGCCTGCGGCTGGTCCTGACCCCGGCCCAGTGGTCCGTGGCCTCCGGCTTCGCCGGGTCCACCGGGAGGAAACCATGAGATCCGCGACTGTCCGACGGTTCCCCGTTCTGCTGGCGGCCTCCGCCCTTTTGGTGGCGGGTTGCGCCGCCCCCGCCGTGGTGTTCCTCAACCCGCGCTACCTCTCCTCGGGCATCCAGCGCGTGGCGGTGCTCGATTTCGGGGACTTCCCCGGCATGGCCGGATCCGGGAAGATGGCCTCCCAGGTCTTCGGCAACTACCTGGTGGCCGAGAGCTATTCCGTGGTGGATCCGGCCCAGGTGAGCTTGGCGATGCAGCAGATGGGCCTGAGGCCGGGGGCCGGGATGGATCCCGCGGCCCTGCGCGCCCTGGCCTCCCGCCTGGGCGTGGACGCGGTGGTCCAGGGCCAGGTCACGGACTTCACGGACGCCGGGACCCAGAGCGTCGTGGAGGACGTCACCCTGGAGCAGGACACGCCGGTCTACAATAGCGTTGCCGTGACGCGCCAGCTCCCCAACGGGGCCACGGTCAGCTCCCAGGAGAACTACCAGTCCGGCATGGGGGTCGGCTACGTGCAGCAGCCCGTCCAGACCACCCAGGCGACGCCAGCCCACGTGGGCCTCTCCGTGCGCATGGTGGACGTGCACAACGGCGAGGTCCTGTGGAGCGCCACGGATTCGGAATACGGATCCCACCTCAACGACGCCATGCAGTCGGCCTCTTCGCAGATCGTCCAGGGCCTGCAGGATCGCATCCGGAGCCTCACGGACTAGCGATTCCGAAGTCCCCTGGAAGGCGTCGAGACCCTGCCTGAATGCACTTTTTTATGGCATAATGATCCCCTGAATTCCGAGGGGACCATGGCAAACCTGTTGATCGTCGACGACAATCCCAGCCTTCGCGAAGGCATAGGCAGCTACCTAAGGCAGCAGGGGCACCAAAGCTGGCTGGCCTCGGGCGTGGCCGAGGCCCTGGACCTTGCGCGCCGCCGCAGCCCGGACGTCATCCTTTCGGACCTCATCATGGGGGATGGCACCGGCATCACCCTGCGCCAGGAGGTCCGCAAGCTGGGGCTCAAACCCGACCCGTATTTCATCCTTCTCACCGGGCACCCCACCCCGGACAACGCCGCCGAGGCCTGCGCCGGGGGCGTGGACCTTTACCTCACCAAACCCTTCCAGATGCCGGCCCTGGCGCTGGCCGTGGACAAGGGCCTGCGGCGCGCGCCGGCCCCATCGGGCGAGGCCGCTCTGGCCTCGGCCGAGTCCTTTTACCACGACTTTTTCCTCAACTTGAACCCCATCCTGCCGCGCCTGCTGATGCTCCTGGAGGGACGCTACGGCGGGCTGGGTCCCGAACAGGTGGGAGCGTTGGGCTCCATTTTCGAGACCTGGCGCGGCCTGGTGTGGACCATGGCGGACTTCTACCGCCGTCTCCAGGACCCGGAACCGGCCGGCCTGCGCCGCGGCCGCTGGTCGGGCACGGCGGCCCTCAAGCGGGCTCTGGCGCACCTGCGCCCGGACCTGGATACGGCCCAACTGCGCCTGGACATCACCAGGGAGCCGCGCCTTCCCATGGCCCTGGTCCATGTCCCCACGGCCGAGGCCCTTCTGGAGGCGGTGCTGCTGCGCTTGGCGGCCTTCTCGGCCCCGGGCGCGACCTTGATCCTCTCCTGGGAGGCGACCCAGGATCGCGTGCTGCTCCACCTCTCCAGCGACTGCCTGCATCCCGACCTCACCACCGAGCTCATGCGCCACGTGGCGCTCCTGCCGCCCGTGCTGCCCCTCCTGGACCAGGCCGGGGTACGGGTGGTCCTTTCGGATTCGTTGGGCCCCTGGACCCTGGCCTTTGACCGCGCCGATCCCGGGGTAGGCCGGACGCGCTGAGCGTCCCGGCCTACCAGGGCCCGGGGAATTTCCTTATACTCTCGGGGTCCCCTCCGAGGCCCCGCATGTCCATCCCCGACCTCCTCAAGGCCAAGACCGTCCTGAGCCTCGAGGTCTTCCCCCCCAAACGCGACGGCGACGTGGAAGCCCTTTACCGGGTCTTCGACGCGGTGGCGCCCCTGAAGCCGGATTTCATATCGGTCACCTACGGGGCCGGGGGCGGCAACGTGGGCCCGCATTTCGACATCACCCGCCGCCTTTTGTCCCTGGGCATCACCCCCCTGCCGCATTTCACGTGCGTGGGGCTCGATCGGGACGCGGTGCGCCGCCAGTTGGACCGCCTGGCCGAGGCCGGGGTGCGCAACCTCTTGGCCCTGCGCGGGGATCCGCCCAAGGGCGCGGTGGGTTTCGAACCCCCTGCCGACGGCTTCGCCCACGCCAGCGACCTCATCGCCTTCATCCGCGCACGCTATCCCTTTCGGATCGGGGGGGCCTTCTACCCCGAGAAGCATCCCGAGTCCCCCGACGCCGGGGCCGACTTGAGGGCGCTGAAGCTGAAGGTCGAAGCGGGCGCGGAGTTCCTGATCAGCCAGATGTTCTTCGACAACAACGTGTACACATCCTTCGTGCGCAAGGCCCGCGAAGCCGGGATCGCGGTGCCCCTCATCCCGGGGATCTACCCGGTCGTGTCCGCCCGCTTTTTCGACCGGGATTTCAGCGTGGGCCTGCCCCCGGAATTCCGCGGGGGCTTCCGCGGGACGGACCCGGCCGCCGACCGCGAATTCGGTTGGGACTACGCCCAACGCCAGTGCCTGGACCTGCTCCGCTCCGGGGCCCCCGGCCTGCACCTCTTCGTGATGAACCGCTCCGACACGGCGCTGAGGCTGTGGCCGGCGCTCGCGGCCCGAATCGCCGCCCCGTCGGCGTGAGCCTCCCGGGCCTGCGCCTGAACAAGCGCCTCGCCGAACTGGGTTTGGCCTCGCGCCGGGAGGCCGACCGACTCATGTCCGAGGGGAGGGTGCGGGTCAACGGCGCCGTGGTCCGGGAGCCCGGCGCGCGCGTCCTCCCCGGGGACGCCGTCGAGGTGGACCTCCCGGACGACGCCGGCCCCCCGGGTTACGTGCTCAACAAGCCCGCGGGGTATGTGACGACCAAGGGCGACGGCGAGGGACCGGGCATCCTGTCCCTGCTTCCGCCCGCGGCCCGGAACCTGCCCTACGCGGGGCGCCTGGACAAGGACAGCCGGGGCTTGGTGCTGCTCCTGCGGGACGGCCGCCTCAACTACGCCGTCACCGCCCCGGGAAGCCACCTGGAGAAGGAGTACCTCGTCACCACCGTCCGAGCCCCCTCGTCCCGGCAGTTGCGGCAGCTGGCCGCGGGTCCGGTCCTGTCGGACGGCCCCACCCTGCCGTGCCGGGTGGAACCAACGGGCCCCCTGGCGTTCCGGATCTGGCTTAAGGAGGGCCGCAACCGCCAGATACGGCGCATGGCGGGCCACGTGGGCATGGAGGTGGCCGACCTGCGCCGCGAGGCCGTGGGACCGCTGCGCCTGGGTTCCCTCGGGGAGGGGTCTTGGAGACCTCTCACCGCATCGGAGGAGCACGCGCTCCGGGCGGCCTTGGACGCGCCGCCCCGGCGGGACCCGGAGGGGGCGTGACGGCCTACGAGGGCGCCCTGAAGGTCCTCGAAGGCCTGCGGGGCCGTGGGCACCGGGCCCTGCTCGCAGGAGGCTGCGTGCGGGACCGTCTCCGGGGCGTGGAGCCCCCGGATTACGACATCGCCACCAGCGCGCCGCCCGAGGAGGTCCAGGCCGCCTTTCCCCGAACCGAGGCCGTGGGAGCCGCCTTCGGCGTGGTCCTGGTCCTGATCGACGGGGAGGCCTACGAGGTCGCGACCTTCCGCGGCGAGGGCCCCTACCTCGACGGCCGCCATCCCTCCTCGGTGCGCTTCGTCGACGAGCGAAGCGACGCGCTGAGGAGGGACTTCACCGTCAACGGCATGTTCCTCGATCCCACCGACGGTTCGGTGCTGGACTATGTGGGGGGGCGGGCCGACCTGGAGGCCGGCGTGCTGAGGGCCATCGGGGACCCGATGGAGCGCTTCTCCGAGGATCGCCTGAGGGTGCTGCGCTGCGTCCGTTTCGCCTGCCAACTGGGCTTCCGCATCGAGCCCGCGACTTGGGAGGCCGTCCGCGGCTTCGCCGGGAAACTGGGGCCTTTGGCGGCCGAACGGGTGTCCGCGGAACTGACCAAGATACTGCTGTCCCCGAGGCCGCGCCTGGGGTTGGAACTGCTGGACGCCTCCGGGCTCCTGGCCGCGCTGCTGCCGGAGCTCCTTCCCATGAAGGGCTGCCCCCAGCCCCCGGAGTTCCATCCCGAGGGGGACGTCTGGGAGCACACGCTGCGCACCCTCCAGGCCCTGGCCGACGAGGGGCCCATTCCGCCCGAATTGGCCTGGGGAGCCCTGCTCCACGATGTGGGCAAGCCCGCGACGCTCACCGAGACCGACCGCCTGCGCTTCCACGGGCACGAATCCGTGGGGGCCGCGATGGCCCGCGAGCTTCTGGCCCGCCTCAGGCTGGGCCGGGACCTCATCGAGGGGGCCTGCGCCCTGGTGGCCGACCACCTGCGCTTCGACCCGTGGCCGGCGATGCGGGTGTCCACCCGCAAGCGCCTGCTGCGCCGCCCGGACTTGGGGTCCCTGCTGCGGCTCCACCGCGCCGATTGCCTGGGAAGCCACGGCCAGTTGGGGCTGTACCAACGGGTGCTGGAGGACCGGGCCGCGCTGGAATCCGAGGCCGGGGCCCTCAGGCCCCCGCCCCTGGTCACGGGACGGCATCTCATCGCCTGGGGTTATGTCCCGGGCCCGGGATTCAAGGCCATGCTGGAGGCGGTGGAGGACGAGCAGCTTGAGGGCAGGGTCGCCGATGTCGAATCGGCCCGCCGCTTCCTGGAGGGGGCCTTCCCTCCCCCCGCGGGGGGGCCTAATTCTGGCCGTACATCATGAGCAGGGAGACCGCGCCGCCGCCGAAGTCCGTACCCAGCGCCGCGTCCAGGTCCGAACCGGCGTCGAAGCGCCAGGAGGCCCCTATCCCCAGCCTGAGCTGGTGGGTGACGTTGAGCATGAGATCCACCTCGGGTTCGATCTGGGCGAAGTTGGCGTAGACCCTGGCCGAGCCGTAGGCCCGGGCCACGGACCAACCCTGGGCCGGGCCGGCCAGGAACGAGGTCTGCACCGAGAGCAGGGAATGCCTGAAGAAGGTGTATTCGGCCAGCACGCCGAGGTAGGAAAATCCGACGTCGTAGAGCAGCCCATCGTGGCGGGGCACATATTCCGAGGCCAGGGAATAGCCGGCGAGGCCCAACCCGAAACCGTGGCCGATGGAGATGGCCCCCACGCCCCCGGAAAGGAAGGCGGGGCCCCCCGGGAAAAAGGCGATCTTGCCCCCCGGTCCTCCGGAGGCCGGGATCTGGCCCGAGGGTTGGAAGAGGACCTGGCCGCTGTCCGAGGCCGTCGAGGGGGACTCCCCGGACGCCGCCCATCCGGGGACGGTCAGACAAAGCAAAAGAAGGGCGGATCCTAGGCCGAAGCGGTGCATGGACCCATGCTATCCCGAAACGGCTCCAAATGCTTCCGTGGCGGGATTTTTTTCCGAATGCAGCCTCTATCGTTTACAGGAGTTGATCCGATTTCTACAATGAAGGCAGGGGATTTTTCTGGAGCGTCCTTGGAGGAAGCGGTTGCGCGGCCGTCCGGGCCGGACCCCGGTCCGCCCAGCCCGCGCCGGGTTTGGGCCTGGCTCACCTTGGGGATTTTCCTGCTGCCCTTGGCGGCGGTGGGGATGGATTTCCTGGAGCAGCGCATCGACTTTCGGGTGGCCGAGCGGGCCGCCGAGGAGCAGTTTTCGAGGCGCGACCCGAGTCCCGGATCCTGGAGGGTGCTCGGCGAAGCCCGCCTGGACGAGGGCCGCCTGGGCGCGGCCCTGCCCCTACTGACGCGCGCGGCGGCCTTGGAGCGGCCCGACGGCGGGGCTCGCTCCATACTCCTGCTGGCCACGGCCGAGATCGCGGCCTCGCGCGCCGGCGTGCCGGGCGCGGACCTGGGCCGGGCCCGGGAGTGCCTGCGCCGCGCCGAAGCCCGGGCCGGACGCATGCCGCCGGCGCGCCGCGCCGCGGTGGTCTTCAGCGCCGGGGTGCTGTGGGGGCGCCTGGGCTCGCGCCGCGCCCAGCTGCGGGACCTTCGCGAGGCCGTGGCCCTGAGCCGTAGGGGGGCCGGCGTCGGCGTCGGGGGGCCGCGCGCCGCGGGACTCGCCGAATACTACCAAACCATGCTGGCGGGGGCGCTCGAACGCTGAGGCGCCCCCCGTCCGGAGGCGGCGATGCTGCCGATTCGCGGAACCATCGAACAGAGGAAATTCGAACGCGTCGTGTCCCAACTCCAGATCAAATACTACATCGTCGACGAGGCCTACGCCCAGGCCCTCAAGCGCGAGGCGGCCTACAAGGACACCACCCTTGAGAAGCTGGCCTCCTCGGGGCGTCCCAACACGCCGCTCACCGGGGTCACGGAGAACATCAGCCAGGGGGGCCTGGCCCTGGTCAGCGAGCAGCCGCTGGCCATCGGCACGATGGTGGTGTGCGACATCACCATGCCCAACCTTCCGCGGCCCCTGCGGGTGCTGGCCGAGGTCGCCCATTCCGACAGCAAGGACGGGCGCGTTGTCGACCGCACCGTGAGCATCTACAAAAGCGGGTTGAAGATCATCGCGGTCAACAAGGACGACCTGACCCGCATCGAGAACTACATCATCGAAGAGAAGATCCGCCAGAGGCTCGGCGGCAAATAGCTTTCGAGCCGTCCCCCGCGGGCGCCGCGGGGCGCGTCCCCCACCCGCAACCCACCCTTGGCCACCATGCCCAAAGAAGAGAATCCCAGGAAGGCCGGCGAATACTCCGCCGAGAACATCACCGTGCTCGAGGGGCTGGAGGCCGTGCGCAAGCGCCCCGGCATGTACATCGGCCCCACCAACGAGTACGGGCTCCACCACATGATCTGGGAGGTGGTGGACAACTCGGTGGACGAGGCCATGGGGGGCCACTGCGACCGCATCGAGGTCACCCTCCACGCCGACGGCTCCTGCTCGGTGTCGGACAACGGCCGCGGCATCCCCGTGACGGAGCACCCCAAGCTCAAGAAGAGCGCCTTGGAGGTGGTCATGACCGTCCTCCACGCCGGCGGCAAGTTCGACAAGGACAGCTACCAGGTCTCGGGAGGCCTGCATGGCGTCGGCGTGAGCGTGGTCAACGCCCTGAGCGAATGGCTCGAGGTGGAGGTCCGCCGGGAGGGGCGGGTCTACTTCCAGCGCTACGAGCGGGGCGTCCCCGTCGGACCGGTGAAGGCGGCGGGCGAGGCCAAGAAGAGCGGAACCAAGGTCACCTTCAAGGCCGACAAGACCGTCTTCAGCGTCGTCGAGTTCAACCACGACACGGTGATGTCGCGCCTGCGCGAGATCAGCTTCCTGAACAAGGGCCTGGCGGTCAAATTCCGAGACGAGCGCGGCAAGGAGCCCCGGGAACACGAGTTCCATTTCGAGGGCGGGATTTCGGCCTTCGTGAAGTTCCTCAGCAAGAGCAAGGAGGCCCTGCACCCCACGCCCATCGCCTTCGAGAAGCAGAAGGACGGGGTCACCGTAGAGATCGCGATGCAGTACAACGACGGGTACGCCGAGAACATCTTCTGCTTCGTCAACAACATCAACACCCGCGACGGAGGCTCGCACCTGGTGGGCTTCAAGGGGGCCCTGACCCGGGCCGCCAACAAGTTCGCCAAGGACGCCGGCCTCCTGAAGCGCGCCGACGCCTCCCTGGAGAGCGACGACGTGCGCGAGGGACTCATCGCCGTCATCAGCTGCAAGGTCCCCGAACCCCAGTTCGACAGCCAGACCAAGGGCAAGCTGGTCAATCCCGAGGTCAAGGACATCGTGCAGGCGGTCACCTACGACCACCTGTCGGCCTTCTTCGAGCAGAACACCGCCCTGGCCAAGCGCCTCATGGCCAAGGCCGTGAACGCCTTGGAGGCCCGCGAGGCCGCCCGCAAGGCCCGCGAGCTCACCCGGCGCAAGGGCGCCCTGGACGGCATGAGCCTTCCGGGCAAGCTCGCCGACTGCAGCGACCGCGACGCCTCCCAGTGCGAGATCTACCTGGTGGAGGGAGACTCGGCCGGGGGCTCGGCCAAGCAGGGCCGCGACCGGCGCTTCCAGGCCATCCTCCCGCTGCGGGGCAAGATCCTCAACGTGGAGAAGGCCCGCCTGGACAAGCTCTTCGCCAACGAGGAAATCCGGGCCATGATCACGGCCATGGGCTGCGGCATCGACGCCGAGTTCGACCTGGCCAAGGCCCGCTACCACAAGATCATCATCATGACCGACGCCGACGTCGACGGCAGCCACATCCGCACCCTGCTGCTGACCTTCTTCTACCGGCACATGCCGCAGCTCCTGGAGCAGGGCTACCTCTACATCGCCCAGCCCCCCCTGTTCAAGGTCAAGCGCGGCAAGAGCGAGTTCTACGTCAAGGACGAGAAGAGCATGGACTCCATCCTCATCGAGGAGGGGACCGACGGGGCCAAGCTCGTGCGCCTGGGCCGGGGCAAGGCCGAGGCGACCTTCGACAGCGCCCGGTTCCGCGACCTCATCCGCGACCTGGCGGACCTGGACCGCATCGTGCCGCGCCTCCGGCGCAGCCTGGACCTGGACGCGCTCCTCTCGGCCAAAGTCCGGCCCACCCACCTCGTCGTGGGGCCCCTCGGCCGGGTGCTGTGCCAGGGCGACGCCGAGGCCGAGGCCGAGGCCGAGCGCCAGCGGTCGTCCCAGGGGGCGCGCCGCAAGGGGCCGGCAGAGGAGGGCCTTTTCGGGGACCTGATCAAGGCGGGCGAGGAGGCGGCCTCCCGGGTCGAGGTGCTGGCCCTGGGCGACCTCGGGGAACTGCGCGAGATGGAGGATCTGCTGGCCCGGCTGGCCAAGAAGGGACTGGAGGCCCGGGAGGTGCTGGCGGGGCCCCCCGCGGACGCCTCCGTGGAGCGCCAGCCCCTGTTCCAGATCCAAGCCGACAAGAAGGTCATCGACTGCCTCGACGTGCGCGAGGTGGTGGAGAAGGTCAAGGAATTGGGCAAGTCCGGCAGCAGCATGCAGCGCTACAAGGGCTTGGGCGAGATGAACCCGGAGCAGCTTTGGGAGACGACGATGGACCCCGCGCGCCGGACCCTGCTGCAGGTCAAGCTCGAGGACGCGGCCGAGACCGACCGCATCTTCAGCATCCTCATGGGCGACGCCGTCGAGCCGCGGCGCCAGTTCATCCAGGACAACGCCCAGGAAGTCTCCAACCTCGACGTCTAGGGGCCCCATGCTCGACCTGAAGTTCGTGCGGGAGAACCTGGCCCAGACCGCCGCCGCGTTGCGGCGCAGGGGCCACGATTTCGACGTGGCCGGCTTCGAGGCCGTGGACGTCCAGCGCCGGGCGGCCATCACCGAGGCCGAGCAGCTCAAGGCTGCCAAGAACGGGCTTTCGCGGAGGATCGGGGAGCTCAAGAAATCCGGCGAGGACGCCTCGGAGCTCATGGACCGGGTGCGCCTCATGGGTGACCAGGTCGCCGCGGCCGAGGCCCGCGCCGGGGAACTGGACGCGCGGCTCTACGACGTGCTCAAGCGCACGCCCAACCTGCCCCACGAAAGCGTGCCCGACGGCCTGGGGGCCGAGGGCAACGTCGAGGTGCGTTCCTGGGGGTCGCCCCCGAGGTTCGAATTCCAGCCCAAGCCCCACTGGGAGCTGGGGGAGTCCCTGGGCATCCTCGACTGGGCCAGGGCCGGGAAGATCTCGGGCGCCCGCTTCACGGTCTACCGCGGCCTGGGGGCGCGCTTGGAGCGCGCCCTGATCCAGTTCATGCTGGACCTGCAGACCCAGCGCCACGGGTACACGGAGTTCTGGACCCCCCTCCTGGTCAACGCCGAGACCATGTACGGCACCGGCCAGCTCCCGAAGTTCGAGGAGGACCTCTTCAGGCTCCGCGGCGAACCCGGCTACTACCTCATCCCCACGGCCGAGGTGCCCCTGACCAACCTGCACCGCGGCGAGGTCCTGGACGAGGCCGAACTGCCCCTGAAGTACACGGCCTACAGCCCCTGCTTCCGCGCCGAGGCCGGGAGCTACGGCAAGGACACCCGGGGCATGGTGCGCCAACACCAGTTCAACAAGGTGGAGCTGGTCAAGTTCTGCCTTCCCGAGCGCAGCTTCGAGGAGCACGAGGCGCTCACCCGGGACGCCGAGGCGGTGCTGGAGGCCCTCGAGCTGCCGTACCGCCGCATGCTGCTGTGCGCCGGAGACATGGGCTTCGGCGCGGCCAAGTGCTACGACCTGGAGGTCCACTCGGCAGGCCAGGAGAAGCGCTGGTGGGAATGCAGCAGCTGCAGCAACTTCACCGATTTCCAGGCGCGCCGGGCCGACATCAAGGTCCGGCGCCGGGACGGCCGCAAGGAGTTCCTGCACACCCTCAACGGGTCCGGCTTGGCCACCAGCCGGGTGCTGCCGGCCATCCTCGAGAACAACCAGCTCGCCGACGGCAGCGTCGCGGTGCCGAAAGCCCTGAGGCCCTACCTGGGCGGCCTGGAGCGCATCGGGCGATGAGCGCCCCGGCGTCCGAAGCCCCGGAACGCGGCCCCGGGCGCCGCCCACTCCTCGGCCCGGGGATCTTCTCCGCCGGCATCGCCTGCGAGGCCCTGGGCTTCATCCTGCTGGCCCGCGGCAGCGTGGACCTGGCCCCCGCCCTGCTGGTGGGCAGCTTCGGCGTCATGGCCTGGGGCGTCTGGCTGGGCTGGTAGCCGCACCGATCCTCCCTCGGAGTCCGCACGTGCATCCGTACCGAACCCACACCTGCGGCGAGCTGCGTTCCACGCACCTCGGCGCCGCGGTCCGCCTCTCCGGCTGGGTCCACCGCAAGCGCGACCACGGCCACCTTCTCTTCCTGGACCTGCGCGACCACTACGGGATCACCCAGGTGGTGGTGGCCCCTGAGGAGCCCTTCTTCGACGCCGCCACGCGGGTCAAGCCCGAGAGCGTGGTGACCGTGACGGGGAAGGTGGTGGCGCGGGCGGCCGACACCGTCAACCCCAAGCTCTCCACCGGCGAGGTGGAGCTGCGCGCCTCGGACTTCATCCTGGAGTCGCCGGCCGAGACCCTGCCTTTCCTGGTCGCCGACCCCAACCCGGTCGACGAATCCATACGCCTGACGTACCGCTTCCTGGACCTGCGCAGGGAAAAGCTCCACGCCAACGTGCTGCTGCGCGCCCGGGTGGTCAGCAGCATGCGCCGGCGCATGACCGAACTGGGCTTCACCGAGTTCCAGACGCCAATCCTGACGGCGTCCTCTCCCGAGGGCGCGCGCGACTTCATCGTCCCGTCCCGCCTGCACCCGGGGAAGTTCTACGCCCTCCCGCAGGCCCCCCAGCAGTTCAAGCAGCTGCTGATGGTCTCGGGCTTCGACCGCTACTTCCAGATCGCCCCCTGCTTCCGGGACGAGGACGCCCGCGCGGACCGCTCCCCCGGCGAGTTCTACCAGCTCGACATCGAGATGAGCTTCGTCACCCAGGAGGACGTCTTCCGGACCCTGGAGGGCCTGCTCATCCCCCTCTTCCGCGAGTTCAGCTCCTTCGCGGTCGAGGACGCGCCCTTCCCCCGCCTGCCCTACCGGCGCGCCATGCTGGAATACGGGACGGACAAGCCCGACCTGCGCAACCCCCTGAAGTGGCGCGAGGCCACGGATTTCGTGGGCGCCATGGCCCTGGAGCCGTTCCGCGAGGCCGTCCGCGACGGGGGGGTGGGCAGGCTTCTCGTGGTGCCCGGCGCGGCCGAGCGCAGCCGAAAATTCTTCCAGGACCTGGAGGACTTCATGAAGCGCCAGGGCGCCCCGGGCCTGGGCTACGTGACCTTCAAGGGCGGCGAGGCCAAGGGCCCCTTGCTCAAGTTCATGTCCCCCGAGCTCCAGGCGCGCCTGAAGTCCGAGCCCGGCCTGGACCCGGCCGACTCGGTGGCCTTCTTCCTGGTCGGGGCCCGCGCCGAGGTCGAGGGCTGGGCCCACGCCCTGCGCACGCGCCTGGGCGCCGACCTGGGCCTGGTCGCCCCGGGGACCTTCAAATTCTGCTGGATCGTGGACTTCCCCATGTACGAGCGCAACCCGGACAGCGGGGCCGTGGAGTTCAGCCACAACCCCTTCTCCATGCCCCAGGGCGGCATGGAGGCGCTCACCAGCATGGACCCCCTCGACATCCTGGCCTACCAGTACGACATCGTCTGCAACGGCATCGAGCTCAGCTCCGGGGCCATCCGCAACCATCGCCCCGACATCATGCTCAAGGCCTTCGAGATCGCGGGCTACGGCCCCGAGGTGGTGGAGCGCAAATTCGGGGGCATGCTCAACGCCTTCCGTTTCGGGGCCCCGCCCCACGGGGGCATCGCCCCGGGCGTGGACCGCATCGTGATGCTGCTGGCCGACGAGCCGAGCATCCGCGAGGTCATCGCCTTCCCCATGAACGGGGACGCCGTGGACCTCCTCATGCACGCCCCCGGTGAGGTGACGCAGCGCCAGCTCGACGACGTCCACATCCAGGTGCGCCCGAAGGCGCCCGAGAAGCGGGCCTGAAGGCCGCCGTGCCCGGACCCCGCCTGCTTCTCGCGGTCGACCAGGGCACCACGGGAACCCGCACCTATGTCTTCGACGAACGCGGCGTAGCGCTGGGCTCCTCGTACCGGGAGCACGCGCAGCACTTCCCCAAACCCGGCTGGGTGGAGCACGACGCCTCCGAGATCTGGGACAACGTCCAGGCCACCGGGGCCGCCGCCCTCAAATCGGCGGGCATACCCCGCTCGGCGGTCCCCCGCCACGTGGCCGCCCTGGGCCTCACCAACCAGCGCGAGACCGCGGTGGTGTGGCGGCGTTCCGGGTCCCGGCCCATCCACCGCGCCGTGGTCTGGCAGTGCCGCCGCACGGCCGGGCGCTGCGCCGAGCTGCTGCGCAAGGGCTGGGGCCCCCGGCTCAGGCGCGCCACCGGCCTCGAGGTCGACGCCTACTTCAGCGCCACCAAGATCGAGTGGCTGCTCCAAAACGTGCCCGGGGCCTCCCGGGCGGCGCGCGCGGGGGAGCTTGCCTTCGGCACGGTGGACAGTTGGCTGCTGTGGAACCTCACCGGCGGGGCCGTCCACGCCACCGACTACACCAACGCCAGCCGCACCCTCCTGTTCGACATCCGCTCCCTGCGCTACGACCCCGAACTGCTGCGGCTGTTCTCGGTCCCCAAGTCCCTGCTTCCCGAGGTGCGCCCTTCGGCCTACCGCTTCGGCGTCACCGGGTCCGGCGCGTTTTGCGGCGCCGGCATCCCGGTCACGGGGATCGCGGGGGACCAGCAGGCCGCCCTTTTCGGCCAGGGCTGCGTGCGCCCCGGCGACATGAAGAACACCTATGGGACGGGTTGCTTCCTCCTGATGAACCTCGGGAAAAAACCCCGGACCTCCCGCCACCGCCTCCTGACCACCCTGGCCTGCGGACCGGACGGCGGCCCGGTCTACGCCCTCGAGGGCGCCGTCTTCGTGGGCGGCGCCGCGGTCCAGTGGGTGCGCGACCGGCTCAAGCTGGTGCGCTCCGCGGCGGAGACCGAATCCGTCTGCCGCTCCCTGAAGGACAACGGCGGCGTGCACCTGGTGCCGGCCTTCGTGGGCCTGGGAGCCCCGCATTGGGACAGCCGGGCCAGGGGCATCCTCACGGGCCTCACCCGGGACAGCTCGGCCGCCCACGTCGTGCGCGCCGCCGTGGAGAGCATGGCCTTCCAAGGCGCGGACCTGGTGCGCGCCATGGAGGCCGACGCCGGCTTGAAGGTGCGCCGGTTGCGGGTGGACGGCGGGGCCAGCCGCAACGGATGGCTCATGCAGTTCCAGGCCGACCTCCTGGGCGCTGAAGTGGAGCGGCCGGCCCAGGTCGAGACCACGGCCCTGGGCGCCGCCCTTCTGGCCGGGCTGGGCTGCGGTTTGGTGCGGCCGCGGACCGGAACCGGGGCGGCGGGGGGCTTCGCGGGGCCGTCCAGGCGCTTCAGGCCCCGTTGGAGCGCCGCCCAACGCAGGGCGGCCTTGGAGGCTTGGCGCCACGCCGTGGCCCAGGCCCGGGCCTGACATGGACGCGTCCGCCGCACGGCTTCCGGACGCCACCCGCCTCGGGCCACTGTCCCTGACGGTGCGCGCCGCCGACTCCCTGGCGCGCTTCTACACCGATGCCCTGGGCCTGGACCAGCGGCCCCGCACCGGCGGGGAAATAGGCCTGGGCTTCGAGGGCGAGGACCTGCTGCGCCTGGTCCCGGACCCCGAAGGCCGGGAGGCCGGCCGCCACGCCTCCCTGTACCATGTTTGCCTGGCGGTGGAGCGCCGCGCCGACCTGGGTTGGTGGCTGCGCCGCCTCCTCGACGGCGGTTTCGAGCTCCAGGGGCTGGTGGACCACCGCATGGCCGAGGCCATCTACCTCACCGACCCGGAGGGCAATGGCATCGAGCTCAACTGGGACCGGCCCCGCTCGCAATGGAGGCCCTGGTCCGAGTGGCTGGCCATGGGCAACGCGCCCCTGGACGCCGCCGGGCTGCTGGCCGAAAACGGGGCCGCCGGCCCCCGTACCGCGCCCGGCCCCGGGACCCGCGTGGGCCACGTGCACTTGCACATTGGGGACCTGGGCTTGGGCGAGGCGTTCTATTGCGGAGCGTTGGGGCTGGCCAAGACCGCCGAGGTCCCGGGCCAGGTCGTGTTCTGCTCCGCGGGCGGGTATCACCACCATGTCGCCATCAATGTCTGGCGCGGGCGTGGCGTGGCGCCCCAGCCCCTGGGCGCCTACGGCCTGAGGACCTTCAGCTTCGTGCTGCCCGGGGCCGGGGACGTGGCCGCGGCCGCCGAAAGGCTCCGGGCCGCGGGCCATCCGGTGGAGGCCATCCCCGGGGGCCTGCTCACCCGGGACCCCAGCGGCCACGGCCTGGTGCTGAAGGCCGTCAATTGACAAGGTCCGCGCTTTTGCGGACCATACAGGCCCCCAAGGCCCCGGCGCCAGATGCCGCCGGGACCGGGGCGTCAGCCGTGGAAAGGTGGCCGAGTGGCTGAAGGCATCGGTTTGCTAAACCGACGTAGTGTTTTAGGACGCTACCGAGGGTTCGAATCCCTCCCTTTCCGAAGA
>DAIDJD010000126.1 GCA_027451505.1 candidate division FCPU426 bacterium
AGGGTCAGGTCCTCGCCCGAAAGGTCCACCCCGAGGCGTCCGCGCAGCACCATGAAGAACTGCCGTGCCCGGGCATGGTAGTGCCTCCGCTCCCCCGCGCCCGGCGGGATGCGTTCATGGATGACGCTCATCTCCAGGCGGTCCACCAGGCGCCAACCGTCGCAGGCATCCCCCCAGATGTAATGCGAGGCGCTCCCTTTACCGGTCACCATGACGTCCTCCTCAGGGGCCGGGGCGCCGCCGAGCGCGGGCCGCCCTCCCCATGGGACGGACGGCCCGCCCGCGCGGTTCCCAACCCCCGGGACGCCGGGATCAGTTCAAGGTGGGCTTGAAGCGCCTCCACGCCACGGTGAGCGAGACCGCCGCCAGCAGGGCCAGGGCCCCGACGTTGGGCCAGAAAAGGGTGGGGGCGCCGCCCTTGAGCAGGATGTTGCGGATGAGCACGGCGAAGTAACGCAAGGGATTGAAGTAGGTGATCCAATAAAGCCACTTGGGCATGTTGTCCAAGGGATAGATGATGCCCGAGAGCATCTGGAACGGGTAGAGCGCCAGGAAGCTCCCCAGCATGGCCTGCTGCTGGTTCTGGGCCGCGGTGGACAGCAGGATCCCCAGGGCGACCGTGCAGCCGACGAACGCCAGGGTGGCCACGTAGAGCTCCCAGAAGGTGCCGCGCACCGGCACCCCGAAGACGAAATAGGCCACCCCAAGGATGATGGGCAGGTCCGCCAGCCCCAGAAGGACGTAGGGCAGGGCCTTGCCGACCAGGATGGTGCCGGTGCCCACCGGCGACGCCAGAAGGGTCTCGAAGGTGCCCAACTCCTTCTCGCGGGTGATGGAGCTGGAGGTGAGGGTCATGGTGACCATGAGCAGCAGCATGGCCAGCACCCCCGGGACCATGAAGTACTTGCTCTCCAGGGTGGGGTTGTAGAGGACCCGGGTGGCCAAGGTGAGCGCGGGGGGGCCGGCCACGCCGTGGTCGACCCGCTCCTGGATGACGTCCCGGCGCACGGCATCCAGGTACTGGGCCACGCCCTGGGCCCGCGTGGTGTTGCTGCCGTCGAGCAGGAGCTGCATCTCGCCCCCGCCGCGCCCCACGGCCTGGGTGATGCCCCCGGGGGGCGCGATGAGCGCCGCGTCCAGTTCCCCGGAGGCCAGCCCCTCATAGGGCGACCGCGGGGGCCGCACCAACCGGAACCACCCCGTGCCCTCGGCCCGGCGGGCGATGTCCCAGGCCAGGGTATCGCTCGGGGCCGCGTAGACGGCCAGGCGGATGTTGCGCACCTCGTCGTGAAGGGCGTAACCGAACAGGGTGAGCTGGATGACGGGCGCGATGAAGAGCATGCTGCGCATGCGCCGGTCGCGCAGGGTCTGCACCAGCTCCTTGCGGGCGAAGGCGATGAGCACGCGGAGGTTCATGGCTCCAGGTCCGTCTTGAAGCGCCTCACGGCGGCGAACACGAAGAACACGCACATGGCGGCGAGCACCAGGAAGGGCAGCGCCAGTTCGCGGATCCCGGCGCCCTTGAGGAAGAGCCCCCGGCTGATGTCCATGAACCACCTCGGCGGCAGGATCGCCGTGAAGATCCGGAAGACCAGGGGCATGCTGACGATGGGGAAGATGAAGCCCGACAGCAGCATGGTCGGAAGCATCCCCGACATCATGCTGAACTGGAAGGCGAGCTGCTGGTTGCGGCTGGCCACCGAGATGAGCAGCCCCTGGGACAGGCACACGAAAAGGAACAGCAGGCTGCCCACCAGCAGGAGCAGCAGCGAGCCCCGGAAGGGCACGTGGAAAACCAGGCGGCCCGCCACGTACACGATGGCGACCGACAGCAGCCCGAGGCCGACGTAGGGGGCCACCTTGCCCAGGATGATGTCGAGCGGGCGCGCGGGCGTGGTCAGGAGCATCTCCATGGACCCCTGCTCCCACTCCCGGGCCACGGTGAGCGCGGTCATGAGGACGGACAGCAGCCCGATGATGATGACCAAAAGGCCCGGGATCATGAACCAGCGGCTGCTGAGCTCGCGGTTGAAGATGTACTGGGTATCGAACGCGATCGGGGGCTGCCCGGGCGGGGGGGCCTCGCGCGCCTCGATGTGCTGCCAAGCCAGTTGGGCCACCCCGGCCATGTACCCCGAGACCACGCCGGCCGTGGCGTTGTCGGAGCCGTCGAGGAGCAACTGCACGGTGGGGGTTTCCCCCCTGCCGATGGCGCGCTGGAAGCCCGCCGGGACCACCACCACCGCGCGGGCCCGCTCCGAGGCCAGGTCGCCCTCGGCGTGCCCGCCGCTGGGCACCAGGTCGAAGTACCCGGAACCGCGGATGGTGTCGATCAGCGTGGCGGAGGCCGGGGTGCGGTCCTTGTCCAGGATGGCCACCTTGACGTGCTTCACGTCGAAGCTGATGGCCTCCCCGAACAGGAGCAGCATCAGCACCGGCAGCCCCACGGACATGCCCAAGGTGTAGGGGTCGCGCAGGATGTGGTGGACCTCCTTGTTGGCCAAGGCGGCGGCGCGGCGCGGCAGCAGGCGGTCGAAGACCCCGCGGCCAAGCCGGGCGAACAGGTCCATGATGTTCCAGGCGGATCCGGGCATGGCCCCTCCTTCAGGCCCCGGCCTTGACCGGGGGAGGCTCGACCACCTTGAGGAAGACGTCCTCAAGCGAGGGCGTCAGGTCGCGCGCGGTGAAGCCGGCGGGTAGCGCGGCCTTGAGCCCGGGAGCGTCGCCCTTGGTGGCGGGTTCCAGGTGCCAGCGCCTCCCATGGGGCTTCAGCGAGACGCACCCCGGGAGGGCGCGCAGGCGGGCCTCCCAGCCCGGCTCGGCCCCCTCGGCCCCCTCGGCCCCCTCGACCTCCAGGAGCCCGTTGGGGAAGGTGGAACGTTTGAGCCCTTCGGGCGAGTCCAGGGCCACCAGCTTGCCGTCGCGCATGAGGGCGATGCGCCCGCACTGCTCGGCCTCGTCCATGTAGTGCGTGGTCACGAAGACCGTCTGCCCGGCCGCGGCGAGGTCGCGGATGATGGCCCAGAAGCGGGCCCGGGCCTCCGGGGCCACGCCGGCCGTGGGTTCGTCCAGGAAGATGATCTCGGGCTCGTGGAGCAACGCGGCGGCCAGCGACACCTGCTGCTTGAGGCCCCCCGGCAGGGACCCCACCATGGCGTTCTCGGAATGGGTGAAGCCCACCAAGCGGAAGAGGCGCTCCTTGCGTTCCTTGAGCTCGGCGTCGCCGACCCCCCTCAGGGCCGCCTTGAAGGCCATGTTCTCGGCCACCGTCATGTCGTTGTAGAGGGTGAACTTCTGGCTCATGTAGCCGGATTTGGACTTCAAGGCGTGGTTGTCGTCGTGGAAGGACTCCCCGCCCACACGGATCTCGCCGGCGGTGGGCCTCAGCAGCCCGCACAGCACCCGGATCGTGGTGGTCTTGCCCGCGCCGTTGGCCCCCAGGAAGCCGAAGATCTCCCCCCGGGCCACCTGGAAGGTCACCTGGTCCACGGCCGTGAAGTCCCCGAAGCGCACCGTCAGCCCCCGCACGTCCACGGCGGGAGGCCCGGACACGGGGCCCGCTGCCGGGCTCACGGCGCCGCCTCGGCGGCGAGGAAGATGTCGTCGAAGCGCCGCACGCCGCGTTCCTGGAGCAGGGCCCGGGGCTCGCCCGAGGCCAGCAGGCGCCCGCGGTCGATCAGGTGGACGCGGTCGCAGCGCTCGGCCTCGTCCATGTAGGCCGTGGCCACCAGGATGAGGATGCGGGCCTTGAGCAGTTCCATGAGCAGTTCCCAGAACTCGCGCCGGCTCACCGGGTCGACCCCGTTGGTGGGCTCGTCCAGCAGCAGCGCGTCCGGGTTGGCCAGCAGGGCGCACATGAGCCCGAGCTTCTTGTACATGCCCCCCGAAAGCTTCCCCGCCGGGCGGTCGACGAAGCGCTCCAGGCGCGTGACGCGCAGCAGTTGGGCGCGCCGATCCCGGTAGAAGGCGTCCTCCAGGGCGTACATTTCGGCGAAGAAGTCGAGGTGTTCCCCCACCGTCAGGTCGGCGTAGAGGCTCTGGGTCTGGGGCATGTAGGCCACGCGGTCCCTCACCGCGGGGTACTCCACCGGGGCCCCGTCCGAGAGCCAGCGCACCGCCCCTTCGTCGGGCCGGAGAAGGCCCACCAAGTGGCGCAGCAGCGTGGTCTTGCCGGCCCCGTCGGGTCCGATGATGCCGTGGAGGCGGCCGGCCTCGAACACGGTGGCGAACCCGTCCAGGGCCTGGTTGCGTCCCAGGCGCTTGCGCACGGAGTCGAGTCGCACGGAGAGGATGGCCATGGCGCGCTCCCCTAGTGGGGGAAGGTCGCCTCGATGTACATGCCCGGCTTGAGCGTGCCGTCGGGGTTGTCGAAGTGCACCTTCACCCCGTAGACCAGGCGCTCCCGCTCCTCGCGGGTTTGCACGTTTTTGGGCGTGAACTCGGCCTCGGGCCGGATGTAGGCCAGGGTGCCGTGGAAGGTCCGGCCCGGCATCTCGGGGAGCGTGCAGGGCACGCCCTCCCCGAGCTTGAGGTAGGCGAGCTTGGGCTGGGGCACGTAGAAGTAGGCGTAGACCGAATCGAGGTTGGCCAGGGTCATGATGGGCTGGCCCGGCCGCACCCATTCCCCGAC
>DAIDJD010000127.1 GCA_027451505.1 candidate division FCPU426 bacterium
TTGTTGGCGGCCGATGGTTCAAAGTCCTGCTAGCCCATTTTCCCCGCCGGGTTCGTTCCGATCTTTCCACCCATGGCATCTCCGCGCGCCTTCCCCGCCGCGGCCCAGGCCGCCAGGATGGCAATTGCGGCCAGGAGGGCCCCCAAACCTGCCTCGAACAACAATGGGTCGTAGCGAAACTCCACGGTATGGGTCCCCTGCTCCAGCACTACGGCCTGGAGGGCTCCGTCGGTCTCGAGAATCGGGGCCGCGGAAGCGTCCACGAGCGCTTTCCATTGCGGATACCAGAAGTTGGAGACCACCAGGGCGCAGCGGCGGTCCGTGGTCACTTTGAGTTGGAATCGCTGCGAATCCCAGTGGACCCACGTCACCCTTCCCCGGGGGAGGCCGCCTGCGAGGGAGGGTGGGCGGAGGAACACGGCCTCGTGGCGGGGATCGAAGGCCGGATCCGCAGTGACGTGGAGGGCCGCGACCTCGTCGGGTACGCCCCGGTCTTGGGACACGAGCCAAGCCCGGGGATACGCCCCGAGGTTGGTCTGCACCGTCACCCGGTCCGGAGTCGACGAGTCGGGCGGAGGGTGGCGGAACACATAGCGGACTCCCATCACGTCGAGCCAGCGCGTCCAGCCCCCTGGGGCGGTCTCCAGCGCGGCTTGAAGGCGGAGATAGGCCGCCATCGGCATGGAGGCGGAGCCTGCGAGGTTCTCGTAGCCCTGGAGCATGGCGCGGTTGGGGTAACGGTCGTAGACGTCGAACACCCTCCATGGGCTGGTCCGGGGCGGGGCCGGAGCGGGGCCGACGAAGGGGATCTCGGGAATTCGGGAGCCGGGGGGCGTGGCGCGGTTGAAGCGCGCAAGGTTGAGGCTCCAATCCGTGCAGTGGAAGCAGGCCGCCAGGGCCAGGGCCGCCACTAGCCCGGTCGCGTTTCGGCAGCGGCCCGCCATGAGGGTCAGGAGGGCCCCCGCCGCGACAAGGGCGGTCTGGACGCGCAGCGAGACCCAGGCCGAGGACACTAGGAGCGCGGCGGCGCGGGATGGATCCGTGTCGACCCAGGGCATCCTGGGGGCGGAGCCCACCGCGCTCTCGACGGCCAGGTGCCAGGACCAAGCCAAGCCCAGGGCGGCCGCGAACCAAAACACCAACGCCCCGGCGCGGGCGCGGTCGGGCGCCGGGCCGGATTGGAGCGCCTCCCAGCCCTCCGCCGCGAGGACGCAGGCGGCGAAATCCGCCAAAAAGAGGGCCCGGCTCCAATCCCGCATCCCCGATAGCAGGGGTAGGCGCTGGAACCAAGGCAGGAAGGGCGCCCAGGCACGTTGCGAAAGGAAGGCGGCGGCGAGCCCCAGTCCCACCCAGGCGTAGCGCCGTCCCCCCGCCCGGGCCGGGGCGGCGAGGGCGGCGGCGACCAGTGCCCAGGGTAGGAGGCCGAGGTAGTCGGTGGTGAAGCGCAGATTCAAGGTGCCGTGGTAGCGCAGGCCGGGCCAGCCCAAGAACCCGGGGGCGAGCCACACCAGCCACTCTTTGGGTTCGAGGGAGCCTGCGCGCAGGGCCTGCAGGAGGTATCCTTGGCGGGCGCATTGGGGAAGATAGCGGAGCGTGGGGAAGAGCTGGGGCGCGGAGACCGCCACGGCGAAGGCCGCAGCGAGGGCACCCCAGGGAAGCGCGCCCCGGGCCAGCGCCACGAATCCTGCGGGACGGAGGCCGCGATCACCCACGAGGGCCATGGGAACGGCCGCGGCGACGGCCAGCAGCGCCAGTTGGGACGCCCCCGCCAGCACCTGCATCCCTAAGGTGGCCCCGAAGCAGGCCCACTCCAAGGCCCCCCCCTCCCGGGACAAGGCTGCTTGGG
>DAIDJD010000128.1 GCA_027451505.1 candidate division FCPU426 bacterium
CGTCGACAGCCGCCTAGCCCGCTTCGGCGGAGGGGTCTCGGTGCGCCTTCCGGGGCTGCGGGAGCAGGGGGACTCCTTCCTGCTGGATCTGGGCTTCAACCGGGGGCAGTTCTCCCCAGGGTCCCATTTTGTGCGTGTCGACGGCCGGGCCCCCGCGAAGGTGCTCGACGCCTCGGGCCAGCCGGTCACCGCAAGCGACTTCTACGCGCCCGCGGGCGCGGACTACGATCTCCACGGCGGGGTGTTGCGGCTGCGTTGAGGTTCCCCGAACGACGGGGGTTTCAACGGGGCTGGCGGCCCCGGGCCCGGGCCCGCCCCGGGCCCTTTTTTTGTCCGGTCGCCCCGGTCCGAGCCTGGGACCCGCGAGTCGGTGCCGCCGCTGCGGGCTCGGTCTCGGGTTCAGGCGCTACCCCGGCCGCCGGGGAAAGGTGGGTCGCCAGATGGGCGTCGCACCAGAACCTGCCCTCGGCCCCGCAACGACCGCAGGTGCACAGGCGCAGGAAGGCCTCCGGTCCGGCGCCGCATTGCGCGCAGGAGCGGGGTTTCCCCGAGGAGGCGGCCCGCAGGGCCGATTCGAAGCGCGCCCGGTCCCGCCGACGCACGACGGCGCGCCCCAGGTCGCCGGCGTAGAACAGCAGGTAGTTCGCCAAGCCGAATCCCACCCCCAGGAGCTCGGGCCAGCCTCCGACGAGGATCTGGTAGGCCAGGAAGGCGGCGATAAGCCAGCCCATCCAGCGCATCTTCACCGGCAGCACCAGGTAAAGCTGGATGGTGGTGTCCGGGAATTCCGTGGCGAAGGCCAGAAGCACCGAAGTGGACCAGTAAAGGCCGGTGGAGGGACCGTCCGCGCCCCAGGCGACGTACGCCCCCAGGGGCAGCGCCAGGGCGAAGAGCCAGCCCAGAACGCAATAGAGCGTCAGCCGGAAGGCTCCCCATTGGGCCTCGAGGGCGTCATACACCGCCCATTGGAAGAGGAAATAGAACACGGCGAAGAGGACGTTCAGCGGGCTCAACGAGGGCAGGAAGAGGAAGGTCGCTAGGCGCCAGAATTGGCCGCGGGCCACCAGCGAAGGCACCAGGGGAAGCGCGCCGTACACGGCCGGATCCAGCAGGGCCCCCACAAAACAGAGCACCTGGATGGCCACCAAGGCGCGGCCGAGCCCCGGCACCGCCAGGAATCCCAGCCGCCTTTCAAGACGTTCGTGCCAGCGCAACGCGTCCCTCCTTCGGTTCGGGTCGGCCCCCAGAATACCACGGAGTGGCCCTGGGGGCCCCCGCGCCGCGCTGACAACCGCCCCTTTTTCCCGTACCATAATCGGCCCCGGGGGCCCGGTTCAGGGTCCGCCGGCACGGGTCCCCCACGCCGCTTCCGACATGATCGACTACTCCAAAACCGTCCTCCTCCCCGAAACCGCCTTCCCGATGCGGGCCAACCTGCCCTCGGCCGAACCCGCCCGGCTGCGGGCCTGGGAACTGCGCGACGCCTATGGGGAGGTGCGCGCCGCGCGCCGGGGCGCGCACCGCTGGGTGCTCCACGACGGCCCTCCCTTCGCCAACGGCGACATCCACATGGGCACGGCCCTCAACAAGGTGCTCAAGGACGTCTTCGTCCGCTACAAGACCATGCGGGGATACGACGCGCCCTTCGTGCCCGGTTGGGACACCCACGGAATGCCCATCGAGTTCAAGGTCAGTCGGGAGCTCAAGGGGCGGGCCGTGGGGCCGCTCGAGCTCAGGCGGCTCTGCCGTGAGGAGGCGGCCCGCTGGGTGGAGCGCCAGCGCGGCCAGTTCAAGCGCCTGGGGGTGTGGGGCGACTGGGGGCGGCCCTACCTGACCTTTGACCCGTCCTTCGAGGCCGGGCAATTGGACGCTTACTGGGCCCTGCTGAAGCGGGGCCAGGTCTATCGCGCCCTCAAGCCGGTGCATTGGAGCTGGGCCTCCCAGACCGCCCTGGCCGAGGCCGAGCTCGAGTACCGCGAAAAGACCAGCACCCAGGTCTACGTGAAGTACCGCCTCGAAGCCGCTGCCGCGATGGCCGTGTTGGGGCTCACCGAAGCCCAGGCCGCCGCCGCCTTCGCGGTGATCTGGACGACCACGCCCTGGACCCTGCCGGCCAGCCTGGCCATCACGCTCAACCCCCAGTTCGAGTACGGCCTCTACGAGGTGCCCACCGGACCCGCGGGCGCCGTCGAGCACTGGCTCCTGGCAACGGACTGCGCGCCCCGCGTGGCCACGGAGGTCCCGGCCCTGGCCGCGGCCCTGGACCGCGGGGGCTCCGGGCTTCGGGGACCCTGGCCGGGGCGCGTCCTGGCCCCGGAGCCGCCGCGGGAAGGCGGGACCGCGTCGGCCGGCCTCAGGGCCCGCCATCCCTTCCTGGACCGGGAGATCGCCTTTTGCCAGGCCCCCTACGTCACCTCGGACGCGGGCACGGGCCTGGTGCACACCGCGCCCGGGCACGGCACCGAGGACTACGTCACAGGCGTGCGCTACGGCCTCGAGGTGCTCTGCCCGGTCGACGAGCGCGGCTGCTACGACGCCGGGGTCGAGGCCATGGGGCTCGAGGGCTTCCGGGGCCTGCGGGTCACCGACGCCTCCACGGACGCCAAGGTCGCGGATCTCCTCGAGGAGCGGGGGGCGCTCGTCCGGAAGGCCACCTTCACCCACAGCTATCCCCACGACTGGCGCAGCAAGCAGCCCGTCATCTTCCGGGCCACCCGCCAATGGTTCCTCAGCCTCACGGCCCATTCCCTGCGGGAGCGGGTCCTGGAGGAGACCGCGAAAGTGCGCTGGGCCAACCCCTGGGGGCGGGACCGCTTCGCCAACATGATGAAGGACCGGGCCGACTGGTGCATCAGCCGCCAGAGGTTCTGGGGCGTCCCCATCTACATGTTCTATTGCGCCGTCTGCGGGGCCGAGCACTTCGACGAGGCCTGCTACGCCAAGCTGCGCCCCTTGGTGGAGCGCGAGGGTGGGGACGCCTGGTACGACCCGGCCCGCCCCCTCGGGGACTTCCTGCCGGAGGGCGCGCGTTGCGCTTCGTGCGGGGCCGGCGAATTCCGCCGCGAGACCGACACCCTGGACGTCTGGTTCGACAGCGGCAGCAGTTCCTTCGGGGTGCTGAAGGCGCGTCCGGAACTGGCCTTCCCCGCGGACCTGGTCCTGGAGGGCTCCGACCAGTACCGGGGCTGGTTCCAGAGCTCCATGCTGGTGGCCTGCGCCGCGGCGGGGGCGGCCCCCTACCGGGCCGTCCTCTCCACCGGTTGGACCTTGGACGCCGAGGGTCGCGCCATGCACAAGAGCGCCGGGAACGCGGTGGACCCCCTCAAGGTGGCGGACACCTACGGCGCCGATGTCCTGAGGCTGTGGGTGGTCAGCGAGGACTGCACCGCCGACCTCACGGTGTCCGACGCCGTGTTCAAGGCCGCCGCCGACAACTACCGTCTG
This sequence comes from candidate division FCPU426 bacterium, assembly GCA_027451505.1. Taxonomy (GTDB): domain Bacteria; phylum Oederibacteriota; class JAJYGY01; order JAJYGY01; family DAIDJD01; genus DAIDJD01. The sequence goes on from DAIDJD010000128.1 coordinate 3,445, forward strand.
GTGCGCAACACCCTGCGCTGGCTGTTGGGGGCGCTGCGCGATTTCGACCCTGATCGGGACGGGCTCGCGCGCGGTGCCCTGGCGCCCTTTGACCGTTGGCTGCTGGGCCGCCTGGACGGCCTCATCGAGGGGGTCACGGCCGATTTCGAGGCCCTCCAGCCCCACAAGGCCTTCGCCCGGCTGCGGGCCTTCTGCGCCGCCGAACTCAGCGGCCTGGCCTTCGACGTGCACAAGGACACCCTCTACACCCTGGCCCCAGGGGATCCCCGCCGCCGGTCCGCCCAGACGGCCTTCCATGGAACGCTGCTGGCGATCTTGAGGCTGTGCGCGCCCGTGCTGTGCTTCACCGCGGAGGAGGCTTGGGAGCACCTGACCCCGGCCTCGCGGCCGACCTCCAGCGTGCACCTCGCGGAGTGGCCCGCGGCGTCCGGCGGGGAGCGGGATGCGGCTTTGGAGGAGGATTTCCGGCTGCTGCTGGAGGTGGTGCGCCCGGCGGTGGCCAAGCGCCTCGAGGAGGCCCGGGCGGCCCGGCTCATCGGACACCCCTACGACGCCGAACTGGTCCTGGCCGTCCACAGCAAGCGGCTCGCGCGGCTCCTGAGGGAGCACCTGGACTTCCTGCCAACGCTCTTCGTCGTCAGCCGTGTCGAGTTGGCCCCCGCGGCGCCCCACGACGGGCTGGCCCTTTCGCCCGAGGAGGTCCAGGTGAGGGCCTCGGGGCAGCGCAAGTGCGCGCGCTGCTGGCGCAGGGGCGCGGACGTGGAGGAGGACGGGGGGATCTGCGGCCGGTGCCGGGAGGTCTTGGCCCATGCCTAGGTCCGCCCATCCCGCCCCTCGCGGGCTCATCTTCGATTTCGACGGGCTCATCATCGACACCGAATGGCCCGAATACGTCTCCTGGAAGGAGGCCTTCGGCGACCACGGCCTCGACCTCGACCTCCTGGAATGGGTGCAGGTCGTGGGGCGCCCCGGGGCCATCGACTTCCACCGGGTCCTGGAGGAGCGCCTGGGGCGCGCCGTGGACCGGGAGGGGCTGGACGCCCGCAGGGTGCAGCGCCACCGGGAGATCTCGGAGGGGCTCGCCGTGCTCCCGGGCGTGCGGGAGCTGATGCTCGAGGGGGCCGCCAAGGGCTGGCGCATCGGCGTGGCCAGCAATTCCTCGCGGGAATGGGTCTACCGGAACCTGCGCCGCCACGGCCTGGACGCCTGGATCGAAACCCTGCGCACCCGCGACAACGTCCCCGAGCCCAAGCCCGCCCCGGACGCCTATTTGTTGGCCTGCCGGGACCTCGGGGTGCGGCCCGAGGCGAGCCTCGCCTTCGAGGACAGCGCCCCGGGCGTGGAGGCGGCCCGGGCCGCGGGCATGCGGGTGGTGGCGGTCCCGAACCGCCTCACCCGCCACCACGACCTCGGCTCGGCCCACTTGGTGGTCGCGGACCTGGCCTCCTTCTCCCTGCCGGCGTGAACGCGGCGCCGGGGGAACCCATGGAGGCGCCGGCGATGGCGGTGCGCGTCGCGGCCCGGGAGGGCGATCCCGCGTCCGGCCCCGAGCCGCCTCCGACCGGGTTGGAACCGGGGGCCCCGGACTTGGGCGGGTTGAGGCAGGTGGCCCTGTTCCTGGAGCGGGTGAACCTGGCGGAGTGGGTGGCGATCATGAACGATCCGCGCCGCAGCTTCCGGGTCAACTTCTGGGCCGGCGTGGCCCGCGGCATCGGCATGGTCGTGGGGGCCGCGCTGACCGGCTTGGTCTTCGCCCTTTTCTCGGCGAGCCTGCTGAAAAAGGCCTTCATCCGCGCGGGCGGGGTGCCCTGGGTCGGGGCCGAGATGCGCGAGGCCGTCGGGTTCGTCCTGCGGGTGGTCCGGGACTGCCAGGCCCGGCAATGACCCCCGACCTCCCCTTCCTGCTCACCGCCCTGGCCGTGCTGCTCCTGGACGCGGCCACCAAGGCCGCCGTGGCGGCGCGCTTCGCCCTGGGCGAGAGCGTGCGCCTGGGCCCGGGCCTTGCGTTCACCTATGTGCGCAACACCGGCGCGGCCTTCAGCCTTTTGGCCGGCGCCTCGGCCTCCTGGCGGCGGCCCTTCTTCGAGGTGGTCCCGGTGGTGGCCTGTGGCGCGGCCCTGCTACTGCTGCGTTCGGTGGAGCGCCGCGACCTCCTGTCGCGCCTGGCCCTGGCCCTCGTCGTCGGCGGGGCCCTGGGCAATTGGGTGGACCGCGTGCGCACCGGACAGGTAGTGGACTTCATCGAAGTGGGCGTGCGGGGCGTCTACACGTGGCCCGTCTTCATCGTCGCCGACAGCGCCGTCTGCGTCGGCGTGGCCCTGCTGGCCTGGAGGGCCTTCCGCCCCCTCCCCACCCCCCCTTCCGGGACCGGGCCGAACCCCTGACGGCCCGCCCCTTCGCCGAGGCTCCATGCATCCCATCCTTTTCAGCGCCGGGCCCTTCACCCTGCGCACCTACGGCCTGATGATGGCCCTCAGCTTCGTGCTGGGCCTGGTGATGGCGGCCCACCTCAACCGCAAGGAGGGCCGCTCCGACGAGGAGCTCATGGACCTGACCGTGTGGATCATGGTCGGGGCCGTGGTGGGCGCCCGCATCCTTTACGTGGCCGTGGAATGGCCCCAGTTCTGGGGGCCCCTGGCCCCGCCCACCCTGGCCGGGCGCCTGATCAACCTTGTGGCGGTGTGGCGCGGCGGGCTGGTTTATTACGGCGGTTTCGCCGGGGCCTGGGCGGCCGCGTGGGCCTTCCTGAGGGCCCGCCGGGCCCCCCTATGGAGCTACGCCGACGTGCTGGCGCCGGGACTGGCCCTGGGCCAGGTCACCGGGCGCATCGGCTGCTTCTTCAACGGGTGCTGCTACGGGATCCCCAGCGCCCGTTATGGGCTGGTCTTCCCGGCCATAGGGGACGGGGTGCCCCACCTGCCGACCCAACTGTACGAGGCCGCCTTCTGCTTGGCCTTGAGCGCGGGCCTGGTGCGCCTTTGGCGGCGCCGTTCCTACGCCGGGCAGGTCTTCGGCACCTATGTGCTGGCCTATTCGGTGTGGCGCTTCCTCATCGAGTTCCTGCGCGGGGATGCCGCCCGCGGGGTGCTTTTTTCCCCGGCCCTGAGCCCGAGCCAGTGGATCAGCCTGGGCACGGCCGCGGTCGGGGTCGGCCTGCTCCTGGCCTTGCGCCGACGCGACGGCGCCCCTGTCCGGGCCTGATGCCGTGCCGGAACCGCGGGTCCTCGAGGTCCCGGCGTCGGCCCGGGGGGAGCGTCTGGACAAGTTCCTGGCGCGGGCCCTGGCCGGTGAGGGCCTCAGCCGGACCCGGCTGCGCGCCCTGCTCGACCAAGGGGGCGTGCACGTCGACGGGGAGCCCCGTCCGCCCCGCCACGGGCTGCGCGGGGGCGAGCGCGTCCTCCTCGAGGTCCCCGCGCCGCGCCCCAGCACCCTGGCTCCCGCGGACATCCCCTTGGACATCCTCTATGAGGACCCGGACCTGCTGGTGGTCAACAAGCCCGCCGGGCTGGTGACCCACCCGGGCGCGGGCCATTCCGGGGACACCCTGGCCAACGCCCTGTTGCGCCATTGCGCCGGGCCGGACGGGCTTCCCGGCCCGGCGGGGCGCCCCGGCATCGTGCATCGCCTCGACAAGGGCACCAGCGGCTGCCTGGTCGCGGCCAAGACCCCTGCGGCGTTCGCCGGGCTCACCGCGCTCATCGCCGGGCACCGCGTCACCCGGGTGTACCGGGCCCTGGCCTGGGGCGTCCCGGAGACCGGCTCCGGGACCGTGGACGCCGCCGTGGGCCGCGGGCCGGACCGCAAGCGCATGGCGCTCCGCCCCGGCACGGGCCGGCCGGCGGTGACCCATTTTTCGGTGCGCCGGCGGTTTTCCGGGGCCTGCGAGTTGGAGTGCCGGCTGGAGACCGGGCGCACCCACCAGATCCGCGTGCACCTGGCCGGCATCGGCCATCCCGTGGTCGGGGATCCGGACTACGGCCGTCCGCCGCGGTCCTGCGATCCCGCCGTGCTGGAGCGGCTGGCGCGCTCTCTCTCCCGCCAGGCCCTCCACGCGCACCGCCTCAGCTTCACCCATCCGGTCAGCGGGCGCGCCGTGGACGTGCGCGCGCCCGAGCCCGCGGACTTCAAAGCCGCGCGCCGCGTTTTGGCGGCTGCGCCGTGAAAACGGGCCGGGGGGCCCTGGCGGCCCGCTCCGGGCTGGCCCTGCTGGCCCTCGCGGCCCTGCCCTTCCTGAAGCCCCTCGAGGACGCCTACCTCCTGCCCGAACTGGCGGTGTTGGCCGCCGCGGCCCTGGCCCTGCTGGCGGGTTTGGGCGCGGTGGCGGCCCCCGCCACACCGGTGTTCTGGCTGGGGCTGGGCCTGCACGTCTGGCGTTTGGCCTGCCATTTCGCCTCCCCGGACCGGCCCCCGCACGGCCCCTTCCTGTGCGCCGAGATCCCGGAGCTGGCCCTGTTCGTCGCGTTGGCCTGCGCGTTGCGCGTCCCGGCCCATCGGCGCCGCCTCGCCGGGGCCCTACTGGCAGCGGGTGCCCTGGGCGCGGCCTATTCCCTGCTCGCGCCCTTGGGGCTCGACCCCTTCTCCGCGGGCGCGGAGGACCTCGGGTTCGGCCGCCGGGCCTTCGGAGCGTTGGGCAACCCCGACTTCCTGGGTGGTTGGCTGGCCATGCTTTTGCCCCTGGTTCCGGCCTGCCTGGTCGGGGCCGGCCGGCGCGCGCGCCCCTGGATCGCGGCCTCCGCGCTCATCATGGTCCCGGCCTTGGCCCTCACCCTGGCGCGCGGCTCCTGGGCCGCCGCGGCCGTGGGGGGCGCCGTGGCCGTCGGCGTGTCCGGTTGGCGTCCCTCCCGGTGGTTCCCGGCTTGGGCCGCGGCGGCCGGGCTGGGGACCGTCGCCCTGCTGGCCCTGGGGCCCGGGTGGGGAGCGGTCTCCGGACGCATGGACGAGGCCGCGGCCCGCTCCTCGGACGCCTGGGCCAGCCGGGCTCTCATGTCCGGTGTGGCCCTGGACATGGCCCGGGAGCGGCCCATCCTCGGCGTCGGGGGTGGGGCCTTTGAGATGGAATACCTTCGGCTTCAGGCCCCGCGCCTATGGAAGGATCGCGGCCAACCCTTCCGTCGGACGGCCGATGCCCACGACGACTGGCTCCAGGCCGCGGCGGAGACCGGATGGCCCGGGCTGCTCCTGTTGGCCGCGTTGTTCGTGGTGGCCCTGCGGGCCTGCCTGGCCGAAGGGGGCCCGGCCGCGGGGGCCGCTGCCGGGGCGCTGGCGGCCTTCGCGGTTCAGGGATGTTTCCATTTCCCCGGGGACATACCCCCCACCGCGGCCCTGGCCCAGGCGGCCTTGGCCTTGGCGGCCGGGTTCCAGGCCGCGCCCGGAGGGCCAGCCCTACCTCGGATCCTTCGGGTTGGTGCGCTGGCGGGGCTGGCGGCCTGCCTGCTTTTGGACCTTCGTCGGGCCGCCTCCAGCGGCATGCTCAACGCCGGAACGGCCTTGGAGCGGAACGCCGCGACCGCGGAAGGTCCGCTGGCCGTTCCTCTGCTTGAGGAGGCGGCGCGCCTGGAGCCCGGGGACGGGCGGGCTTGGAGCCGTCTCGGGGGGGCCGATCTCGGGCGCGGGGACCCCGAGGCCGCCGCCGACGATTTCCGGCAGGCCCTTCGGGTCCTGCCCAGCGACCCGGACGCCTGGACCAACCTGGGCTTGAGCCTGGGCTCGGCCGGGGACCCGCGCCGGGCCGTGGCCTGCCTGCGCGAGGCCGTGGAGTTGGACCCGCGCTCCAACGTCGCTTGGTCCGACCTGGCCAAGGCCGAAGACCTGCTGGGGGATCGCGACGGGGCTCTGGCCGACGCGCGCCGCGGCATCGCCGAGGCCGGAGGCAGCCCCCAGGCCTGGTTCAACCTGGGGGCGCTGCTCTACAACGCCGGACGACGGCGCGAGGCCGCCCCCGATTTCGCCGAGGCCCTGCGCATGGATCCGCGCACCCCCCAAGCCCGGAGGCTCCTGGATGAGTGCCTACGCGCGCCCTAGGTTCGCGGCTGCGGCGGCCCTGGCCTGGATCCTGGCGGCGCCGGCGGGCGCGCCCGGGAGGCCCTGCGTGGCCCCGCGGCTGTTGGCGCGCTCCGGGGCCGGACGCCTGGGCCCGGACGCTCCCGGACAGCGCAGCCTGGCCTTCCGGCTGGCGGCGCCGGCCCGGGTATGGGCCGAGGCCGAAGGCTTGGAGGGCCTGGAAGGCGAGGATCGCGAGGAGGCGCCCGAGGTCTTCCTGGACGACGAGTACCTGGGGCCCCTGCTTCCCGAGCAGGGCTCCCATTGGCGCTCCCCCCTCGCCGTCCGTTTGGCCGCCGGCTGGCACACCTTGCTGGTGCGTTGCTCGCAGCCCGGGGGGGTGGGGCCGGCCCTGCGCTATCGGGCCTTCCTGGTGTACGCCGCGCGCCCCTGTCCCGGGGCCCTGCGGGCGCTGGCCGGGCCCGCGCCGCGGCCCCTGGCCGTGGAACCCATCGCCTCCCCGGGCGCCTCGCCGCCGGTCCGCCGCCGCCCCCGCGCCCTGGCCGTGCGCAGCACCTGCGGGCTGCTCCCCGTGGACACGGCTTGGCCCGCGCGCCTGGGGGGCCGGGACTTGGTCCTGTCATCGGCCCAGGGACGGGTCACCGACAGCGGCCCCCTGGCCCGGATCAGGCTGGGCCGGGCCTGGACCGCGTGGCTCAAGATCCCGCCCTCGATGGGGGCCAAACCCTTTCCCTTGGTGGCCCGCATCGAGGCCGGACCGGGGGGGAGCGTGCGCTTCCTGGTGCTGGTGGACCGGGACCTGCCCGCGGGCACGACCGTGGCCGCCCGCGGATACCGCCCCGGGGCCTGGGAGCCCTTCACCGTGTGGCTGTGCCCCGGGAGCCTGTGCGTTCGCTTCGCCCGCGAGGGGCTCATGCGCGCGCCCTTCCCGGGTCGCGGCGCCACCGTGCATCTGGGAGCCCTAGGGCTCACCCTCACCCTGTCCCCCCGTTTCCGCTGAAGGATCCCATGGCCCCCCGACGCTACACCTTCCCCGCCGGCTTCCTGTGGGGCAGCGCCACCGCGGCCTACCAGATCGAGGGCGCCACGCGCGAGGACGGGCGCGGCGATTCGATCTGGGACGCCTTCTGCCGAAGGCCGGGCGCCGTCGCCGACGGCTCCAGCGGGGACGAGGCCTGCCGCCACTACCATCGATGGCGGGAGGACCTGGACCTGGTGCGCGACCTGGGGCACCGCGCCTACCGCTTCTCGGTGGCTTGGCCCAGGATCCAACCCTTGGGTTCCGGCGCCTTCAACCCCCTGGGTTTGGACTTCTACGAGCGCCTGGTCGACGGGATGCTGGAGCGGGGCATCAGCCCCAACTGCACCCTCTACCACTGGGACCTGCCCACGCCCCTGGAGGAGCGCGGCGGCTGGCTGGAGCGGGACACGGCCCTTCGTTTCGCGGACTACGCCGATGCCGTGGCCCGGCGCCTGGGCGACCGGGTGGACCTTTGGGCCACCTTCAACGAGGCCAATGTTTTCACCAGCCTGGGCTACGAACGCGGCCTTCAGGCCCCCGCCCGACGCGAGGGGGCCCAGGCCTACCGCCAGGTGATCCACCACGTGCTGCTGGCCCATTTCCGCGGCATCCGGGCCCTGCGGGCCCGTATGCGCCGCCCCGGCGCGCGCGCGGGCATCGTCCTGTCGCCCGTCGCGGTCTGGCCCCAGGACGCCCGGCCCGCGACCCTGGAGGCCTGCGAACGGCGTTGGAGCGCGGAGGTCGACTGGTGGATGCTGCCCCTCACCGAGGGGCGCTACCCCGAAGGGCCCTGGTCCGACCTGGAGGCCCAAGGCGCGGCCCCCGAGGTGCGGCCGGGCGAGTTCGGATCGCTTTTCGCGCCCATGGACTACATCGGCCTGAATTACTACAACCCCTCCCGCACGGCCGAGGATCCCCACGATCCCCGGGGCTGGACGCACGTGCCTAGGCCCCCACAGTCCCCGCGCCAGGACATGCCCGGCTGGGAGGTCTTCGCCCCGGCCCTGCGCAGCCAGCTTCTGCGCGCCCATCGCCGCTACCATCTGCCCATCTACGTCACCGAGAACGGCATGGGGCTCAAGGGCGAGGAACCGGGCCCGGACGGGATCGTCCACGACGCCCGCAGGGTGGACTACATGCGCCGACACTTGGCCGAGATCAGCCGGGCCATCTCCGAGGGCGCGGACGTGAGGGGCTACTTCCATTGGTCCCTGATGGACAACTTCGAGTGGGCCTTCGGGTACACCCTGCGCTTCGGCATGGTGCACGTCGACTACGCGACCTACCGCCGCACCCCCAAGGACAGCGCGCGGTGGTACCGCGACTGCATCCGCGAGGGGGGCTTCGAGGCGGACCTGGAGGACCAGCCCGCGCCCCCCGGATGGGTTCAGGAAGGAAAATGAGCGACCGGAAGGCCGCGGAGTTCCGGTAGACGGACCTGAACGAATTTTTTTGTCCGTTGGGCACTTTTATTCCAATCGCTTGTCTAAAGCCTCATGGAGCGTGCTTCAGGAGTTCCATTGGGCTTGGGTCGGAAGGAAGCGATCTTGGCGGCTGTCTTGGCCGTGGCGGCGTCGGCATCGGGCCGGGCGGTGGGGCGCCGTCCCTTGACTCTGGAGGTGCCCCGCGAGGTCCGCACCTCTGTCCTGGAAGGGGAGCTTCCTGGGGACCGGGAGGTGGACCTTCTGGTCGGCCTGGAATCGCCCCGCTTCGCGGAAATGCGGGCGCGTCTGGGCGCGGTCTATGATCCTTCCAGCCCGCTGTACCGGCATTTCCTGAGGCCGGGGGACTTCGCGGCGCGGTACGGGGTCGATCCATCGAGCTACGCCAGGGTCCTGGCCTTCGCGCGTTCCCACGGCTTCGAGGTGGTCCGCGAGTACCGCAGCCGTCTCGCCGTGGAACTGCGGGGTCCGGCTCGGGCGGTCGAACAAGCCCTGCACCTGCGCCTGTTGCGTTACCGCGATCACCGAGGCAGGACCTTCTTCGCCCCGGACCGCGAACCCAGGCTGGACTTGGACGTTCCCGTGCTGCACATCAGCGGGCTCGACGACTACGGCGGCCCCGCGCACGCCGGACCGCGGAACCTGGAGCGCCTGAACCCGGGCCATCGCCGGACCGCGACGCGGCCCTGGCAGGGCACCGGCCCGGTGGATTCCTCGGGCCAGGCGACCTACCTGGGCGCGGACTTCCGCCACATCTACGTCCCCTGCCTGACCCAGGACGGGGCTGGCGAGACGGTCGCCTTGATCGAGGCCGACAACTACTACCCCCAGGACATCACCAACTACGCCGTCCTCGCGGGGCAGACCGTACCCTCCATCCAGGTGGTCCCGGTGGCGGAATCCGCGGCCCAGGCCCCCGGCTGCAACGAGAGCGAGGTCGCCGCCGACATCGAAATGGTCATGGCCATGGCCCCGGCCGCCTCCCTCCTGGTCTATGAGATCCCCTACGTCGGCTGCGGCTATAGCCCGGCCGTGTACTCCGACATCTTGATGGCGGTCGCCGACGACGACCAAGCCCAGGTGGTCAGCAATTCCTGGGGCTGGACCGGGGATTCCGACGCCAACATAGACCTGGCCTGCGTCCAGTTCGCGCTTCAGGGTCAGTCCTTCCTTTCGGGGGCCGGGGATTGGGGCGCGTACAAGGCCGCCGATCCCAGGGCCACGCCCTTCCAGCCGATCAGTTCCAGCGCCCTCATGACCGTGGTGGGGGGCACCCAGCTCACCACCACGGGCACGGGCAACGGTTCGGTCGGAGCCTATTCCGGCGAGACCACCTGGAACCAGTCCCCAGGCGCTGCGGCCACGCAAACCCCGCCCCCCAACGCGGTCGGCGGCGGGGGGGTGTGCGCGGCCGTGCCCATCCCCACCTACCAAGTCCCTTTCGTGGATGCCGTCAACGGCGCATCGGCCACGGCGCGGAACTTCCCGGACGTGTCCCTGGTGGCCACCGGGATTGTCGACGACTCCAATGGCATGTATTTCGAGAACTCGGGGACCAGCCTAGCCACCCCCCTGTGGGCCGGCATCGTGGCCTTGGCCGATGAGATGGCGTCCCAGCAAGGTGCACCCCCGGTGGGCTACCTCAACCCCGCGCTGTACAGCTTGGCCTCCACGGCCGCCGGCTACGCGGCCGATTTCCACGACATCAACGACGGCAGCGACAACGACTATTGGGGAGTTCAGCCCTCGGTCTACCGGGCCGTCACGGGCTATGACTTGGCCACGGGACTGGGCAGCCCGCAGTGCCAGCTCGTTTCCGACCTGGTCGCCTGGACCGCGGCCCATCCCACGCCCTCCCCCACCAGTACTCCCACGGCGACCCCTTGCGTCACCCCCACGGACACCGTTTCTCCGACGTCCACGGCGAGCCCGACGCCCAGCGCGAGCCCGACGTCCACGGCGAGCCCGACGTCCACGGCGAGCCCGACGCCCAGCGCGAGCCCTACGCCCACGGCGAGCCCTACGCCCAGCGCGAGCCCTACGCCCAGCGCGAGCCCTACGCCCAGCGCGAGCCCGTCGCCCAGCGCGAGCCCGTCGCCCAGCGCGAGCCCCACGGCGAGCCCCACAAGGGAAGCCACCCCGGCCAGCGGCGCGGACCAAATCCTGCGCGCGGATCCGGTGCCGAATCCAAACCCCGTTGCCCTGGCCGTGGACTTCGCCGGGCCAGCGGACGCCGTCCGGGTCCGGGTGTTCAGCAAGGCCCTGGTCCTGGTGCGGGATACGCTGGTGAGCGGACCGTTCGGCCCGGGATGGGCGCGCGTTCCCCTGCCGCCGGAATGGGGGGGCCGCCTGGGGAATGGCCTGTACTACGCCCTGGTGCGGCCCTGCCGCGCGGGCTCCACGGGCTCGGGGCCGGATCCGCTGAAGCTGTTCCTGCTGCGTTAGCGCCGGGCTCCGGCGCCGTGGTGCCCTGGTTTGCCCCAGGCCATCGGCTCGGAGCCGGGACCGCGGAACGGCATGGGGGCGGGCTTTAAGCGCGACCCGGGCTTGACGTGCCCCTCCCCGCTCTGTTAGATTCCCTATCCGAAGCCATCAGCCCCCTTTAAGGGCCGCCCCGTGAGGCGGACAAGGAGCGGACCATGCGCCAGCGCGCGCGCGCAAACACGACCAGGACAGGCCCCGGCGGCCCTGTCCTTTTTTATTGCCTGGGGACCCGCGGACGTGGCTGAGGATCGCCTCAAGGCCGTCCTGATGGAGGCCCGCGACCTGGACCGGGCCCTGACCCGCATGGCCCACGAGATCGTGGAGCGCAACCGCGGCGTGGAGGACCTGGCCTTGGTGGGCATCAAGACCCGGGGTGAGGTGATCGCGCGGCGTTTGGCCGCGCGTGTGGCCGGAGTCGAGCGCCTGGCCGCCCCCGTTCCGGTGGGGGCCCTGGACGTCACCCTGTACCGTGACGACGTCCACACGCGCCCGGCCCGGCCGGCCGCGCCGAGCTCCCTGCCCTTCGGGGTGCAGGACAAGACCGTGGTGCTGGTCGACGACGTGCTCTACACCGGGCGCACGGTGAGGGCGGCCCTGACCGCCCTTCTGGACTACGGACGGGCGGCCCGGGTGCAGTTGGCGGTGCTGGTGGACCGGGGTCTGCGAGAACTCCCGGTCCGCGCCGATTTCGTCGGAAAGAACGTGCCCACGAGCGCCCGGGAACGGGTTCGGGTGCTCCTGGCGGAGACCGACGGCGAGGACAAGGTGGCCATCCTCGGCGGAGAGGGCTGACATGGGGACCCTGGGCCGCAAGGACCTGCTCGATCTGGAGGGGCTGACCGCGGAAGAGATCGGCATGATCCTGGATGAAGCCGAGGCCTTCCGCGAGGTGGGCCTGCGCCCGGTGAAGAAGGTCCCGGCCCTGCGGGGGCGCACGGTCATCAACCTTTTCTTCGAGCCCAGCACGCGCACGGCCACCAGCTTCCACCTGGCCGCCCAGCGCCTCTCCGCCGATGTGCTCGACATCAAGGTGGGCGACTCCTCGGTCAAGAAGGGCGAGACCCTTCTGGACACGGTGGCCACCTTTGAGGCCATGGACCTGGGCGTCCTCATCCTGCGCACGGCCCACTCCGGTTCGGCGGCCTTCGTGGCCCGCCACAGCCGGGCCAGCATCGTCAACGCCGGGGACGGCATGCACGAGCATCCCACCCAGGGGCTGCTGGACCTGTTCACCCTGCGCCGGCGCTTCGGCCGCGTCGAGGGCCTCGAGGTCGCCATCGTGGGGGACGTGCTGCACTCCCGGGTGGCGCGCTCGGACGTGTGGGGCCTGCTCAAGCTGGGCGCCCGGGTGCGCCTGTGCGGCCCGGCCACCCTCTGCCCGCAGGCTCTGGCCGCGGTCTGGGAGGGGGCCTTCCCGGGACGGGTGCGGGTCGTCCACGAACTGGAGGCGGCCCTGGAGGGCGCCGACGCGGTGCAGGTCCTGCGCATCCAATTGGAGCGCCTGCAGCGCTTCCTCTTCCCCAGTACCCGGGAATACAGCCGCCACTATTGCCTCACCAGCGCCCGTCTTCGGGGGGCCAAGCCGGGGTGCCTGGTGATGCACCCCGGGCCCATGAACCGGGGGTTGGAGATCAGCGGCGGGGTCGCCGACGGGCCCCAGAGCGCGATCCGCGGGCAGGTGGCCAACGGCGTGGCCGTGCGCATGGCCGTGCTGCATCTGCTGGCGGGCAGCGAGGAGGCCGCGTGAACCCGGACGCCCCCTTCCCCGGCCGGGCCGAGGCCGCCCCGCTGCTCATCACCGGCGCCCGCCTCATCGATCCGGCCGCGGGCGTGGACGGCGCCATGGCGCTTCTGGTGGAGGGAGGGCGCGTGGCCGCCCTGGGGCCCGGCGCCGAGCGCCGGGCCGCGGAACTGCCCGGGGTGGAGCGTCACGACGCCGCGGGGCTGTGGATGCTGCCGGGCCTGGTGGACCTGCACGTGCACCTGCGGGAGCCGGGGCAGGAAGGTAAGGAGACCATCGCCAGCGGCACCCGGGCCGCCGCGGCGGGGGGGATCACCACGGTGGTGGCCATGCCCAACACCCTGCCGGCGACGGACAGTGTGGCCATCGTGGAGTTGGTGCGGGCCAAGGCGCGCGAGGGCGGGGTGGTGCGGGTGCTGCCGGCCGCGGCCGTGACCAAGGCGCGCCAGGGCGCCGAACTGGCCGAGATCGGCGAGCTGGCCCGGGCCGGGGTCGTGGTCTTCACCGACGACGGCGACGGGGTCGCCAACGCCGAGCTGATGCGGCGGGCCTTGGAGTACGGCGCCATGTTCGGCGTCCTGCTCGTGGAACACTGCGAGGACAAGGCCCTCTCCGCGGGCGGGGTCATGAACGAGGGCACGGTGAGCCTGCGCCTGGGCCTGCGGGGTTGGCCCAAGGCGGCCGAGGCCTCCTACGTGGCGCGGGACCTCGTGCTGGCCGAGGCCACCGGGGCCCGCGTCCATTTCGCCCACCTCTCCGGGCGCGCCTCCCTGGACCTGGTGCGGGCCGCCAAGGCCAAGGGACTGCGCGTCACCGCCGAAACCGCGCCCCACTACTTCGCGCTCAGCGAGGCTTGGCTGGCCGAGCACCCCTACGACACCGCGGGCAAGATGAACCCGCCCCTGGGATCCGAGGAGGACCGCTTGGCCGTGGTCCAGGCGCTCCGGGACGGGACCCTGGACTGCATCGCCACGGACCACGCGCCCCACGGGGGGCTGGACAAGAACGTGGAGTTCGACCAGGCCGCCTTCGGGATCCTGGGGCTCGAGACCAGCCTCGCGCTGACCCTGGACGTATTGGTGCGGCCGGGCCGGATCACGCCGGCGCGGGCCGTGGAACTGCTCAGCGCCAAGCCCGCCGAATTGCTCGGACTGAAGGGGGTCCGCGGCACCCTGGCCGTGGGCGCCGACGCCGACCTCTGCCTGGTGGATCCGGAGGAGGCCTGGACGGTGGACCCGGAACGCTTCCAAAGCCTGAGCCGCAACACTCCCTTCGCGGGGCGGACCTTGACGGGCAGGGTCAAGCGCACCCTGGTCGCGGGACGCTGGGTCTACGCCGACGGGCGGGGCATCCTGGATTGAGGGTTCCCGCCCTGCGGGGCGGGCGCGCGACCCGGGCCCGCTGGGGACCGGGGGAAGCCGCCTCGGGCGGCCTGGACTCACCAAAAGGAAGGGGACGCCGGTGGAACCGATCTTCAAGACCCAGCTCAAGGGCGCGAAGCTCCTCAACCGCGGCAAGGTCCGCGACATCTACGAGCTCCCCGCGCGGGGGAAGGCCCCCAAGGCCTTGCTGCTCGTGGCCACGGACCGCCTGAGCGCCTTCGACGTGGTCCTGGACGACCCCATCCCGGACAAGGGCAAGGTCCTCACCCGGATCTCCGACTTCTGGACGCGCAAGTTCTCCGACTTGGTGCCCAACCACCTCCTCGAGGGCGGCCTGGAGGCTTGGCTGGACGACCCCTCGGACCTGGCCCAGGTCCGGGACCGCGCCATCCTCTGCCGGATCTGCGAGCCCCTGCCCGTGGAGGCCATCGTACGCGGCTACCTGGTGGGCTCCGGCTGGAAGGAGTACCAGTCCCGCGGCACCGTCTGCTCCATCCCCCTGCCCCAGGGGCTCAAGCAGGCCTCGCGCCTTCCCCGGCCCCTGTTCACCCCCTCCACCAAGGCCGAGCAGGGGGCCCACGACGAGAACATCTCGCCGGAGCGGGCGGCCGAAATCCTGGGCCGGGAAACGGCCCAGGAGGTCGAGCGGTTGTCCCTGAAGCTCTACGAGGCCGGCGCGGCCTGGGCGGCCTCCCGCGGCATCATCCTGGCCGACACCAAGTTCGAGTTCGGCCGGCTCGACGGCCGCATCGTGCTCATCGACGAGGTGTTGACCCCGGACAGTTCGCGCTTTTGGCCCGCCGACGCCTGGAAGGAGGGTTCGAACCCGCCCTCCTTCGACAAGCAGTACGTGCGCGACTGGCTCGAGGCCTCGGGCTGGGACAAGAAGGCCCCGGCCCCGCGGCTGCCGCGGGAGGTCATCGACCGCACCCGCTCCAAGTACGTCGAGGCCTACGAGCGCGTCACCGGCGAGCGCTGGAACTTCTAGGGGGAAGCTCATGATCCGCGACGCGGCGGCCACCCTGGCCCTCGAGGGAGGGGAGGTCTTTCACGGCCTCGCCTTCGGGGCCACCCGGGAGGCCCACGGGGAGGCCTGCTTCAACACCTCCATGACCGGCTACCAGGAGGTCCTTACCGACCCCAGCTACGCCGGGCAGTTGGTGTGCATGTCCTGCCCGCATATCGGCAACACCGGGGTCAACCCGCTGGACATGGAGAGCCGACGCGTCTGGGCCGGGGCGCTCATCACGCGGGAGCTTCCCACCGCTCCGAGCAACTTCCGCGCCACGGGCTCCCTGGACGCCTTCCTCAAGGCCCAGGGAGTCCCAGGGATCGCCGGGATCGACACCCGCAGGCTGGTCAAGGCCCTGCGCGATTCCGGGGCCCAGCGCGCGGTGGTGCTGCGGGGCCGGGTGGGGGTCCGGGAGGCGGTCGCCCGGGCCCAGGCCTCCCCGCCCTACGTGGGGGTCGATTGGGTGGCGCGCGTGAGCGCGGAGCGCCCCTACGCCTGGACGTCCCCCCTGGAGTCGGGCATCGCCGGGGCGGAGCCCAGCGAGCGGGCTTTGGCCGGGAGGGGGCGCGGGGCCGGGGCTTGGGGCTCCGGCAAGGGGCTGCACGTGGTGGCGGTGGACTGCGGGGTCAAGTTCGCGATCCTGCGCAACCTCGTCTCGCGGGGCTGCCGCGTCACGGTGGTCCCGGCCTCGACCCCGGCCGAGGGCGTCCTGCGGCTCAAGCCCGATGGGGTCTTCCTGAGCAACGGACCCGGGGACCCCAACGCCGTGGCCCACGTCGCCGCCACGGTGCGCCGCCTCCTCGAGTCCCGCGTTCCGATCTTCGGGATATGCCTGGGCCACCAGATGCTGACCCTGGCCTTCGGCGGACGCATGGGAAAGCTCAAGTTCGGCCACCGGGGGGCCAACCAGCCCGTGGGGGACCGCGCCACCGGGAGGGTCGAGGTCACCAGCCAGAACCACGGTTTCGCCACGGTGCCCGGCAGCCTGCCGGGGGGGACGGTCCTGGTCAGCCACCAGGGGCTCAACGATCAGGTCATCGAGGGGCTGTGCCACCGGCGCCTGCCCGTGTTCTCGGTCCAGTACCATCCCGAGGCCAGCCCGGGCCCCCACGACGCCAACCACCTCTTCGGGCGCTTCGTGGCGCTCATGCGCTCCCGCCGGGCCGTCCCGCCCCCCCTGAAGCGGCGCTTCCCGACGGCCTGGGGCCGCGCCTGATCCCCGGCCCCCGTCCGGGGGCCCAACGGAAGGTCTTCGATCCATGCCCAAGCGCACCGACATCAGGACCATCATGATCATCGGGGCCGGCCCCATCGTCATCGGGCAGGCCTGCGAGTTCGACTACAGCGGCACCCAGGCCTGCAAGGCCCTCAAGGAGGAGGGCTACCGGGTGGTGCTGGTGAATTCCAACCCGGCCACGATCATGACCGACCCGGACTTCGCCGACCGCACCTACATCGAGCCCGTGACCCCGGAGGCCTGCGAGCGCATCATCGAGGCCGAGCGCCCCGACGCGCTGCTGCCGACCGTGGGCGGACAGACCGGCCTCAACACGGCCATGGCCCTGGCGCGTTCCGGGGTCCTCAAGCGCCACGGCGTGCGCCTGATCGGCGCCAACGAGGCCGCCATCGCCAAGGCCGAGGACCGCGAGCTGTTCAAGCGCGCCATGATCAAGATCGGCCTGGATGTGCCCCGCAGCCGCACCGTCCGGAACATGGCCCAGGCCCGGGCGGCGGCGCGCGAACTGGGGTTCCCCCTCATCCTCAGGCCGGCCTTCACCCTGGGCGGGACGGGCGGGGGGGTGGTGCACCGGGCCGCGGAGTTCGAGGCCAAGGCCTCCTACGCCCTGGCCCAGAGCCCGGTTTCCCAGGTTTTGGTCGAGGAAAGCGTGCTCGGCTGGAAGGAGTACGAGCTCGAGGTCATGCGCGACCGCGCGGACAACGTTGTCATCGTCTGCAGCATCGAGAACCTCGACCCCATGGGGGTGCACACCGGCGACAGCATCACCGTGGCCCCGGCCCAGACCCTCACCGACAAGGAATACCAGCGCATGCGCGACGCGGCGCTGGCCATCATCCGCGAGATCGGGGTGGACACGGGCGGCTCCAACATCCAGTTCGGGGTGAACCCGCGCGACGGGCGCCTGGTGGTCATCGAGATGAACCCGCGGGTCTCGCGCAGTTCGGCGCTGGCGAGCAAGGCCACGGGCTTCCCCATCGCCAAGATCGCGGCCAAGCTGGCGGTCGGCTACACCCTCGACGAACTCCCCAACGACATCACCCGCTCCACCCCGGCCAGCTTCGAGCCAGCCCTGGACTACGTCGTGGTCAAGGCGCCGCGCTTCACCTTCGAGAAGTTCCCCGAGGCCGACGCGACCCTGACCACGCAGATGAAGAGCGTGGGCGAGGCCATGGCCATAGGGAGGTGCTTCGAGGAGGCCTTCCAGAAGGCCCTGCGCTCCCTGGAGACCGGCAAGGCGGGCTGGGTGGAGGCCGCCCCGGGCACGCGCCCCTCCCGCGCCGAACTGGAGGACCGCCTGCGCGTGCCTCGGGCGGAGCGGGTGTTCCACATCAAGGACGCCATGCGGGCCGGCTTCAGCGACGCGCGCATCCACGCCCTCAGCGGCATCGACCCCTGGTTCTTGGGGAGGATGCGGTCCATCCTGGCGGCCGAGACCGCGGCGCGGGGCGCGGTCCGGCGCCTGGGCTGGCGCCGGGCGCTCGACAGGGGGCGCCTGGGCGGGCTCAAGCGCCTGGGCTTCTCCGACCGCCAGGTCGCGGACTTCTGCGGGATCGGGGAGGAACGGCTGCGGGCCCATCGCCTCGGACTGGGCCTGCGCCCGGAGTACCTGCAGGTCGACACCTGCGCAGGGGAGTTCGCCGCCCGCACGCCCTACCTCTACTCCGCCTGGGAATCCTCCGGCGACGCCCCCCCGACGAAGCGCCGCAAGATCGTCATCCTGGGGGGCGGCCCCAACCGCATCGGCCAGGGGATCGAGTTCGACTACTGCTGCGTGCACGCCGCCTTCGCGCTGCGCGAGGACGGCTTCGAGGTGGTGATGGTCAACTGCAACCCGGAGACCGTCAGCACCGACTACGACACCAGCGACCGCCTGTACTTCGAGCCGCTGACCCGCGAGGACGTGCTCAACGTGGTCGAGCGCGAGCGCCCCTGGGGGGTCATCGTGCAGTTCGGCGGGCAGACGCCGCTCAAGCTCAGCGTGCCGCTGCTGCGCGCGGGGGCGCCCATCCTGGGCACCAGCCCGGACAGCATCGACATCGCCGAGGACCGCGGGCGCTTCGGCAAGCTGCTGGACGGCCTGGGCATCCCCTCGCCGGCCCACGGGGTGGCCCGCTCGCTGGCCGAGGCCCGCCGGGTGGCCTCCGAGATCGGATACCCGGTCATGGTGCGCCCCAGCTACGTGCTCGGGGGTCGGGCCATGGAGGCGGTGCAGGATCCCGGCCAGTTGGAGCGTCTCTTCGAGGTGGCGGCGCGGGTGGCCCCGGAGCACCCGGTGCTGCTGGACAAGTACCTGGAGGACGCCATCGAGGTCGACGTCGACTGCGTCTGCGACGGGCGGGACGTGGTGGTGGCGGGCATCATGGAGCACATCGAGGAGGCCGGCATCCACTCCGGCGACAGCGCCTGCGTCATCCCGCCGTTCACCCTGCGCGAGGACCAGATCGACGCCATCAAGGACTACACCCGCCGCATGGCCCTGGCGCTCAAGGTGCGGGGCCTGATGAACGTCCAGTACGCGGTCAAGGCCGAGCGCGTCTACGTGCTCGAGGTCAACCCCCGCGCCAGCCGGACCGTGCCTTTCGTCAGCAAGGCCACGGGCGTGGCCTGGGCCAAGGTGGCGGCGAGGGTGATGGCGGGCCGCGGCTTGAGGGCCCAGGGCATCGACCCCCGGCGGGACCACTGGCGCACCGCCCACCATTCGGTCAAGGAGGCGGTGTTCCCCTTCGCCAAGTTCCCGGGCGCCGACACGGTGCTGGGGCCGGAGATGAAGTCCACCGGCGAGGTCATGGGGCTGGACGCGGATTTCGGCCTGGCCTTCGCCAAGAGCCAGCTCGGCGCCAACCTCAAGTTCCCGGTCAAGGGCGCGGTGTTCTTCAGCGTCAAGAACAAGGACAAGCGCCAGGGCTGCCTGGTGGCCGGCGAGCTGGAGCGCCTGGGTTTCCGGATCTACGCCACGCGGGGCACGGCCCATGCCCTGCGCACCCGGGGCATACGGGTGGAGGTGGTCCACAAGGTCCACGAGGCCGCCCCCACGGTCGTGGACCTCATCCGCGCCGGGAAGATCGACCTCGTCATCAACACGCCGGCCGGCAAGGGGGCGCTTTCCGACGACTTCCACATCCGCGGGGCGGCCCTGCGCGGGGGGGTGAGCTGCGTCACCACCCTTTCGGCGGCCTCGGAGACCGTCCACGGCATCGCCTCCATGGCGCGGCTCGGCGGGGTGCGGGTCAAGGCCCTTCAGGACTACCATCCCCGCCCGTCCCGCCGCCGCCGGGGCTGAGGCCCGTGTACCGCCTCCTCCGACCCCTGCTCTTCGCCCTGCCCCCCGAGGCCGCCCACCGGGCGGCCTTCACCGCGCTCGGGGCGGCCCGGCCCGCGCTGCCGGCCCTGGCGCCCTGGCTGCGCCGCGACGATCCGCGCCTGGCCGCGGAGGTGCTGGGACTGGCCTTCCCCAACCGCCTGGGCCTGGCCGCGGGCTTCGACAAGGCGGCGCGCGCCGTCGACGCTTGGATCCACCTCGGCTTCGGCCATGTGGAGCTGGGAACGGTCACGGCCCGGGCCCAGCCCGGCAACCCCAGGCCCAGGGTCTTCCGTTATCCCGGCAGCCAAGCCCTCATCAATCGTTTTGGGTTCAACAACCCTGGGGCCGACGCCGTGGCGGCCCGCCTGGCCCGGCTGCGCGCTTCCGGGCGTTGGCCCGCCCATCCCGTGGGCGTGAATTTGGGCAAGGGCAAGGCCACCCCCTTGGAGCGGGCCGCCGACGACTACCTGTACTCCCTGGAGCGCTTGGCGCCCCTGGCCGACTACCTGGCCGTGAATGTCAGCTCCCCCAACACCCCGGGGCTGCGCCGCCTGCAGGGCCCCCCCAGCCTGCGGGCCCTGGTCCGCGCGCTTTCCCGGGCCCTGGGGCCGGCGCCGCGGGGCCGCCAGGGGGGGGCCCGACGGGCCAAGCCGCTTTTCGTGAAATTCGCTCCCGACCTGCCGCGTCGGGAACTCCTGGCCTCGGTCGACGCCGCCTTGGAGGGGGGCGCCGATGGCTTGATCCTGACCAACACCACCCTGGGTCGGGGAGGCCTGGATCCCGGCCCCCATCCTGAAGGCGGCCTTTCGGGCCGGCCTTTGGCGCGCCTTTCGGACCTCTGCCTGGGGGCCGTGGCCCGGCACACCCGAGGCCGGGTGCCGCTCATAGGGGTGGGGGGGGTCTTTGGGTTCGAGGATTACCGGCGCAAGCGGGATTTGGGGGCCAGCCTGGTCCAGGTGTACACGGGCTTCGTGTACCGAGGGCCCGGATTGGCCGCCTCCATCCTGGACCCGGCCGCAGCCTGGGAAGCGCAGTCCGCCTGACTTTTGGGTGAGGCGGGGGGCGGGGAAGGCAGGAATGTCAGATTCCTTTTGATTTCTCCCCCCCTGGCCCTTATACTTTCCGCCACGTCACTTTGGCCCTCGGAGGGGTTTTTATGTTTAGAAACGCTGTTTTGACGGCGGCCCTGGGGTGGGGAGTCTGTTGGGTTCCCTCGGTGGCGAGGGCCGCGGACGCGAACCTCTCCGCACAATGGGTTGCCTATGGGCAACGCCTGTACAGCCAACAGCAGTACGACCCGGCCATGCAGGCCTTTTCCACGGCGGCCAAGGCCGACAGCTCCGATGCCGCGGCCTGGAAGGGCGTGGGCAACTGCCTAGTGATGAAGAAGGACTATGCCGGGGCCCTGAAGTACTACAAATACGCCCTGCAGCTTGATCCCAACGATGCCCAGCTGGCCACCTTTGTGCAGCGCCTGTCGGCCTACGGCGCCCAGAGCGCCCCGGCGGCGGACCCCATGGCCTTGGGCCGCCAGTATTATTCCGCCGGCCAGTACGACTCCGCCATCCAGCAGTTCAACCTGGCGACCTCGGCGAATCCCAACAACGCCGCCGCTTACCAGGATCTGGGCAACTGCTACTACGCCAAGTCCGACAAGACCGACGCGGTCACCGCCTACCAGCGCTCCCTCCAGATCAACCCGGACAACAACGGGCTCAAGGCCTTCCTGGCCCGTTATGCGCCCGAGGCTGCCACCTCCGCAGGGGTCCAGGTCGCCAATGGGCCCACGGATTGGCCCCAGCCCCTGTGGCGTTCGGCCATCCTGCCGGGGTGGGGACAATATT
Organism: candidate division FCPU426 bacterium; assembly: GCA_027451505.1. Taxonomy (GTDB): domain Bacteria; phylum Oederibacteriota; class JAJYGY01; order JAJYGY01; family DAIDJD01; genus DAIDJD01. The sequence goes on from DAIDJD010000128.1 coordinate 24,912, forward strand.
ACAATGGGCATACCACAGAAGCCTGGATCATCGGCGGGGTGACCCTGGGAAGCCTCATCGGCACGGTGGGCACCTACATCGTGGGGGACAACGCCCGCAGCACCTACAACTCCCTGGGCGCGGGAGCCTCGCAGAGCCAGTTCAACAACTCCTACAACACCTGGAACACCATGGCCACGGTCAACAATGTGTTGGCCGTGACCTTCATCGCCGCCTATACCTTCAACTTGGTGGACGCGGTCATCGGGGCGAGGCCCGTGACGTCGGCCCTGGGCCTGGATGGTTCCCAGGATCATCCTGTGCAGCTGGGTCTGCTCCAAGACGGCGCCTGGGGCGCAAAAGTCCGCCTAATGCAATTCTAGGCGGATTTAAAAGACGATTTTTCGAAACCTACGGACAGGTTCGCTTTCTAAAGGTGCATCCGGGGGCAACCGGACTGCCAGAGGGGCGCTATGAAGCACGCGGTGAAGAAGATGAAGTGGGCCATCCTGGCCTTCGGAGTGCTGTTCGGCTTGGGGCTGGGTTTGACCCTGCATGCCGACATCAAGTACTTCTGGCTGGACCATCCCACCGGGCGCACCAACCCGAACGATCCGCTTTCGCCCCTCTACAAGAGCCCGACGCCCTCCATCATGGGTGGCGGCGGCACCAAGACGCCGACCCCGACGGTCACGCCGTCCCCCACCATTTCCGCGACTCCGTCGACCACCCCGACGGCCACCCAAAGCGCGACGGCCAGCCCGACGCCGACGGAAACTCTCACGCCGACTTCGACCTCCACGCCGATGGCCGGGGGCTGGCCGAACCTGTATGGCGCTTCCGCCTCGGCAGGGGACGTGACGCAGACGACGAACGAGTTCACGGCCGGGGGCACGGATGGGTTCGTTCCGGTCACCGGGTCGGGTCCTGGAGGAAGCGCGAATTACGTCGACATCACCTTCTCCTCCACCGCCTACGCCTCGGCCGTGGAATTCTCGACGGGCTTCTGGGGCGCCAACCAACCCATCACCGAGACCGTGGATACGGGGACGTACACGGCCCTTTCGATCACCGTGGCCATTCCACCCCTGAACGGGACCACGAATCCCAGCCTGATCGTTCCCGGCGTGAGCTTGGTGTACGAGCCCAGCGGCGCCAGTTACACCGTGCAGACGGCGGTGTTGAGTCTGGACAACTTCCTGGTCGGCGGTCCCCAGTTCATCCCGCCCAGCGTCAGCACCGGGAGCCCGACATGGTACACCGCTGTGGTCCCGATCAGTGACTTCACCGTCACCAGCAACAGCACCGGGGTGACGGCGACGGCCGGGGATCTCAACGGAACCAACGGGTATTTGGTCGGGGTGGAGGTGCAGCCGGCCAATTACGGCAATTCGGGCGTCATTTCCACGGAGCTTTACGTGGGAAGCGTGATCTTCAACAGCGCCACCAACACCCTCTGCCCCACCGGGACCACGGGCAACGTGTTCAGCGGCCTGTTCTCGGACTTTGAGGACGGGACCGCGGACAACTGGGGCGGCTACTGGAGCACGAACGTGGACAGCTTCACGGCCACGGACTGCCCGGGTTATGTGGCGCCTCCGGGCACACCCAACCTGAGTTCGGTGACCTACGACGGAGTGACCGACACCGTGTCCGCGGCCAATGCCACGGGCGACCCTACCGCGAGCCACGCGGCCCATTTTTCAGGCTGGGTGGGCGACTTCAACGGGCAGTACGGTTCGCCCGCGTGCACGAACACGAGCGCCTTCCCTTACCTGAACATGACGGCGAACGTGGCGGCGTTAACCACCACGGCGGTGGACCTCTCCTCGAATTCCTTCATTTCCACCTTCCCAACCAGCGGGGCCGCAGGCATGAGCGTACTGTTGGAACTGGGGCCCAACAGCGATCCGGCCCAGGTCTACGGCATTGCCATCGGAAGCACGCTCACCGCATCTTCCGGCAACATTTGGTTCTTCCAGGTGGCGGCCTCGAGTCTGAGCCAGACCCAGTGGACGCAATATGTCGTTCCCTTCCCGGCGGCGGGCACGGTGGGCGGTTCAGCCGGGTCGGACAATGGAACCTCCTCAGGCTACCATTCCGACCAGGGAGCGGGCGGCACGGAGTTGTTCTTCGCCCAGACCCAGTATGCCAGCTTTAGCGCCTTTTCCATCGCGGCGGTGAAACAGGTGGAGATCGAAGCGATCGTCCGGGGCAAGGAAGCGGATCTCTATGCCGACGATGTCCAGTTCTACTCTGGTACCGGGCCGGTGGCGGCGATGCGCGATGGGATGCCGGTGCGGGTGGTGCGGGGGCACTAAAGTCTCAGGAACGTTTAGAAGGATGTAAAACAAAGGGGGCCACCGTTGAGGTGGCCCCCTTGCGTTAGGGGCGTTTCCCGGCACATGGGTTGGGTTCGGGATGCGTTCGTGGGGATTTTGGGACGAACGAATGTGCGCCTCTGGGTGGTGTGGGCGATGGCTATAGCGGCATTGGGGGAGCATCCAGATTTTGGTTCCACGTTTCGAAATCGCCGCGTTTGAACCCATCAACTCTAGAAACACCATGTAAAATCAACATGATCCCAAGACGCTCACCACACAATTTTGGAGCCGACTTGCTATAATACGTGTCCCTATAATGGCGGGCAGAACGTCCGGTGGCGAAGAAGTGGGGCTGGGTGGCCCCAACGGAGCCGGCGCGGGAGACCGCGCCAAGGTCCCTCAAGGAACGGTTCATGAAGCGACTCACGGGTGTCCTGTTCGTGCTCCTATTCCAGGCCGCAGGGGTCCATGCGGCTGGGTCGTGCACGTTCAATGGGACGAACCTTTCGATTACCATGACGTCGGGCATCGCCGGGACCTGCCCGGGCGGGGAATTTCCCCTTACGCTCGACATGACCCGCACCGCCTTGAACAACAACCAGAACGTGACCATTGAGGCGGAATGGCTCCCGACCGGCAGCACCTATCTATGCACCGGGTTCGACACCACCACCCAACCCAACGCCTCCAAGCCCAACCCGGCTTGGTGGGTGATCCAGCAGACCACCAGCCCTTCGACACCGGATCCCGAAACCGACAAGCAGAATTGGGGTAGCTCCACCTACCCGAACAACGCCGGTTACGTCTCGGCCAACCAGCTCACCTACACCGGCCAGACCTATGACGTGACCTTCAACATGGAGTTGCCCGCCACCATGATCCCGGGGCAGACCTATGTGCTGATGGTGGCCGTGGACTACGGGAACTACCTGGGGACCCAACCGCCGACCGAAGGGTTCGAAACCATCTCCTACACCGTTCCCACCACCTGCCCCTCCACGCCGGCGTTGAGCCTGAGCAAGAGCATCGACTCCGAGCTGGTGTCGGGCCATGACAGCCTCTACTTCATCAACTACAGCTTCACCGGCACCTCGAACAACTTCATCCAGGACACGCTGCCGGGTTGCCTCACCATCGTGGACGAGTCGACCAACCCCATCAACAACTCGGCCGTAACGCCGGCGGGGCAGACCCTCACCTGGCAGGCGCCCAACGCCACCGCGGGGCAAACCGTCAGCGGCACGCTCTACGTGGAAGTCGCCGACAGCGGCTGCACCGGATCGATCTGCAACACCGCCGGGGCCTGCGCGGCGTGTTCCTCCAGCGGGCCCTTCACCTCGGCGACCTCCGAGACCTGCACCACGGCCGGCGCGACCAACCTTTCCCTGGTCAAGCAGCAGCTCAACCTCGGCGGGGTGGCCATCCCCAACGGCACGGTCGAGCCCGTGGGCACGGTCATCAACTACGTGCTCAACTACAACTTCGTGGGCACCCAACTGGATTGCTTCGACAGCTTCGACACGGCCACCCAGGGGAACTACCAGCTCGGTCCCTCGAACACGACCTACCCCGGCTCCTCCCTCACCGGGGACACCTCCAACACCTGGGTCGCCGAAAGCGGCACCACCTCCTACTACGCCACCTGGGACATCGTCAACAACACCAACTCCGAGAGCGGCAACTACCTGTACTACCCCAACAGCGGGTACTCCGACACGGGCTACAACTACCTGCTCAACACCTGTCCGGCCATGGGGGTCTCGCCCCTGGACGCCTCCTGCCCTCCGTCGACCGGGGTGTCTTTCTGCGGCGGCCAGGTGGTCTCCGACGTCAACCTGATGCAGTCCGGGGACAGCCAGGAGGACGTCAGCATTGTCCTGCGCACTGACGACAACCCTGCGGACCCCAACTTCGGGGACAACTACACCGTGATCCTTTCGGTCGACGCCTACTCCACCAGTGCCGATCCCAACCCGCCCTACAACGCCAACTTTCCGGCGGGCACCTGCGGCACCACCTCGGTCACGGCCGGCAACGAGGGGCTGGGCCACCTTTTCATCCAGAAGAACACCAACGCCGGCGCCGGCACCAATTTCGGGATTCCGGCGAACTCGGTCTACTCCGTCGCTGAATCCACGGAGTGCGGGACGGTGAGCCAGAACACCTGGTACACCGTCGATGTCGAGGAGGTCCCCAGCGCGGGATGCGCCTGCACCTCGGGGCCCTGCCAGGACACGATCTACGCCAAATATTGGCCCACCGGAACCCCCGAGCCTGCGGGTTGGATGATCACCTTCACCGACCCCAACGGGTTCGGCTGCGCGGGCACTTGGCTTCCGGGCGTGGGGGGCCAGAATGGGCAGGCCGGCTATGACAACTTCCGCGTCTACAGCGACTTGACCTTGGACAACGCGGCGCTGGTGGACACCGTGCCCGTGGGCATCAACTACGTGTCCTCCTCGCCCACGGCCCAGGTGGTGCCGGGCACCAAGGTCCAATGGAACTTCACCAACAACCTCAACGGCGCCATCAACGGGCTCCTGTATCCGGGCACGGGCTCCTTCACCTGGACCGGCACCGTGGCCTGCGCCGGGACCAACACCATCACCAACACCGCGGAGATGGGAGTGACGTACGCCGCGGCGGTCGTCTCCAACGAGACCAACCTGGGCGTGCTCTGCGGAACGCCGACGGACACGCCGACGCCGACGCCGACCTCCACGTCGACCTCCACGCCGACCCCGAGCCCCACGGCGACGCCGACTTCGACGCCCACGGCCACGCCGACGTCGACGCCGACCTCCACGGCGACGCCGACTGCGACGCCCACGTCGACCCCGACCTCGACGTCGACCTCGACGCCGACCTCAACCTCGACCGACACGGCTTCGGACACGCCGACGGCGACGCCCACGTCCACGGCGACGGCGACGTCCACCGCGACCCCGACCGACACCGTGATCTACAGCCCCACCGACACGCCGACGGCGACGGACACCTCCACTTGGACGCCGACGTCGACGCAGACGATCACGTGGACGGACACCGCGACCTCGACGGACACGCCGACCCAGACCGACACGGCCACTGTGACGTCCACCCAAACCGACACGCCGACTTCGACGCCGACGGCGACGGACACCCCAACGTCGACCGACACGCCGGAGAACACGCCCTCCGACACGCCGACTTGGACGCCGACTTCGACGCAGACGGTCACGTGGACGGACACGGCGACGGACACGGACACGCCGACTTGGACGCCGACTTCGACGCAGACGATCACGTGGACGGACACGGCGACGGACACGGTCACGCCGACTTGGACGCCGACTTCGACGCGGACGGTCACGTGGACGGACACG
>DAIDJD010000129.1 GCA_027451505.1 candidate division FCPU426 bacterium
CAACCGAGCGCGACGGCCAGCGCGGTGGCGGCCACATCCACGCCCGCCCTGAGCCCGGAGCCGAGCGCAACGGCCAGCGCGGTGGCGGCCACGTCCACGCCCGCCGCGAGCCCGGAGCCGAGCGCGACGGTGAGCGCGGTCGCGAGCGCGACAACCAGCCCTGCGGCCAGCGCGACCTGGACGGCCACAGCCAGCCCCACTTGGACGGCAACGGCCAGCGCGACCTGGACAGCCACGGCCAGCCCCACCCGGACGGCCACGACCAGCGGGACGCCCTCGCCGCAATCGACGTCCGTCCCAACCCGGGCCACAACCACGGTTCCTGCGGGGGGACCCCTGGTGGTCCAAGGGATCTTCGGGGTTCCCGACCCGAATCCATACCAGTTGGCCGTGGATCTCGCCGGGCCGGCGGACGCCCTGGAGGTGCGCATCTACACCAAGTCCCTGGTGCTGGCGCTGGGCTTCCGCACGGGTCCCCTGGGGATAGGGTGGAACCCGGTGGCCCTTCCGTCCGCCTTGGGGCGCTTGCCCAACGGGCTGTACTATGTCCAGGTGAGGGCGGACCGCGGGCAGGCGGTTTCCCAATCCCGCTTCACGCGCATCATGGTCCTGAGGTAGCCGGGGACCGGCGTCAAGGCCCGCCGGAATCCGGAACCATCCCCAGGCCCCCTCTGCTACACTTATCCCCGGCCGCGCAGGAGGCGGCGGGGAGGTGTCCGGGGTGGGTTCCAGGCGGTTTTTTTTCTTTGCGCGGTCCCTGTTCGTGTGCCTGGTCTTGGCCGGCCCGGCCCTTTTGCGCGCCGACCCGACCTGGACCCTGGTGTGGGACGACGAATTCAACGGGCCCGCCGGGACGCCGCCCGACCCCACGCGCTGGACCTACGACCTGGGAGGCGGTGGCTGGGGCAACGGCGAGCTTGAGACCTACACCAGCGCGACGGCCAACGTGGAGCAGGACGGCGCCGGGCATCTGGCCATCACGGCGGTGGATACCGCGGGCTCCTACACCTCGGCGCGGCTCAAGACCCAGGGACTTTTCGACCAGGCCTACGGCCGCGTCGAGGCCTCCATCCAGATCCCCTGGGGCGTCGGGGTCTGGCCGGCGTTCTGGATGCTGGGATCCAACATCGCCTCGTCCGGGTGGCCGGCCTGCGGCGAAATCGACTTGATGGAGAACATCGGCCAGTACGACGCCTCCAACGTCATCGGCGGCCACATCCACGGGCCCGTGGCGCCAGGGGGCGGGGATTACAACGGCGGCAGCGGCGTCGGCACGAACTACACCCTGCCCAGCGGGACCTTCACCTCCGGCTTCCACCTTTTCGCCGCGGAGTGGAGCCCGACCCAGATCGTCTTTTACGTCGACGGCACCGCCTACCAGACGCTCACGGCCGCGGACCTGCCCTCGGGCGGGACCTGGGTCTTCAACCACCCTTTCTTCATCCTCCTCAACCTCGCCGTGGGCGGGACCGCGGGAAGCCCCTCGGGGACCGCGTTCCCCCAGACCATGCTGGTCGACTACGTGCGCGTCTA
>DAIDJD010000130.1 GCA_027451505.1 candidate division FCPU426 bacterium
GTGTAGACCGGCGTGTCGGTGGGGCTGGGGGTGGGCGTCGGCGAATCGGTGGGGGTGCCCGACGGAGTGTCCGTCACCGTCGAAGTCGGGGAGGCGGTGGGGCTTCCCGTCTCCGTGGACGTCGGACTCGCTGTGGAGGTCGGGCTGGCCGTGACCGTGGGGCTGGCGGTCGCCGTCGCCGTGGGGGTCGCGGTCCCCGTCGCCGTGGCCGTCGGAGTGCCCGTCGCGGTGGGGCTGGCCGTGGCCGTCGCCGTGGGGCTGGCGGTCACGGTCGCCGTGGCCGTGGGGGTGGGGGTCAACGTGCCGCAGGTCACGGTGGTGGCCACGTCATTCGACGTCTGGCCGAGGGCGGTCGCCAAGGCTGCGTTGTTGATGGACACCACTGGCGCCGCGCAGTCGACCAGGCCCATGGAGGCTTGGTTGGACACCAACCCCGTGGGCGGGCAGGAGGCCGCCCGCACGGTCAGGGTTTCGCTGTAGACGTTCCCTTCGACGACGGTGCCGATGTTCCAGAGAACCAGGCCGGTGCCGCCCGAGGCCGGGGCGGTCTGGGCCGCCGGGGTGGTCGAGACGAACGTGGTGTCCGCCGGAACGGTGTCCCAGACCTCCACGCAGGAGGCTCGGTCCAAGGTCGCGGAGAAGTTCTCGAAGGACGAACCGCTGCTTTCGACCTCGACCCCGGCGAGCCCGGGCGCGGTGAAGGTGGAATCGGTCGTGGTGAGGACCGTCACCCAGCCCGCGCCGGTGTTGTACTGCACGGTGAACGTGTTCCCCGCGGCGCCCGAGGCGATGACCCGCAGTTGGAAGTAGGTCGCCGGCAGCGGCAGGTCCGCGCCCCCGGAATCGGTCGCCAGGACGGTCTCGGCCCCGTTCACCACCTTGACGAACTCGATCTCGCCGTAGGCGCCGTTTTCGGTGGCCTTGGCCAGGTAGTAGTTGTTCCCGGTGTCCCTCAGGATCAGCCCGGCCCACTGGGAATTGGAGACCTCCAGGCTGGCGGTGACCGTGGTGTCCAGGGCCAGGGTTTCGTTCTGGGCCAAGGCGAAGGTCCCGTAGCTGTTCTCGGTCAGGGCCCCGCCGTTGATCACCCACTGGCCCGTGCCGTTGACCGAGGTCCAGTTCGTTAGGGTCGCGGAGTTGGAAAGGGCGTCCGACACCGTGGTCAAGGGGGTCGGCGCGTTGTAGGCGAGGGTGTAGGTGATGTTTCCGCCCACCCCGACGGTGGAAGGTTGGGCGGACTTGACGAAGGGCGGGGTGGGCGTGGGGAGCGGGTTGCAGGTCACGTTCACTCCCGCCGAGGCGGTCACCGGGTCCTCGTTGAGGGCCGCGATCACGGCGTTGTTGGTCAGGGTCACGTCCGCGGGGCAGGCCATGTTGTTGACGGTCACCCAGCAGCCGACCTGGCCCGTCTGGTTCACTTCAAGGGTCGGGATGTCCCAACTGACCACGTTCCCGTTCACCGTCCCGGTCAGGCCGACGAACCCCCCGAAGGTGACGCCCGACGGCAGGGTGTCGCTGATGACGACGTCGGTCATCGGGCGTCCGGACACCGGCCCGGTGCCGAAGACCCGGCGCCAGGTGTAGCCGTCCCATTCCTCCACCAGCAGGTTGGTCACCTGGTGCAGGCCCGCGGGCGGCGCGCACTCGTCCGGCGGCGGGTAGAGCTGGGTCACCGGCTGGGAGGGCTGGCAGTCCAGGGTCCAGTCCGGGGACACCGGGAAGAGGCCGTCCACCGCAGGCACATTCGGGTCCGTGGCCAAGGGGTCGGCGGACCAGTCCCCGGTCCAATTGACGCTGGGGAAGCCTGCCGCGTTGACGAGCCACTCGGTCGCGAGCTGGGCCAGGGAGCCCTGGTGGATGTTCGAGGGCGTCCCGGAATAGTGGTACAGGTTGGGCGTCATCTCCCCCAAGTCCGCGCCGGGCTGGATGATCAACCGCTGGTCCCAAGTGGCCCCCGGAGTGAGGCTCTCCTGGGTGACCGTGATGGGCGGGGCCCCGGCCGGCAGGTAGTAGGAGTTGGCCACGTTCCAGCTCCCCGCCGGGTACATGGGCTGGTTGAGGTAGTAGCTGATGCGGTAGTTGCCGTAGTTGATGTAGCCGATGTCGGCGTCGTTCCAGATCTTCATGCCGATGGCCAACTGCGTGGCGGCGTTGGAGATGCCGCCGTTGGCGAAGGACACCACCACCCCGGGCCGGCCGCCGTCGAGGAAGGGCACCTGGTTGTTCTGGTAGGTGAGGGTGTAGGTCACCGTGTCGGTCGGGTTGACCACGGTCGGCGAGGCGCTCTTGATGAGGCTCAGGGCCGTGGGCACGATGTCGACGCAGTTGCGCCGCATGACCGCCGTCTGCTCCCAGGAGGAGGCCGTCCCGTCGAAGCAGCCGTAGGGGTCCTCAGGGTACTGGTTGCTGGTCCAGCCCGTGCCGTTGGAGCAACTGATGCTCGCCGTGTTGCAGACCGGGCAGACGTTCTCGGCGGAAGTTTGCACCGGCGCGTCCAGGTTCACCTGGGCCACCACCGTCACCCCGCCAACGGTGGCCGCGTAGTCCTGGTCCTGGAGACCCGGGACGGTGCCTATGTCCCAGGTGCACACGTTCCCCGAGACGGTGGCCGGCGGGTTGGAGGACACGTAGGTCAGTTCGGAGGGCAGGGTGTCGACGATGGTGACCGCCGTGGCCGATACCGAGGCGAAGTTCCGGTAGCTGAGGTAGTAGGTCACCAGGTCGCCGGGGAAAGCGTAGGTGCGGTTGACGCTCTTGTAGATCTTCATGTTGGCCGGGATGGCCGCGGAGGTGTCCGGCTCGGCCAGCCCCGAGGGTGGCTGCATGTTCCCGGTCATGACCAGCATGCCCAGCAGGCGGAACCAACCGTGGAAGTAGACCGGGGTCGAGGCCAGGTAGGTCTGGCCGCCGTTGGTCTGGTCCCATTGGACGACGCATTGGCGGAACATCTCGTCCATGGAATGGAAGTCCTGGTCGGCCACCACCGCCGGCGCCAGGGTCCCGTCGAGCCAATTCAGCGCGAAGCTTCCGTTGGGAGTCCCGTTGAGGTTGTAACTCTGGACCAGGGTCTGGGTGCCCTGGTAGGTGATGGGCGAAGTCCCCCAACTGGGGATGTCGCAGGCTTGGCCCAGGGTCTCGGGATTCTGGATGATCGGGTCCAGGCGCTGGGCCTCGGTGTATTCATAGGTGTTGGGCGTGGCCGGGACCACGACGTGGTTCACGGGATCCCAGGAGGTGGTCGGGTTGCCGTGCCAAACGTAGTTGAGGATGGTCCTCCAGGGCATGCGGAAGGTCTCGGCTTGGTTGCCGTTGGTGAAGGCGGGGGTCGCGCCCGTGATCGTGTACTGGCTGGCGAACGGATAAAGGCCTTGGACCGCGAACTGCCCCATCAGCCAGTCCGCGGCGGCCTCCCCCCTTTGGAACTGCGAGACCTCCCAGGGGGTGGCCGAGGCGGTGAAGACCGGGGATTGGAGGGCGGTATAGAATTCGTGGAAGTAGGCCGGAGGCGCGTAGTCGGCGTACTCCGACGAACCGGCGTTGGCGGGCCCGGGGTTCTGGCCCACGGCCCAGGTTGAGACGTCGCCCCAGGTGTCCCCGCTGGTGAAGTAGCCGTCGAAGCCGATGTCGCCGGAGAACTCCCGCGCGGTCGTCCCCGAAGTCCCGGGAGCGGTGTCCACCAGGGCCTTCATCATGGCCAGCGCCTCGTTCTTGTAGCTGATCGGGGTCCCGTTGGCCGCGATCAGGCCCTGGTTGTCGCCCCATTGGTACCAGGCCATCAACAGGGCCATCGCGATGTCGAAGTCGCCGTCGGCGGCCGAATCGTTCGTGCTGGTGCCGTCCCGCGGCAGGGCGCCGTATGCGTACGTGGGATTGGGCACGACCCCGGTGGCGAAGGTCGGCTCGGTCTGCATGTCGTTGTCGTGCATGAAAAAGAAAATGCCGTCGAAGGTCGTCTTGTCGCCCATGTAGGCGGCCGCCAACATCGCGTAGCCGACCCCTTCGGTGCACTGCGGCTGGCCACAGCCTCCGGTGGGGTCGATGTACTGGACCCCCCCGTAGGTGGCCCCGGTGGTCACGAATTCATTGGCGAAGATCTGCCAGGCGTCCCGCCCGCGCTGCTCCATCTCCATGTGGGTCACGCCGACGGGGTTGTGGCTGGAGTCGGCCAGCGTCTGGAGCCCGGTGGGATAGTCGTCGAACTGGGGGTAGGGGTAGCGGGGATTGCCTGAATTGATGTTGACCGTCACGGCGGCCGAAAGCGTTCCGGCCCCCAGTCCCAACACAGCCCCGATGACCAGGCCCGCGACGATCGTGCGACGAAGTTCCACCACCGTTCCTTCAACGAAAGGCCTTTTTCTGGCGCCGTCACCGTCAGCGCGCACTTGGGCATCGTCAGTTATAGGGTAGTTCCGGCCAGCGCGCTATGACTCAGGACATCAAACCGCAGATTGAGTGGGTCGTGGCCGGTCCACATCGCAAAACAAGGACTTCCGGAGACTAGGTCCCCCGTGACGGCCCCTGCGACCAGGGTCACTGCCCATCTTCGCTTTTGAACCCATCCTGCGCCTGGGCGTTCCGCCTTTCCCGCATTTCATCCCTTGGAGGCACCACCGTGGGCATCATCCTGGATATCCGCGTCATTCCGCCCCGCGACAAACATCCAACCATCTTCCGGGTCTTCGACGGATTGAAGCCCGGCGAAGCTTTCGAACTGGTCAACGACCATGACCCCATGCCGCTGTTCCACCAGATGAATGCGGAACGTCCCGCCGCCTTCGATTGGGAACGGCTGGAGAACGGTCCCGAAGTCTGGCGGATACGGATCGGCCGCAGGGCGCTCTGACGGCGCCGGCGCAGGGTCAGGGCCTGCCCTTCGGGACTGCGCGTTCCCAGACGGCTGGTCCGCCGGCGACCACACGGAACAGGGGATGGGGCCGCAAGGGCCGGGCGGCGCGCAGGGCTGCGCATCGTTCCGGAGCCCGCAACGCGCACTTGGCCAAAAGGTGGCGGCGTTCGAGCTCCAACTGGCCGTCCGTGACCCGCAGGCGGCCCGAGACCGGCTGCCCGGAAATCCGGCTTTCGTCGAACCGGTACCCCCGCGACGCGGCCTCGCGGGCCACGGCCCGGAGGTACGCCGCCACCGCCGCGGCAGGGGCGGGGGCGGCCTTGAAGCGCTCCAATTGGGGATGGAACCGGTATCCCTTGGTGCGCCCCAGAAGCACGGCCTGGGCCAGGAGCCCTTCCCGCCAAAGGGCCACCAAGCCCTTGGGATCGAGGTAGGCCGGATGCAGGGACCAAAGCCTCACCAGGAACTCCTTAAACCTTCAGACGCCGCAAACGCAGGGCGTTGCTGATGACGCTCACCGAGCTCAGGCTCATGGCCGCGGCCGCGAACATGGGGCTGAGCAATTGACCGGTGAAGGGATAGAGCAGGCCCGCGGCGATGGGGACGCCCAGTGCGTTGTAGCCGATGGCCCAGCCCAGGTTTTGGCGGATGTTGCGCATCACGGCCTTGGACACGGCCAGGGCCCGGTGGATGGCGGCCAAGTCGCCGCGCACCAGGGTGACGCCGGCGCTGAGCTTGGCGGCATCGCTGCCCGTGCCCATGGCGATGCCCACCGTGGCCACGGCCAATGCGGGGGCGTCATTGACCCCGTCACCGGCCATGGCGACTTTGTTTCCCTGGGCCTGCAGGGCCTTGACGGCAGCGGCCTTGTCCAAAGGCGACAAGCCTCCGCGGGCCTCATCCAGTCCCAATTGGCGGGCCACCGCCTCGGCGGTGGCGGGGGCGTCCCCGCTGAGCATGACCAGCTTCAGCCCGGCGCCCCGCAGGCGGGCCAGGGCGTCGCGGGTTCCGGCCCGGATGGGATCGGCCACCGCCAGAAGGCCCACCACTTGGCCGTCCCGGTCGAGGTAGAACACCGTGGCGGCCCGGGCCTGCAGTTCCTCGGCCCGCCGGATCCAGGCCTCGGGAACCGGCCCCACATAGCCCGCCCGTCCCAACTTCCATGGCGCGCCGTCCAAATGCGCCCGCACGCCCTGCCCCGGATCGGCCTGGAAGCCGGTCACCGGGGCGGGCACCGCGCCGCGCTCGGCGGCGGCCCTCAGCACCGCCTGAGCCAAGGGATGCTCGCTGGAGCGTTCCAGGCCCGCGGCGGCGCCAAGGGCCTGTTCGGGGCTGATCCCCTCGGCGGTGAGCAGTTCGACCAGGGTGGGCTTGCCTTCGGTCAAAGTCCCGGTCTTGTCCAGGCACAGGGTGTCCACGCCGCCCAGGGATTCCAGCGATTCGGCGTTGCGGAACAGCACCCCCAGTTGGGCGGCGCGGCCCGTGCCCACCATCACGCTCATGGGGGTGGCCAGCCCCAAGCCGCACGGGCAGGCCACGATCAGCACCGCCACCGCGTTGAGCAGGGCATAAGCCAGCCGCGGTTCGGGGCCCCAAAGGGCCCAGGCGGCGAAGCTGAGCGCGGCCACGCCCACCACCGCCGGGACGAACAGGGCCGAGGCCCGGTCGGCCAGACGCTGGATGGGAGCCCGGCTGCGCTGGGCCTCGGCCACCTGGGCCACGATGCGGGCCAGCAGGCTGTCCTTGCCCACATGCTCGGCCCTCATCACGAAGCCGCCCCGGCCGTTGAGGGTGGCGCCGCTCACGCGTGCGCCCACGCCCTTGGCCACCGGGGCGCTCTCGCCGCTCAACCGACTTTCATCCAGCCAACTCGACCCCTCCAGCACCACGCCGTCCACCGGCACCGTGTCGCCGGGGCGGACCCGCAGACGGTCCCCGACCTTCACCCGATCCAGCCCCACGGCTTCCTCGGTCCCATCGTCCTTCAGGCGGAGGGCGCTGTGGGCCTGCAGGTCCAGCAGGGCCTTCAGGGCGTCCCCCGTGCGGCTGCGGGCCCGCAATTCCAGCCAATCCCCCATCAGCACCAGCGCCACGATCACCGCCGCCGCCTCGAAGTACAGCGGGAGCTGGCGCACGCCATGGTCGACTTGCCAAAACTTGTCCGGGAAAACACCGGGCACCATCAGCGCGGCCAGGCTGTAGGTTAGGGCCGTGCCGGTCCCCAGGCCGATGAGGGTGTACATGTTCAGGTTGCGGGTCCGCAGGCTGACCCAGGCTTTTTTGAAGATGGGTCCGCCGCCCCACAGCACCACCGGCAGCGCCAGGACGGCCTGCAGCCTCTGTCCCGTTGCGGAGGCAAGGAATGCTCCGCCCAGACCGAAAAGATGCCGGCCCATGACCAGGACCGCCAGGGGTCCGGCCAGGGCGGCGCTGGCGGCGAAACGGCGGAAGGCATCGCGCAGGGCGGGACTGTTGTCGGCCGAGAGGGGATCCTTGGGTTCCAGGGCCATGCCACAGACCGGGCAGATTCCGGGACCGACCTGCTCGACCTCCGGATCCATGGGGCAGATGTAGAGGGCCCCGGGATCGGCCGCCCCGAGGGGCTCCCCTCCGTAGGCGGGAGGATCAGCCATGAAGCGGTCGTGGTGCGGGATCCCGCAGAAGAACCAGGCTTGACCGTGCCATTCGGAGGCCGGGGCCGCATCGCGGTCCAACTCCACGCCGCAGACCGGACACCGGGCCTTGAGGTAGTCCTGGGGCGCCGCCGCGAAATGGTCGTGGCAATACTCGCTGCAAAAATAAAAGGTGTGTCCGTCGCGCTCCAGCCGACCGCCCTTGGGCGCGGTTACGTCCACCCGCATGCCGCAGACCGGATCCATGGCCAGGGCGTCCCCAAGCGGGCTGCCCGGCCGTTTTTCGGGATGTTCCATGGCGTCCTTCCGGGTTCGGGTGGGGAACCATACGGATCATGGGCCCGCGGGCCCGGTCGGCCGTACGCTCAGCGCCCGTCGGAATGGCGATCTTGACCACGCCCGGGATGCGGGCAAAACCACGCCTTTCCTAGCCCAGGGCCGCCCGTGTCATTCCCTTCCAGGGCGGTCCTCACGGTCCCACCCGCGCGCACAAGCGCTCCTGGATGCCATTGTCCTATGCCTTCCCCGTAGGGAGCAACATCTCCTGGCGCCCTTCGTGTTGGAGTCATGTGGGCGCTTCGACATCCCCGCCATGCCCGGCATGGCCCTGTCGGCGGGGACCCGCCTTCGGACCCCGAAGCCATCCCGCGGAAACGGCGCCGGTTGCCCGTCGGGCCTCAACCCTTGGAGCCAAGGACTTGAGGCCGATTTCCGCTTTTCAAGGTCTTCACGCCCATCAGGCCAGGGGTTCCGCGGAAGACGGTGCCTTCGCCCGGGCGTTTTGGACGACCTTAGTGACGTTGCCCAGGCAGCAGGAGCCTTGGGGATTGCGTGCCTCGCAAGCGCACAGGCCCGCCTGGACCTTCGCGCTGATGGTCTTGGCCGGGTCGGCCCCGCCCATTCGCAGGTCCTGGGCGATGCTCTCGGGGCTGTGCCCGAAGCAGTAGCACACCGGCGTCGCGGGGCTGGGGTCCTTTTGGTGCACCTTTACGGTCAGGTCGCCCTGTTCAAAGCGGCCCGCCGCGCCGTAGTAAACCACCGGACATTCGGGCTGGGCGCAGAAGAAGGCGTCCCCGGACGCCCGGCGGCGCATGGCCATGGGCGTCAGCAGGGATCGCAGCGTCAACTCAGGCACACGCCGTCCCGGCGTGCCGCAGTGGGGGCAAACCTCGCGCGGGGTCCGGCCGGATGCCGGATGGGCCGGGACCTTGCAGCAATCCTCTTGGTCCCGCCCGTCCGGACTTTTCGTTTTGCCGGTCGTCATGGCTCCACCCCTTTTTTGTCCGCGGGTTCGACGGAAGTCTTGTAACCCGCCTTGGCCTCGACCGCTTGGGCCAAGGCCCGCGGATTGGTCCGGGCGGGATCGTAGCGGACCACGGCCTCGCCCCGGTCCAGGCTGACGTCCCCGTCCAGGAAGCCGGGGACCGTTTCGAGAACCGAATGCACGTCGTGCGCGCACATCGGGCAGCTCATCCCCTCCACGGCGAGGCGGCAGGTTTGCGCTTTGGGCTGGATGTTCGAGGGGGTCCCTTTCCCGGTGCTCGAGCGGGCGCCGGCGTCGCAGAAGGCGGACGTCCCGCACGCACCCGCCATTCTCACCATCGCCGCGGCCGCGCCGAGCAGTGCCACGCCAGCCACCATGGCTCCTATATTTTTTTTGTTCATGGTCTCCTCCGAAACGCGGGGACGGAGCCCAAAACGACCCGTGCCGTCATGGGCGAACCGTCACAGAAACAGGGGCAAAAAAAAGAAGGCCAACCCGCCCAAGACCAGGATCCAAAACAGGACCCGTGTTCCGAGGCCGGCGGGCATGCGCCGACAGGTTCCATCCTCGCAGGCGACTTCACTCCCCTGATGGGCCTTCCATAGACCCCAGCCACCCAGCCCGACCACCAGAAGCCCCAGTACGGGCCGGAAACGGTCCAAAACCGCGCCCGCCGTGAAAGCCCCCAGCCCCAGGGCGGCGAAGAGCAGCGGGCCCAGACAGCACATTGAGGCCAAAACGCCGGCCGCCAGAGCCCCGCCGCCCAGCCATTTTTCAGGACGTTTCATGGCTTTCCTCCGGGTTCAGCCGCCAGGACTAGGCAGCTCATGAGCGAGCGGACCCGCGCGGCGGCCAACCGCTCGGCCCATCCCAAAAATTCCACGATCTCCGGTTGCAAAAGGGAATAGACCACGTAACGACCTTCCTGCCGGCCGCGCACGAGCTGGCAATGCCGCAGGCAGGCGAGATGATTGGAGATCCTTGCCTGACCCATGTTGAGGTTCCGGACCAGATCCCCAACGCTACGCTCGCCTTGGCTCAATTCGTGGATGATGGCCAGGCGTACCGGATCGGCCAGGGCTTTGAAAAACTGCGCACCCACCTCGGCACGGGTAGCTGGGGCAAGGATGTCTGGAGCAACAGTCGACATGGCCACCTCTCTTTATATAATTATATTATGATATATTAAATTATAGCGATGAGATTACTCCTGCGCAACCCCGATTTAAGATTTCCCTGCCCTCCCCCGGCACCAAGCCCGCGGACCTGGAAACCACCTGCGCGAAAACCCCTCCGCAAAAAACGTAGATCTCCTCGACCCTCCCCTTGTCGGCCAGGCCACGGTACCGACTGTGCCTACGGTATTCCGAGTCGGGGAGAACCTCAGCCCATTCGACACCCGTCCGGTGGAAGATGGCCAACCCACCGCGGCCCACTTTTCAATCCGACGGCATCCTTTGCCTGCCCGCGGGAAAGGCGGAATTCCGCCTCATCGTTCAAGGCCTCTTCCCATCGTTCGCGGACGCCTCCTTCCCGTTGAGCGTCCAGTCATAGAAGGTCCATTCGATCGGAACGTCGTCCAGAGCGGCCTTCGCCATTGCGGAGCTGGAAGCGTGGCGAGCCACGAAGGCCCTCACCCCACCCACCGCATCAAAATCCTTGCCGTACCAGTCGAAGATGGGCGACAGCAACAGAACGTTCCGCGCCGCGTCATAGCGGTTCCGTCGCGGGTCCGACAGAAAAGCTTTGGCATCGGCCTCCAGCATCGGTTCCAGGTTCTCCGGGGTATAGGCCACCGCCGCCAGATTCGGGCAGCTTTTGCTCGCGCAGACGATGGCGAAATGGATCCTCGGGTCCCCCAAATTGCGAAGCATCTTTTCGATTTCGTCCAAGGTCTTCAACCCTCCCAAGACGCGGACGGTATCCAGCTTCCATGGAGTCGAATAAAACGGGCCGATGTCCTTGATGCTGCGTACGGGATAGTGATCCAACACCAACCGCAACGTCGACGCATTGTAAACGTCGATGAGGAAAGCCTTTTTACCGGCGGCGTCCCAGGTCCCGAATTCCGGCCTGGTGACGGTGGCGGCTTGGTCCAAAAACCTGTCCAAATTCCGGGGATCCTGTTTCAGGGCCGGATAGTTCACTCGACCCGCCGTCACGTTCGGCGCAAGGGCCTTGGTCAGGATGCCGTAATCCACCGGTGCGGCACGAAGTCCCGAGGCCAGGGCCATCAACAGTATCTGGGTCAGCGTCCGGTTTTTCATCGCGTCCACCTCAGCCATGTTTTAAACAGCCCGGCCACAACGGGTGTGAGCCGGGTCCTCTGGTAAAGGTCTCCCACCTTCCGGATGGCTTCGGCCTGGGTGGGATAGGGGTGGATGGCGGACGCCAGGGTTCCCAGCCCCACCCCCGCGCGAAGAGCCAGGCAGAGCTCCCCGATCATATCGCCGGCATGGGCGCCGACCACGGTGGCCCCCAAAATACGTCCCGTTCCCTTGGCGGCGTGGACTTTGATGAAGCCCTCGGCATCGGCCTCGGTCACCCAACGGTCATTGGAGGAGAGGGGCACGTGATAAGTGTCGATGGGGATCTCCGACTCATGTTCGTAAAGGCCGACGTGAGCCACCTCGGGGTCGGTATAGGTGCACCAGGGAATCTGGAGCCGACTGAAGCGCTTCTTGAACCCTGGGAACAGCGCGTTCTGCAGGACTAGGCGGGCCGCAAAGTCCGCTGCGTGGGTGAACTTGAACGTCTGGCAGACGTCTCCGGCGGCGTAGACCTTTGGATTGCTGGTTCGAAGCGTGTCGTCAACCAGCACCCCTCGACGTCCATAGGCCACATCAGCCTTCTCGAGTTCCAACCCTTCGACGTTTGGTGCCCGCCCCGCCGCCACGAGGATGACGTCGGCGGACACGGACCAGCGTTCGGTACCTCTGGTGAGGTCCAGCCGCCGGGTTCCTTCAGTACGGGCGACCCGTTCCGTTTGTACTCCCAGCTCGAACCGCACTCCCTCAGCTTCCAGACGCCGCTGCACCACCCCCGCCGCCTGCGGATCCTCCCGACCCAAAATCCGCGCACCCGCCTCTATTACCGTGACCCGGCTTCCTAGGCGGGCAAAAGCTTGGGCCATCTCGCAACCAATCGGTCCCGACCCGATGATGGCCAGCCGAGACGGCAACGCCGTGAGCTCGAATAGGGTCTCATTGGTCAGATAGCCCACCTCGACCAACCCCGGGATGGGTAGGCTAGCGGCCCTTGCCCCGGTGGCGATGACCGCTTTGGCGAAGTGCAAGGTCTTGCCGTTGACCTCGATGCTGTCCCGAGAGCTGAAACGGCCGGGACCAAGATAGACGTCCACCCCCAACTGCTGGTATCTCCGCGCAGAATCGTGGGGTGCCAGGTCCGCGCGCACTCTACGGACCCGTTCCATCGCTGCGGAGAAATCCACCTCCACCTGGGCCACCTTAATGCCGAAGCGAACGGCCTGGCGGGCTTCATGGGCCGCCTTGGCCGCCCTCAGGAGGGTCTTGGACGGCACGCAACCGACATTCAGGCAGTCGCCGCCCATCAGATGCTTTTCCACCAGGGCCACCTTGGCTCCAAGCCCGGCGGCTCCGGCAGCCGCCACCAGACCGGCCGGACCCGCGCCGAGGACCACGAGGTTGTAACGTCCGGCCGGCACAGGCTCCTTCCAATCATCCGGGCGCACTTCCGCCAGCAGCGCTTGGTTCCGGGCATCTTGGGGATCCAATCCCCCGGGTAGGAACGGATCAGGCCTCATGTCCGGTCTCCTTCAACGTCCAACTTCTTATGGACGGCTTTGCCCGCCACGCGAGTGATAAGCACCGTCGCCCCCACCGTCGCCGCCAGGCCGAAGGCGTACAGCAACCATTGCAGGGGGCTACGACCCTGCTTGACTCCCAACCCGGCCAGGTCCCCGGCTAGCGAGCCCAAGTACACGTACAAAAGCGTCCCGGGCAACATGCCCAACCAGGACGCCAGGACGTAGTCCCAGAAACGGACCCCGGTGAGGCCCATGGCATAGTTGAGCAGGTTGAAGGGGAAAATGGGGGAAAGGCGGGTCAACACCACTATCTTCCATCCTTCCTTGGCGATGGCTCGGTCCACGGCCAAAAACTGACCCCGGCCCTCCAACACCCTCTGAACCCAACCCCGCGCCAGCGTGCGACCGACCTCGAATGCCACGGTCGCCCCCAGCGTGCTGGCCAGCGAGACGAGGAGGAATCCGCCCCAAACGCCATAGATCGCTCCCGCGCCCAACGTCAACGCCGAACCGGGGATCAGGAAGACGGTCGATACCACATAGAGGAGCACGAACACTCCTACTCCCGCCCATCCGGATCCCCGGATCCAATCCAACGCCTCCTTGAGCGCCATCTGGATGGACGGCCCCGCCAAGAGCAACGTGGGGACCAGGACGATCGCCGCCAGCAAAACCCAAAGACCCTTGTTCAGACGTTTCATGCGCCGACCCAGGTGCCCAGGATTCGATAACCGACGAGGCCGAATAGTGCTGCCATCGGCAGCGTGACCACCCACGCCACGATAATGCCTGTGATGGTCCGCCAACGGGCCTGGCCGCTCACCCCGCCGATGCCGAAAAGCGCTCCGCAGGCCACATGCGTGGTGGAAACTGGGCTGCCCATGGCCGAGGCCCCAAGGACCAATCCGGCCGTCACGAGGTTGGCGCAGACCGCCTCATTGTCGTCGAGGCGGGTGATGCGATGGGCCATGGTCTCCGCCACGCGCCTTGCTCCCAGCCAGCCGCCCACCAGCATGGCAACAGCTACCAGGGGTATGGACACGCGCTGACCCAGTCCACCTGCGAGGAGGAGAAGGGCGGCGATTTTGGGAGTGTCATTGAGCCCCCGCGCGAAGCTCACGGCCGCGCCGCTCAAAAGATGCAGCCCATCCCTTATTCCAGCCGCACTGACGTAAGCTCCATCGGAAGGGGCGCAGTCCTCAAGACGACCCGCCGCCAGTACGGGAGCGCCCACCTCAACGGAGAGCCCCGCGGCGTTTGGAAGGACAGCCCCTGGCGCCGCGCAAAGGCAAGCATCGCCCGTCAGGCCCAGCCTTTCGGCGGAGGCCCTGAAAGCCGGGAAAAGGATCGCTCCGGCCGCGATGGCCAAGAATGGGCTCACCAGCAGCGGATTGACAAAAGATCCCTCCAAGGCCCCCCAGTGCACGCCCTCCGACGAAGCCACCAGGCCACCGCCAACCAAGGCCCCCACCAAGGCGTGCGTGGTCGACACTGGAAGACCCAAGCGGGTCGCCACCAGCACGGTCAGCGCGGCCGCGCCGACGACCGTCAAAGCGAAAAGCGGTTGGGCCGCCACCCCGGCTGGAACCAGCCCTTTGCCCCCGAACTTGCCAAGCAGGGCTTGGGCAAAAACCAGCGCCGCAAGTGAGCCCGCCAGGGTGGCAAGGTTCCCCAACCACAGGGCGGCGCCAAAGCTCAGACGACCGCTGCCGTACAACGTGGCGACACCCTTGAAGTTGTCGTTGGTGCCGTTGGCATAGGCCAGGCCCAGCGCCACCAAGGGGAGCAGAACGGGGAACATGGGGAATCCGAGAGAGCGGGAGGGATTAAAGAAGCGCGCCGCCGCAGGAGCTGCCGCCGCCCGCGGTGCAGCCGTAACAGTGGTCGCCCAAAACCACCGGGCCATGGTCTAGATCGTCAAAGCTTTTCAGCGACGCCAGGGTCCTTCCACCGGATTCGCCCAGACCCAGCTGCTGGTTGAAATCGCAGTCATAAAGGCGACCCTGCCAGCCCACGCTGACTAGATCTCGGCACATCAAGCTTTCGACCGTGCCGGGATTGAAGTGCTCGACCAGCAGACGTTGGTACGACTCAAGCTGGCCTTTCCGACGCAGATGTTCCGCATAGCGCCGGATGGGCATGTTGGTGATGGTGAAAAGCCGGTTGAAACTGATCCCAAAAAGCGACCCTAGTTCGTCACGGTAGTCCTGCTCAAGGTCCAACTGCGCCGGCGGCAGGGACGGGCCCACCGGGTTGTACACCAGATCCAACAGGAGTCCGCTTCCAGGGCGGGCGTAGCCCAGCCTGTTCAGGCGCTGAATCGCCCGAACGCTGTCGTCGAAGACCCCCTTTCCGCGCTGCTTCTCCACCAGATCCTTGGTGTAGCAAGGCAGTGACGCCACGATCTCCACGCCTTCGCCCGCCAAGAAATCGGCTAAGTCTTCCTGCCCGGGCAGGAAAAGGACCGTAAGGTTGCAGCGGTCCAGGACCCTCAGGCCCAACGTGCGGGCGGCCGAAACCAGGCGTCTGAAATGCGGGTTCATTTCGGGCGCGCCCCCGGTCAGGTCCAGCACCTCCACCTTTGGACTGCGCTCCAGCAACCCGATCAACCGATCCACGGTGGCGCCGTCCATGTTCTCCTCAATCATCCCCGGGCCGGCCTCGACGTGGCAGTGCACGCAGGCCAAGTTGCAGAGACGGCCCAGGTTCACCTGCACCGTCTTCAGCGGCCGCCGCTGGACCTGAAGCCCGTGGCGTTTAAGCGTGGCGCCGAAAGGCTCGTAGGCAAGTGTTGTCATGCTTACCTCAGCAGCATCCTTCGGGGCCGCAGCAGGCCCCGGTATCCGTTGTGGACTCCCGGTAGTCCTGGCCTTTGGTCTCTTGGGCGTCCCGGCGGGCCTCCTGCCGGCAGCCGAAGGCTGGGGCCTGGTCCAGCGGGACGGCCTGCCTGGGCTCTAGTCCGTACACTTGGTCCACATAGGGCCCTTGCGGATCGGTGTAAAGGCGGAAGGTCTTGTCGCAGACCGCCATGCGCTCGCCCCGGTGCAGCGTGTGTCCGTCGTCATCTACCACGGCCTTCCAAGGGCCCCGGTAGACCACCGCCTGCTTGCGATCCAGGCAGGGGCCCTGCTTGCCCTTGAATGCCTCCACGGTCACCGAGCGAAATTCGATCCCCTCCACCACCTGCCAGGGCTTGGCGTCGCGCTTCAGTACGCGGATGCCGTGGAAA
Organism: candidate division FCPU426 bacterium; assembly: GCA_027451505.1. Lineage (GTDB taxonomy): Bacteria > Oederibacteriota > JAJYGY01 > JAJYGY01 > DAIDJD01 > DAIDJD01. The sequence goes on from DAIDJD010000130.1 coordinate 15,760, forward strand.
CCAGCGTCCTCGAATCCCCTCAGAAATCCATGCTCGGTCAAAGCTCCGGACACGCAGCCGCTCCACAGCTCCGGATCGGCCCGCAGGCGCTCGGGCACCGCTTCGTCGCTCACGATGTCCGAGATCACCGCACGCCCGCCCCGGCGCAGGACCCTGAAGATCTCGGCAAATAGGTCGGGCTTTTGTCCCTCACGGACCAAGTTGAGCACGCAATTCGAGACCACCACGTCCACGCTTCCATCGACGACCAGGGGCTGCTCCCGGCGCAATCGTTCGGCCTCCTCCTCCAACTTTTGCCAGGCGGACAGGTTTCGGGCGGGGCCGGCGGCCATGGCCTTTTCCCAGGTCTCTACCGGCAAGCGCAAGTCCTGGATACGTCCCTTGCGGAACTCAATGTTGTCCCAGCCCACAGCCGCGGCCACCGTCTTCTGGTGCCGGCGCGCCAGAGCCAACATGTCGTCGTTCATATCGACGCCGATCACCCGGCCCCGGGGCCCCACCTTCTGCGAAGCAATAAAGCAGATCTTGCCTCCGCCGGACCCGAGGTCCAGCACCGTCTCGCCCTCCCGAACATAGCGGCTGGGATCCCCACAACCATAGTCCTTGTCCAGGACCTCCTGGGGGATGGCCTTTAGGTAGTTCGGATCGTAGTCCACCGGGCAGCAGAGCTTCGGCTGCACCGCCTTGGCGCCTTCGCTGTAGCGGTCCAGAACCGCCGTCTCGACCGCCAACACCTTGGATTCCCGGCTCATAGATCCTCCCTGCCTTTCCCCGGCGCACGACGCGCCCACACACCCTTGACCACCCGGTCCACCAATCCTTCAGGCAAACCGCCCGACGGCACCGACAGGGCCAGACCATCCTGGAGATCCATGGCGCCCCGCAGTGCGCGGCGGCACATCTTGCAGCGCCGCAGATGTTCCTCCGCGCGGTCACGGGCGTCGCCGCCAAGGCCATCCAGCGCGAACTCGATGACCTCCGTCTCCACAAGGTGGCCGCCCAACCTCGCCATCATGTCCATCATCAGTCCCATGGCTCCCTCACTTCCCACACGACAACGAGGATCCGCGCTCCAGGGATTGGAACTCGGTCGAAGGGTCCCGGAAATTTTTCCGCAGCTTGACCAAGGCGTCCCGCAGGCGCGTTTTGACCGTTCCCACGGGCTCGCCCAGGCGCTCAGCCATCTCCTCGCGGCTCAAACCCTCGTAATACGCCAGTGCGATGACACGCCGCTGGGCCTCGGTCAACGTGTCCAGGGCCGTCTGCATGCGCAATTTCTGCCAAGGCTCGGCCGCCGACGACTTGGCTTGGGCAAGGCGGGCCACATCGTCGGAGGGACTGGCCAGGCCCGCTCCCCGCACCCGGTTCCGGCGCAGACGATCGATAGCGAGACGATGCAGGATGGAGAACATCCACGATGAGGCTTTGCCTTGCTCCTGGTCATAGGAACAGGATTTGTTCCAGATTCTGAAGAAAGCGTCTTGGACGACCTCTTCGGCTTGCTGCCGGTCCCTCAGGATCCTTAGCGCTAAACCGTAAAGACGGCCCGTCCAGGCCAGCATCAGCTCCTCGAACGCCACCTCGTCCTGCCGGCAGCTCCTGGCCAGAAGCTCTTCTTCGGACTCGGGTGGATGAGGCTCTAACGCCATGTTTTGCTCCAAGAAAGTCTGGGCGATTCTGTGAGAACGAGGAAATAGCCGGATGGGATTGGATATATGCCATTTTAGGGAATCCAACCAACCGCGACACCCCAATCCGAAGGTGATTAAATTACGTTGTGCATGCAAACACACCCCTCCAGGAGATGCCATGGATCCCAAGAAGCCCTGCGGCTGCTAAAGTCCATGCGACGGCGGCCGCAGTGGCGGCCGCCGTCGCCTCAGCCATGACAACGACTTATTCTGTCATCATCCCCACCGTCAACGAAGCCAAAGCCCTCCCACGGATTTTGACTCAGATTAGTCTTGTCTCAAGGTCGGACATCGAGGCCATCGTCAGCGATGGCGGGAGCAATGATGGAACAGTGGACGTGGCCCGCCAACTGGGAGCCAGGGTCGTTCTAGGACCACGCGGAAGAGGCTTCCAATTGAACCGGGGCGCTCAAACGGCCCGTGGCCGCATCCTGGCTTTCCTGCACGCGGACAGCGTCCTCCCCCCGGACTTTGACAAGATCCTGGACGCGCGCTTTGGCGATGCCAGGAACAATGCAGCGGCGTTTCCCATCCGGTTCGACCCTCCGCACCCTTTGCTCCGCTTTTCATCATGGTGGTCCCAATTCGACACCCTGGTTACCCGCTACGGTGATCAGGGCTTGGTGGTGCGACGGGAAACCTTTGACCGTGCCGGCGGATATCCGGACTGGCCTTTGATGGAAGACGTGGAGATCTGCCGCCGATTGCGGCGCTTCACCACGATTCCGGCGCTTCCCAGTCCCATCACTACTTCCAGCCGCCGCTTCATTGAGCGCGGCGTCTGGCGCCAGCAGCTCGCAAATGCGGGGACCATGGTCCGCTTCCTTTTGGGTGCATCCCCCACCCGCTTGGCGGCCAGGTATGAGGCGGGGAGGAGCCGGCCCGCCCGCGATGGATTGATCCTCTTTCTCCGCCTCCCCGTGCCGGGCAAGGTGAAGACCCGCCTCGCCGCGGGCATAGGGCCGGAAAAGGCCGCGAAGATCTATCGCCGCCTGGCCGAATCGGTGATCGGGCAGGCTGCCGCCGCCTGCGACGTTCTCGACACCTATCTTTTCGTGGCCGATCCGGATGACATTGAGGAGGTCCGGCGCTGGGTCGGTCGAGGCTTGCCGGTGCTTGGCCAGGCCGCCGGGGACCTTGGCGGACGCATGGCTGACGCCTTCGACACCGTTTTCTCTTTCGGTCACCGCCGGGTTTTGATCGCCGGCACCGACGTTCCGGCCCTCAATCACGGCCACCTCCGCCAGGCTCTCCAAGCCCTACAAGGCTGCGACCTAGTGCTGGGCCCAGCCGTTGACGGAGGTTACTACCTCCTGGGTCTTAACCGGCCGAACCCCGGACTGTTCAAGGATATGGCGTGGAGCCAGCCCACCGTGCTGAATCGGACGCTGGATCGGGCCCAAGCCCAAGGCCTGGAGGCCCAGCGGCTGTCCGTCCTAGAGGACGTCGACGATGCCGCGTCTCTGGAACGCAGCGGCTGGACCATGGCATGACCATCATTAGAGGATCGAAAAAGGCCCAAACCTGAACGTCAGGCGCTATGGGGCGTCGTCGCCATCAGCGTCCACACCAGTTTTATCCTCGAGGAAGGCGCGCGTCCGGTTGATTTTCAGGCGTTCATCGTCGGCTGGATGAAATCCCTGGCCAAGGCGGCCTGGCTGTTCTGCGGATCGCCAACGGCGACACGGCCGCCATTTGGGCGGGGCGTTGCGATAAAGTCCCACGGTTCAAGGCGGTTGCCGGGCCGTAATAAGCCACCGGACAATAGGGCGACGGCGAAAGAAGGTCTTTCCGGGTGCCTGGCGGCATACCACCATGGACGTCAGCAGGAATTCAGCGTTAACTTTGTCCGCGGGTCCGATGCGAGTCCTGTAAGCGGCCTTGGCCTCGACCGCTTGGGCCAACGCCCGCGGATGGGTCCGGGCGGGATCGTAGCGGACCACGGCCCTCCTGCCCGACGATTCCAAGCGCGAATATGGGCTGGGAGCGGCCCAGCGCCACCCTCCCAGCCGCTTTTCAGGGCGCTTCATGGCTTCCCTCCGGGTTCAGCCGCCAGGACCAAGCAGCTCATGAGTTCGCGGGCCCGCGCGGCGATCAACCGCTCGGCCCATCCCAAAAGGTCCACGATTTCATGTTGCAACAGCGAGTAGGCCCCGTGGCGACTTTCCTGCCTGCCGCGCACGAGTTGGCAATGCCGCAGACACGCCGGATGGTTGGAGATCCGCGTCTGGCCCATGTCCAGATTCCGGACCAAATCCCCGACACTGCGCCCGCCTTGGCTCAGTTCGTGGATGATGGCCAGACGCACCGGGTCGGCCAGGACTTTGAAGAGCTGGGCCCCACCTCTGCGCGGGTGGCAGGGACCGGGATTGAATATCAGCGCCGGGATTGCTAGCCCCGCGCACCCAAGCGGTCCATCGCGGCCCATCCGGGCACTCCTGAACGCGGGAGGCCCCATCGCGAACTCGTTGGCCCGTCCGCTCGCGACCCCCAGGCCGGAGCTCCTTGCTCCCCCGGATCGGCATGGCTTCCTTCACCTCCGGCGGCCCTTGGTTCGTTCGGCCTCAAGATTCCTAATCCAGGGAACCAGGACCCCCGCAAGCTTGATCCGGCCCGCAGCGGCCAGGTGTTCCGACGGCGGTTCTGCGAAGCTGCCTTTCAGCAACGCGTGTTCATCAAGAACGTTGAAGCCCGCCGAACGCAAGGCGACCACCACTTCATTCTCCGCCCGCTCCATGGCGTCGGCTGTGGCGTTCCCCTCACGAGCCCTGAGCTGCCGCCCATCGTACGGGGTGATGTAGTAGAGGACCAGACAGCCCCCCTTCCTCAGCACCTCGCCCGTGTGCACCAAGTCGGCCAGCATCCCACGGTTAAGCACATAGCCGTGCCCATACACCATCTGATAGCCCTTTTCGGCGCCCAAGCGCTCGTCACTGGTGCGCCTTAGGGGCGTGCGGGTCCCGGGCAGGGCATCCCCGAGGTCCCCAGGGGACGCCGTGCCCGGGGCTTTGGCCATACCCGCGACTTTCCGTCCCGCAGCCTTGGTGGGCTCCGGTGCCACGAAAAAGACACCGTGTACCATCGCGCGCGTCCAGCCCTCCAGCCCGCGGTAATAGGTGCCCAAGCTGAGCTCCCCGTTGCGCTTGGCGAATACGTCCTTTCGAAACGGCCTCATAAACCCAGTTATCCCAAGGTGGTTCAGGCTGCGCATATTCACCCCAACGACCGCGATATCCGGGTACTCATCGATCCGCGCCAAATACCGGGCGTACACTAAAAAGTGAAGGCCATCAAAGCCAGCACCCTGGAACGTCCGAAACATCCGGGCCCGGCCCGAGCGGCGCCGCCCGCCGCCGAGATCAGCGCGAACCAGGTGCCAAAGGCACGGTGTCCGTTCGTCCACCGGGTCTCCGCCGTGGACAAAGCTGGAGACGGAGTCCCCGAACCAAAGGAACGATGTGCCCCGGTTTTTGAATTCCCGAAACGGTGGCGCGACATCAGGCGCGATGTAAGACGGATTGCGCGACGCCATGTTCGCCAGTCCCTCTAGCCCCCCCACCGAATACACGGCCACGCCGATCCACAACACGGCAAGGCTGATGAGCATGGAACCATAGATCGCGAGCGCCCGGCCCATGGCTTAAAACCGGAAATAGATGAAGGCCTGTGCGGCTCTGGATTGCCCCATGCGAAACACCACGGCTGCGGCGTTGAGCAAACCCAACTGCGCGGGTGAAAGGTTGGGTTGGTCCAAATCCCAGGCGCGGTCGGACCAGCGTCCCTCCCAAACGGCGAAGGCCAGCCCCGCGGCGAGCAGCGCCGCCAAATTCAGGGTATTGGAGTCGAAGGTCCAGGTCCCCAGGACGGCGTCCTTGAGATAGGCCAACGCGTTGGCCAGGGTGGTGGCCCGGAACAGAACCCAGCCGACCAGCACCAGATGGAAGGTCACGACGACCCCGATCCAGCGTTTCCACCCTCGTGGGGCGGGCCGAGCCAAGCCCAGCACCCGTTCCAATCCCAACAGCAGGCCGTGGAAGCAGCCCCAGACCAGGAAGGTCCAACGCGCGCCGTGCCACATCCCACCCAGCGCCATGGTCACGAAAAGCGCCATCAGCGTACGCCCCAGCCCCTGGCGCGAACCTCCCATCGAAAAATAAAGGTAATCCCGCAGCCAAGTGGAAAGCGAAACGTGCCATCGTCTCCAGTACTCTGAAAGCGACGCGGCGCCGAAGGGTCGAATGAAGTTGCGCGTCAACCTGACGCCGAACAATGCCGAAGCCCCTTCGGCCATGTCGGAGTAGCCCGAAAAATCGAAGAATATCCGCAGGGCGAATCCGTAGGCCCCGATCCACAATTTCGGGGCCGCATAGGCGCCGGGTTTCAGGAACACCGGGTCGACCAAAAGGCGATAGTTGTCCGCGAGAACCGTCTTCTTGAACATCCCCATGCTCAGAAACGCCAGCGCCCGACCCCAGTCTGGTGCCCATCCACGGTCCTCACGAGGCTCCAACTGCGGCAGCAAGGCCTCGCCCCTCAGGATGGGCCCGGCCACTAAGTGCGGGAAGTAGCACAGGAAAAGCGCATAGGTCTGGAGGCGCGGCAGCTTATAGCGCCCGCGGTGGATATCCATCAGCAGGCTCATCGCCTCGAACGTATAGAACGATATGCCGATGGGAAGCAGCACGGCCACCGCCGGCAGGGGTCGGGCCCACCATCCCAAGGTTAGGCCGAGTCCGCTGAGCCCCTGGCCAAAGAGGCCCACGTACTTGAAACAAAACAGGTAGATGAGGTTGAAGACCAACGCCAGCGCCAGCCAGCGTCGGCGGGCCGGACCCATCGACGCCTGTAGCCGCGACGCCATAAGGTAGTTGGAACTGATCGAAAAGGCGAACAGCAGCCAAGCAACGAGGCCGGCGAAGGCGTAAAAAACCGCGCTGGCCAACAGCAGAACGCCCGGCATGGACCTACCCGGGCTTTTCCAGGGAAGCCGAACAAGGATCAGAAGTCCGACGAGGAAGATCCCGAATGGAACGCTGTCAAAAACCAAAAAGAATCCTCCCGGGGATCTTTTTGCTGTAGTCGCGCCGACCGTTCGTTCGCGAGACGGCGCGAACTTCGACGCCTTTCTTAGGGACAGTCTGAGGGTTATCCTACCAAGGGTTCACCCAGCGGAAAAGCGGACCGTTCCGGGGTCTAGCATGCGCCCTAATGCGCGGCGGAGCTCACCCCGCCTCGAAGCCACGGTATTGGATGGCCTCGGCGAGGTGCCTGGAGGCGATGCGCTCCTCGGCTTCCAGGTCCGCGATGGTCCGCGACACCTTCAGCACCCGGTCGAAGCCACGGGCGCTCAAGCCCAAGCGCTCCATGGCGGCGCGCATCAGGTCCATACCAGCCTGGTCCAAGGCGCAATGGCGCCGCAGCATCGCCGGGTCCATCCGGGCGTTGCAGGACGGCCCGGTCGCCCCGAAACGCCGCGCCTGGCGGGCCCGCGCCGCTTCGACCCGGGCGCGCACCTTCTCCGAATCCTCCCCGGCCGGCCCTGAAGTGAGGGTCCGGAAGTCGAGGGCGGGCACACGCACCCTCAGGTCCAGCCGGTCCAGGAGCGGGCCGGACACGCGGCCGCGATAGCGCGTGACCTGGGCCGGGGTGCAGACGCATTCCTTCCCGGGATCGCCCTCGTGCCCGCAGGGGCATTCCTGCGTTGCCTTTCTGTAGTCTGATTTTGAAGGCGAAAAAGCCTTTATCCCTAATGTATCCCGCCAAACTGTCCACCCTGGGGGACCATATCCGGAAGGTCAGGCTGGATCGGAAGCTGTTTCAAAAAGATGTGGCCTTGGCCTTGGGGGTGGACATAAACACCCTAACGGGCTGGGAAACGGGCCGGACAAAGCCCGACCTGGCAGCCCTCCCTAGGGTCTTTGCCTTTCTGGGGTACACCCCCGAGCCCTATGCCAAGGAGCCTACCGGCATCGGGGAACGACTAAGGCTCTACCGCCATACCAGGGGGATGAGCCAGGAGAGGTTATCCAGGCTCCTGGGGGTAGATGAGACGACCGTGGCCAAGTGGGAAAGGGGGGACAGCAAGCCGTCTAAGAAACTTACAAAAAAGCTGTCGGAACTTGACCCTCAGAAGGTCTTCTT
>DAIDJD010000131.1 GCA_027451505.1 candidate division FCPU426 bacterium
CGATCTACACCTTCGGCGGCAAACGGCAGCTGATTATCTGGCATCCGGAGTCGGTCAACGGGTGTTGGATGTCCAGTTCCAGACCCAGGACGACCAGCCCCGGGCCATCCTGCGTGAGATCGCCGACGTGGCCAAGGTTTCGGCCGGCGATGTCGGGGTCTCGGTGGCCCGCTACGACATCCGCGCCGACTACGGGACGCGCGAGATCCGGGTCGTGGTCCCGGCCTCGGCGGCGCTGAGCCTGAGCAAGGGCTTCATCACCCCCGCGGAGTTCATCGACAACGCCTCCGTGACGCTCGACGGCGCGCCGTTGAGCCCGACGTACCAATGAGCCGCGGGGAGGCCCGGGACGGGGCGGTGGGCCGGGGAACCGGGGACTTCAGGGAGGGAAGCATGCGTCGCATCCTCACGCGTGCGGTGCTGGCGGGGTGGATCCTGTCGGCGGCCGCGCCCTCCTACGCCTACTTCGACAAGGGCGGAGTGCTGGGCGTGGGCGCCCGACCCATGGGCATGGGCGGCGCTTTCGTGGCCATCCAGGACCCCGGCACGGACGCCATCTGGTGGAATCCGGCCGGCTTGACGACCTTGAACCGCATGCAGGCCAGCGCCTTCTTCGCGCCCCTGCTCAACGGCAAGGAGATCTACTATTCCGGCGCCTTCGCCACGCCCTTCATGGACGACACGGCCCTGGGCATCGAGGTCAACGACTTGTACTACAACACCGGGCAGTCCAGCACGGACTCCTCGGAGTACCAGGCCATCCTGAGCGTGGCCACCCCTTTGAACGTCGAGAAGACCGTCAGCGTGGGCCTCAACCTGAAGTTCGACCAGGTGGTCTCCAACGCCGCGGCGCAGCTCCCCAACGGCTCGAGCATCAACAACAACATGAACGGGCTGGGCATCGACGTGGGCGCCCTGTACCAGGTGCCGCTGCCTTCCTTCGGCAAGCGCATCAACTTCGGTTTCCTGGCGCAGGATCTCGACACCGTGCTGCACGACCAGAGCTCGGGCGTGGACACCACCGTTCCGCTGCTGCTGCAGCCGGGCGTGGCCTACTACCCCGAGGAGAACCTGGCCTTCACCATGGACTACAGCTTCTTCAACGACATGAACATCGCGGGCCAGCCGCTGACGACGCCCTTGTACGACGCCCAAGGCGACACCATCAACTCCCTGGCGCCGGACCAGTCCCGGCCGCACTTCGGCGTGGAGGGCTGGTTCTTCGACGGCCACCTGGGGCTGCGCGCCGGCTACACCGGCTTCGCCACCACCCCGGACCAGTTCACCGCGGGCATCAGCTACCGCCAGAGCTGGTACAGCGTGGACTACGCCTACATGGGGCACGCCGACTACCTGGGCGACTCGCACCGCCTTGAGGTGCACTTCGAGTTCGGCGGCCCGGCCGAGAGGCCCCGGGTGGTCGCGCTGGTCAACCCTCCCGTCAACGTGGTCGCCCGCCCGGACAACAACAGCGTCGAGCTCACCTGGGACGCCAACCCCGACCCGCACGTCACCGGCTACACGGTGTACATGAGCAAGGCCTCGGGCACCGACTATACGCCCGTCCAGAAGCGCATGAAGGAGCACCGGGTGGTGGTCGACGGCCTGACCAACGGGGTGCGCTACTTCTTCGTGGTGACCTCGGTCAACAACAGTTGGCCGGCCGTGGAGTCGGTGTATTCCAATGAGGTCTCGGCGGTGCCCTCGCCGCAGGTGCCGGGCGTGCCCGGTCAGGCCATGAATCCCGGCGGGAACACGGGCGGGGAGATCGACTTCAAGGGCTGGGGCCCGGTCCAGCCCGGCTATCTGGGCCTCAACCTCTACATCTCCACCCGTCCCGACGGCGGCTTCCACAAGGCCAACGACGCCCCGATCCGGACCTTGGACTACCTGGTCCAGGGCCTGGAGATCAACCGTCGCTACTACTACAAGCTGACGCAGGTCACCAACGACAACCCTCCGGTGGAGAGCGAGCCTTCCCAGGTCTATTCCGTGCTCAGCCACGAGACCCCCGCGCCGCAGGCCGGCGGGTCCCAGGCGCAGTGAGGAGGTAGGCATGTTGCGCGGTCTGTACACATCGGCCACCGGCTTGAACGCCGAGATCATGGAACAGGACGTGGTGGCCAACGACATCGCCAACGTCAACACCGTGGGCTTCAAGAAGGACTCCACGGTGCTGGAGTCCTTCCCCTTGCGCCTTTTGGAGCGCATCCAGGACCGCATGGACCGCGGCACGGGCCTGACCCCGCCCGACATGCCGGCTTGGCTCGATCCCTCCCGGGTGGCGCCGCCCATCGGGCTCATGGGCCAGGGCGTGCGCGTGGCCGAGACGGCCACGGACTTCACGGCCGGATCGCTGAAGCAGACCAACCAGCCCCTGGATATGGCCCTCGAAGGGCCGGGTCTGTTCGTGGTGCAGCGCGGCGACGGCAGCATGGCCTACACCCGGGCCGGGGATTTCACGGTCAATTCCCAGAAGGAACTGTGCACCCTCGACGGGAACGTGGTGATGGGCGTGGAGAACCAGCCCATCACCATCGACGGGCTGCATGTGGTTGTGGACACCGGTGGGGCGGTGAAGGTGGATGGCCGCCTGGCGGGCACCCTGCGCTTGGTCGAATACGACCCCAAGACCTTCATGAAGGCGGGCGACAACCTCTACACCAAACAGGAACCCCTGGTGGCGGAGTTCCGCCCCGAGGTCCAGCCCAAGGACGTGCGGGTGCTGCAGGGCTACATCGAGCAGTCCAACGTCCAGGTGGTCTCGGAGATGGTGCGCATGATCTCCCTCATGCGCGCCTACGAGGAGGGGACCAAGGCCGTGACCATGCAGGACCAGTCCTTGGCCATGCTCTTCACCAACGTCGGTACACCGGCTTAAGGCCGAAAGGAGTTTGAGCCATGATGCGAGCCCTTTGGACGGCGGCCTCCGGTCTCGAGGCCGAGCAGATGAAGATGGACGTGCTCTCCAACAACCTCGCCAACGTCGACACGACCGGTTTCAAGGCCTCCCGCGCCGACTTCGAGGACCTGCTGTATTCCCAGCTCCGCAGGGCCGGGACGGTGGACCAGTTCGGGCAGCAGCTCCCGCTGGGCCTGGAGGTCGGCCACGGCGTGCGCACGGCCGACACCTTCAAGAACTTCACCGAGGGGACCATCAACGTCACCAACAACCCCCTGGACCTGTGCATCAACGGCCAGGGCTTCTTCCAGATCACCCTGCCCGACGGCAGCCTGGCCTACACGCGCGCCGGAAACCTGCAGATGGACGGGAGCGGGCGGGTGGTCACCTCCGACGGCTACCTGCTCAACCCGCCGGTGACCATCCCCCCGGACGCCACCGGCATCGTCGTCACCACCACGGGCCAGGTGCAGATCACGCTGCCCACCGGCAACAACCAGATCGTGGGCCAGATCCAACTCGCCAACTTCCTGAACCCGGCCGGGCTGCAGAGCATGGGCAGCAACCTCTTCCAGGCGACCGATGCCTCAGGCCAGCTCTACATCGGCACCCCGGGAACCGAAACCCTGGGCTTCCTTCAGCAGGGCGCCCTGGAGCAGAGCAACGTCTCGGTGGTCACCGAGATGGTGAACATGATCACGGCCCAGCGTTCCTACGAGTCCGACACCAAGGTGATCACGGTGGCGGATACCATGCTGAGCTTGGCCAACAACATGCGCTACAACGGCTGAGGGCTTGACCGCGCCGGCGCGCATCCTAGCGGCGGCGCTGCTGGCCGTCGGATGGGCGGCGGCCCCGCGCGCGTGGGCCGCCGGGCCCCCGCTCCCCGGCCAGGTGGTGCGCCTGAAGCCCCATCCCGTTGGGCTGGGGCCCAACATCACGCTGGGCGACCTGGTGGCCGATGCCCTGCCGCCGGAGGCCGCCGCGGAGGTGGTCCAGGCCGCCGACGGGCCGGGGATCGAGGTGGGGATCGACACCGATCTGGTGGCCATGAAGCTGAAGGTGGCCCCGGGAGGACCCTGGACCCTGAGGCCGGGCTATCCGCCCCAACTGACGGTCCCGGTGCCGAAACAGGTGGTCACGGCGAAGGCCTTGGCCGCCTTCGCCCGCGGGGCCCTCGACCGGGCCCTGGCCTCGGCCCAGGGGGTCACGGTCACGACCCAGGGCAAGGTCTTCCCGCTGACGCTCTACGCCTCCCCGGTGAGGTTGAGGGCCAGGCTGCCGCAGTACCAGGACCTGCGGGGCTATGTGGAGGTCGGCGTCGACGTCCTGCAGAGCCAGGGCGGCGACCGGGAGAAGGTGGTGGCCACGGTGCCGGTGAGCTTCCTGGTCCAGGCCAGGGGTCCGCGCCTGTTCACCACGGTCCCGGTCGACCCCGGGGACGCGCTGGGCCCGCAAAACCTGGAGGCCCGCGTGGTGGATGAGACCTTCCTGCCCGACGGGTTCGCCTCGCTGGAGCAGGTGCGGGGGCGGGTGGCCCGCACCTACATCCCGGCGGGAAGGCCCCTGGACGCGCGGGCGGTGGACCTCCCCTGGGCCATCCACCGGGGCGACGAGGTGCGCCTGATCGTGCGCAGCGGCGGGGTCGAGGTGCAGACGCGGGCTTCGGCCCTGCAGCCGGCCCATGTGGGGGACACCCTGCAACTGCGCGTGGAGCCCTCGGGCCAGCAGGTGCAGGCCCGCTGTGTGGACGGCGACGTGGCGGTGGAGAACGCCTGGTGACCCGGGAACGGACGTGAAGGGAGCCTCTATGAACGGCAAATTCCTCATCGGACTGGCGCTGGGAGCCGGCCTCCTGGCCGCGGCGCCCGCCGGTGCCGATTCGATCTGGCCCGGGGGGGCCTCGGATTACGGCAATTCCTCCAGCCCCATCTCGGACCAGCGCGCGCTGAGGGTCGGAGACATCGTGACCGTGAGCATCCACGAGTCGGCCACCGCCACCCAAAGCAGCCAGGTCAGCACCAACAAGCAGGAGACGGCCTCCGGCGGGGCCGGCTTCGGGTTCTTCTACCCCAACCAGGGCATGCCCATCGGCAGTTTCGGCGCCGGAGGGCAGGAGAGCTTCGACGGCGGCGGCAGCAACACCAACAGCGACACGCTGATCACGACCTTGAGCGCCCGCGTGATCGCGGTGCTCGACAGCGGCAACCTGGTCATCCAGGGCCAGCGGGTCATCAAGATCAACGACCAGAAGCAGGACATCTTCATCCGGGGCGTGATCCGCCCCAAGGACGTCAACCGCGACAACACGGTGCCGGACTCGGTGATCTCGGACCTCCAGATCACCTATTCCGGGCGCGGGCCCGTGGGCGAGAAGGCCCACCCGGGCATCTTCACCCGTTTCGTCGACTGGCTCGGCATCTTTTAGGGGTGTCATGAAACGTCTCGCGATCGCCTTCGCCTGCCTCCTGCTTGCCGCCCGCGCCTTCGGGGGCATCGTGGAGGTGCGCAACGTGGCGCGTCCCATCGGCCAGCGCGACAACCAGCTCTCCGGCCTGGGGATCGTCGCCGGCCTCAACGGCACGGGGGACACCCAGCTCACGGTGTTCACCCAGCAGGCCCTGCTCAACCTGCTGACGACCTACGGCCTCGACAGCACCACCAACCTGCAGAGCCGCAACGTCGCCGTGGTGATGGTGACCGCGACGCTGCGGCCTTACGTGGTCAACGGCGACCATATGGACGTGCTCGTCTCGAGCGTGGGCGATTGCACCAGCCTGGCGGGCGGGACCCTGATCCAGACGCCCCTGAAGGGCGCCGACGGCAAGGTCTACGCCGTGGCGCAGGGGGCGGTCTCCATCGGCGAACAGATGGGCGGGCGCCTGGGGGGCTTGATCTCGTCGACCGGCTACAGCACGGCTGGCCGGGTCCCGGACGGGGCCCTGGTGGAGAATGAGGTGCCCTCCACGGTCGTGGACGACGACAACGTCATCCGCTATGCCCTCAAGATCCCGGACATGAGTTCCGCGGCCCGCATGGCCATGGCCATCAACCAGACCTTCGCGGGCGTCGATCCGCGCTACGCCGACATCGCCTCGGCCAAGAACGCCGGGGAGGTCGACGTGGCGGTGCCCGCCGATTTCCGCGAGTACCCCGTCGAGTTCATGGCGGCCGTGGAGCAGGTGCAGTTCAACATCGAGGAGCACGCCGACAAGGTGGTGGTCGACGAACGCACCGGCACCGTGGTCATCGGCTTCAAGGTGCAGATCGACACCTGCGCCATCGCCCATGGCAACCTCAACGTGAACGTCCGCACCACGGACGAGGCCTCGCAGCCGGCCTGGTTCCAGCCCGGATCCTCGGCGCTGTACTTCGACAACGAGAACCTCAACGTCAAGGGCGGCGGGGGCAACCTCGTCACCATCCCCGAGACGGCCACGGTCCAGGACTTGGTCAACGCGCTCAACGTCATCGGCGCCACCCCGCGCGACCTGATCTCGATCCTGCAGGCCATCAAGGAAGCCGGCGCCCTGCACGGCGACCTGGAGATCATGTGATGCGCGCCGACGCGGTTCCGACCACCCAGGGGGACTTCGGCGGGCAGGACCTTCTGGCCCAGCGCATGGACATGAGCCTGGCCCGCGCCGACGAGCGCGAGGCCCAGGGCGACGCCTCGGCTTTGGGTGCGCGCGGGGGGCCCTCCGCTGGCGGCGTGGCCCCCGCGGACTTGGCGCGCCTGCGCAAGGTCAGCCAGGACTTCGAGAGCCTCTTCCTTTCGTACATGATGAAGGTGGGCCGGGAGGCGTCCTTCAAGTCCGAGGGGTTCTTCGCCCGGGGCGAGGGCGAGAAGATCTTCACCGACATGCGCGACGACGAACTGGCCAAACACATGGCCAAGGCCGGCGGGATAGGGCTGGCCGACTTGATCGTCGAGCAGCTTTCGCGAACCCTTCGCGACCAGGCCCGGGAGCAGGCCGCGCTTCAGGCGGCCAGGAAGTCCTGAAAAAGCTTTTTTTTTAGTGGGAAATTCGGTCCGGTCCGGGGCGGCGTCCGGGCTTGTTCGGCCCTAAACTGCGGGCCGGAATGGACGATGTAAGGGGCGTACGGAATTCCCTTACGGAGGACGTATGGTGCAAGGTCCCCATGAATGGAACGCCGCGATCCAGCCGGTGGCTTCCGGCGCCAATGGTTCCCAGAACCGGAACCGGCGCCAGCAGCAGCCCCCCGCGGCGGTCCCGCCGCCCACGGACACGGTTCAGATCAGCCTGAGTGCGGCCCAGGCCGCGGCCCAGGCCGCAGCCCACGCCGCGCTCCAAAGGCAGGCCGTGACCGCCGCGATCCAGGCGGGCGCCGCGGTTGCGGTGCAGCCGGCGACGCCCG
Organism: candidate division FCPU426 bacterium; assembly: GCA_027451505.1. Taxonomy (GTDB): domain Bacteria; phylum Oederibacteriota; class JAJYGY01; order JAJYGY01; family DAIDJD01; genus DAIDJD01. Next base: position 7,283 of record DAIDJD010000131.1, read on the forward strand.
CGATCGCGCCCGTGTCGACGCTTCGGCCCGCCACCGTCCCGGCGGCGGGACCGGTCACCCCGGTCTCAGCCCCTGGAGCCGTGACCCAGGCGAACCTGGAGTCCCCGGCGGCCCCTCCCGCCGCATCCGGGCCGGCAGGAGCCGGACCCGAGGTGCGGCCGGGCCGGGTGGCCCAGGCGGCCCGGAACCTAGCCTCGATCAATGGCCAGGGCGCCGCTGCCGTCAACGCCAGCATCGCCCAGAAGCTGTTGACCGGATTCTGAACGGGAACGGGTGGGGCGGCATAGGGAACTGTTGGCGGCCTTGGAAGCGGTCCGTCGGGCCTACTCCGGCACCGGGGATCCGGCCGATCCGGCCCGTCGCGGGGCGCAGGAAGCGGCCATGGCCCGGCTGGAGGCCTGCCGGACGGGTCTCGGGGAACTGGATCCCGGGGAACGCGCCGAGGTCCTGGGGGCGGTCCGAGCCGCCCTCGACGCCAACGGTTTGAACCTGAATTGGACGCGCCTGCGGGCCCAGTTGGCCCGCATCGGCCTCCAGCGCGGGGCGGCGGTCCGCCCCGAAGCGCCGCGGTTGGACATCGTTTTCTAGAGCGAGGCGAATATGTCTTTGTCCGCGGACATCCTGACCCTGAATTCGGCGCTCTCGGCCTTCGCCTACGGCCAGAGCGTGGTCTCTGAGAACATCGCCAACGCCCAGACCACGGGCTACACCGCCCAGGTGCTCAACCTCGCGGCCCTTCCCGATTTCGGCGGGGTGGCCGTGGCGGGCGTCGGCAGCACCCGCGACGTCTACCTTTACAACCAACTCTACGGCCAGTTGGCCCTGCAGGGCTATTCCACGGCCCAGCTGAGCGCGCTCAGCCAGCTCGCCCAGATCATCCCGCAGATCTCCAATCCCGCCTCGGTCGCGGGGCTGCAGGGCGCGATGAACCAGTTGACCACGGCCTGGGGCACGCTGGCTTCGGCCTCGGCCGCCGGCGCGACGGCGGCCACCCTTTCCGCGGACCAGACCGCGGTGGTCAACTCCATGGTGGCCCTGGCGGCCCTGTTCAACTCCGATTCCAACCAGCTCTACACCCTCCAGCAGAACCTGAACACCCAGTTGCAGGGCTCCATTAGCCAGGTGAACTCGCTGGAGGGGCAGATCCTCTCGTTGAACCAGCAGATCGTGGCCTTGGGCGGGAACCAGAGCGCCCAGACCTCGACCCTGATCGACCAGCGCGAACAGGACGCCCAGCAGTTGGCGACCCTCACGGGCGGCAGCGTGGCCTACGACCCCAACGGGGCCTTGGTCGTCACCAACACCTTCGGGACCCTGGTCGACGCCACCGACACGCGCCCACTGGAGGCCATCCCCTCCCGGACCCAGCCCGGCCTCACGGACGTCGGCTACACCGAGCCCGGCGGCAACGTCCAGGACGTCACGTCCCTGTTCACCAGCGGGACCATAGGGGGGCTTCTGGCCGGCCGGGCCAACGTCAACGCCGCGGTCCTGGCCATCAACCAGATGGCCTCGGGGGTCATCCAGTTCTCCAACGAAGTGAACATGTCGGCGGCAGGCCCCAACGGCAGCGTCAACACCCTGTTCTACGGGAACAACGCGGCGAACATCTCGGTCAACCCGGTGGTCGCGGCCGCGGGCGGGCAGGCCTACGTGATCGCCGGCAACGACCCGGCCAACCCCGGGAACCTGGCCCAGGCGCAGGCGGCCATGGGCACGCTGAACCTGTATTCCGAGATCGAGACCGAGAACCCGGCCGGCGGCGGCATCGAGAACACCCCCGGCACGCCCATCAACCCCAATGCGAGCATCGCCAGCCAGACCCTGGCCGGGCTGTGGGCCGTGCCCAGTCCGGTGCCCGGTGGCGGCACCATGGTGATCAACGCCGGCGGCAACGCCATCAACGTCACCTGGACCGCGGCGATGACCCTCAACCAGGTCATCGCCGAGATCAACGCCAACAGCGGCGGGGCGGTCTACGCCACCCTGCAGACCGTGCCCCCGGGCTCCCAGGTCGGCGGCATCAACATCCCGGCGGGGCAGTATGTGCACCTCTATTCCAGCGTGCCTTTGAGCGTCTACGACGCCTCGGGCAACCTGGCCCAGGCCATGCGTTTGACGGCCTACGCCACCAGCACCGCGCCCGTGAATTCGGATCCGACCACCGGGGTCAACACGGTCGACCCCAACAGCGCGCTGAACGCGGTGGGGGCCAACGCCCCGGCCGTGGGCAGCGTGGACAACCCCTTGGCCCTGTTCACCCAGCCCTTGGTCCCCCCCGCCGGCACCAACTGGACCGCGGACGTCAACGGGAACCCGGCGGCGACCTTCACGTGGAACCCGTCCCAGTCCATCAACACCATCCTGGCCGCGATCCCGGCCCCGGCCGGGACCACGCTCTACAGCGGCTTCCTGGTGGCCTCCTCCCCGGCGACCCAGGCCAACCTGCTGGCCCAGCAGGTGGTGTTCAACGCCGTGCCCAACGGCGACCCCACCGCGGCCCAGCCTTTGACCAGCTTCTCCATCACCGACATCACGGGCAACCTGACCCAGGTGCTCAACCTGGGCAACGCGGTCAACCCCAAGCAGACCTTGGGCGACCTGGCCACGGCCCTGGGCCAGACCCTGGCCGCGGCCCAAAGCCAGCAGACCCAGGCCGACAACCTGGTCACGGCCACCGAGCAGCTCCAAACGGCCCAGTCCGGCGTGGACCTCAACGCCCAACTGGCCCAGGCCGCGGTGTACCAGAACGCCTACGACGCGGCCGTGCGCATGCAGTACGTCCTGGAAAGCATGCTGAACTACCTGATCACGGGGATGGGCTCTCCGGCCAACTCCAACCAGCCCGTGGGCTGAGCGTGGAATCCCGCGGGCAGACATCGGACGGTCCTTGAGGGAGGGGAGCTGATGCTTCGTCGACTGGCCTTGGCAGCCGCCCTAGTGGCGGCCGCTGGACGTTGGGCCCATGCCGCTTCCTGCCTGCCCGTGGGGCTGGGGCCGGTGCTCAACGGTTTCGAGACCACGGGCACGGCCTGCGTCAACGACATCGGGGAGTGGGGCCTCACCAGCTACCAGGCCGGCGTCACCCTGAACCCCTCCACCGGCTTCACCCCGGTGCAGGGCTCCACCGCGGGCTACCTGGTCGCCAGCGCCGAACAAAACCTTTCCTTGACCATCACCACGGCGACCTGTCCGGTGTTGGCGGCCAACGCGAACTGGACCAGCCCGCAGTATGACTACCTTTTCGTGGCCTACCAGTCCGCGACGCCCACGGTTTCGGCGTTCTTTTTCCAGTTCCAGATCTTCGACAACGCGGCCACGACCACCTTCCGGACCGGCCCGGACCTTGCGGTCAACGGCGCCTTCAATTGGATCATCACCTCCCTTAACTACGTCCGCAACATCGGTTTCGACGTCAGCAACGTGGGCGCGCTGGCCCTGACCTCGGAGGGGCCGACCGGCCTCATCACCGAGCCCTTCAGCATCGCCTACGACAACGTGCAGATCGACACCGAAGCCGGCGTGGGCGACACCCCCAACAACCCGGTGCCGGCGACCGAGATCTACGGCACCCCGGGCGGCTGCGCCTCGGGCGTGTCCCTGACCTGGACCGGCCAGACCCAGAGCGGCACCGACGCGATCACGGGGTACCACATCTACCGCTCCACCAGCGGC
>DAIDJD010000132.1 GCA_027451505.1 candidate division FCPU426 bacterium
GCCAGGGTGGGCTGGTAGCCCACCGCCGAGGGCATGCGCCCCAGGAGGGCGGAGACCTCGCTGCCGGCCTGGGTGAAGCGGAAGATGTTGTCGATGAACAGGAGCACGTCCTGGCTCTGCTCGTCGCGGAAGTACTCGGCCACGGACAGGGCGCTGAGGGCGACGCGCAGGCGCGCCCCGGGCGGCTCGTTCATCTGGCCGTAGACCAGGGCCGCCTTCTTGATGACCCCGCTCTCGCGCATCTCCAGCCAGAGGTCGTTGCCCTCGCGCGTGCGCTCGCCCACGCCCGCGAAGACGCTGTACCCGCCGTGCTCCTGCGCGATGTTGTTGATGAGCTCCTGGATGATGACCGTCTTGCCGACCCCCGCGCCCCCGAAAAGGCCGATCTTGCCGCCCTTGGCGTAGGGGGCCAGCAGGTCCACCACCTTGATCCCGGTCTCGAGGATCTCGGACTTGGTGCTCTGGTCCTCGAAGCGCGGGGCCGGCCGGTGGATGGGATAGCGCTTTTCGGCGCGCACGGGTCCCAGTTCGTCGACGGGCTCCCCCAAGACGTTGAGGATGCGCCCGAGGGTCGCCTCGCCGACGGGCACGCTGATCGGCCCCCCGGTGTCGAGGGCCTCCATGCCGCGCGTGAGCCCATCGGTGGAGCTCATGGCCACCGTCCGGACGGTGTCGTCGCCGAGGTGGGACTGCACCTCAAGGGTGATGTCGAGGACCCGGCGTTGCCCGCCGCTCTCGTATTCGCCCTTGACGGTGAGCGCGTTGGTGATGGCGGGGAGCCCGCCGCGGCCGAATTCGACGTCCACCACCGGTCCGATGATCTGGACGACCTTGCCAGTGCTGCCCATGGGTTCCCTCTGGTCCGGCCCCCCGGCGGGGGGCCCATATCCGGCTACTTCAGCGCCTCGGCGCCGCCCACCAGTTCGGCGATCTCCTTGGTGATGACCGCCTGCCGTATGCGGTTGGCGTAGAGCGTGAGGCTGGTGATGAGTTCCTTGCTGTTGCGGCTGGCGTTGTCCATGGCCGTCATGCGCGCCGCGAATTCGCAGGCCTGGGACTCCAGCAGGGCCCTCCAAACCTGGGCCTCCACGGCCCGGGGCACCAGCTCCGCGAACACGGACGCCCGCGAGGGCTCGTAGGAGGGCGGCGCGGTCGCCGCGGGGGGATCCCCCGCGGCCCCGTCCGCGCCCACGGACGCCAAATCGAAGGGCAGCAGGCGCGCCACCTGCGGGCGCAGGCTGATCACGCTGGCGAACTCGGTCCCCACCAGGAGCACCTCGTCGACCGCCCCCGATGAGTAGGCCTCGATCTGGTCGCGCGCGAGCCCCAGGGCTGCGGCGGCGTCGATGGCCCCGGTGGCCTGGCCGGCGAGCGGGACCCCGAAGTGCTGGAAGAAGTCGCGGCCCTTACGCCCGACCGCCACCACCTCGACCTTGCGCTTGTCCCCCTGCTCCCGGAGGATCTGGACGGCCCGGCGCAGCACGTTGACGTTGAAGGCCCCGCACAGGCCCTTGTCCGCCGTCAGCACCACGAGGCGCAGCGTGCCGGTCCCGGCCGCGGCCGCAGGGCGCGCGCGCAGCAGCGGGTGCGCGGCGGCGTCCTCGCGGCCGACGGAGTCGCGCAGCAGAGCGGCGATGAGGGCGGCGTAGGGGCGGGCTCCCAGCATCCGATCCTGGGCCCGGCGCAACCGGGCCGCGGCCACCATCTTCATGGCCTTGGTGATCTGCTGGATGTTGCGGGCCGAGCGGATGCGCCCGCGGATCTCGCGCAGGGAGGGCACGGGCCGCCGCCTAGGCCTTGAAGGACGTTTTGAAGGCGTCCACCGCTGCGGCCAGTTCGGCACGGGCGGCGTCCGGCAGGTCCCGGGAGTCCCGGATGGACGCCAGCAGGCCCGCGTGCCGGGCGCGAAGATGCTCCAAAAGCCCCGTCTCGAAGGCGTGCACGTCCTTCAGTTCGAGCCCGTCCACGGCGCCCGAGATTCCGGCGAAGATGACCGCGACCTGCTCCTCCATGGGCAGCGGCGCGTACTGCGGCTGCTTGAGGAGCTCGACCAGCCGACGTCCCCGCGCCAACTGCTGCTGGGAGGCCTTGTCCAGGTCCGAAGCGAACTGGGCGAACGCCGCCAAGGCGTCGTACTGGGCCAGCTCCAAGCGGAGGCTCCCGGCGACCTTTTTGGTGGCCTTGGTCTGGGCGTTCCCCCCCACACGGCTGACGGAGACCCCCACGTTCACCGCCGGGCGCACCCCGGAATAGAACAGGTTGGCCTCGAGGAAGATCTGTCCGTCGGTGATGGAGATCACGTTGGTCGGGATGTAGGCCGAGACGTCGCCCGCCTGGGTCTCGATGATGGGAAGGGCCGTCAGGGAGCCGCCGCCCATCTTGTCGCTGAGCTTCACGGCCCGCTCCAGCAGGCGGGAGTGCAGGTAGAACACGTCCCCGGGGTAGGCTTCGCGTCCCGGCGGACGCCGCAGCAGCAGGGACAGCTGGCGGTAGGCGACCGCCTGCTTGCTCAGGTCGTCGTAGACGATCAGGGCGTGCCGTCCGGCGTACGTGAAATGCTCGGCCAGCGCCGTGCCGGTGTAGGGGGCCAGGTACTGCATGGGCGCCGGGTTGCTGGCGGTCTCGGCGACGATGATGGTGTAGGCCAGCGCCCCGTTCTCCTCCAGGGTGCGCTGCACCTGGGCCACGGTGCTCTGCTTCTGGCCAACGGCCACGTAGACGCAGATGACGCCCTTGCCCTTCTGGTTGATGATCGTGTCCAGGGCGATCGCCGTCTTGCCGATCTGGCGGTCGCCGATGATGAGCTCCCGCTGGCCGCGCCCGATCGGGATCATCGAGTCGATGGCCTTGATGCCGGTCGCCAAGGGCTCCTTGACGGGCTGGCGGTCGACGATGCCCGGCGCGCGGAACTCGATCGGCCGGGTTCCAGAGGCGGAAATGGGCCCCTTCCCGTCGATGGGCTGCCCCAGGGCGTTCACCACCCGGCCCAAGAAGGCGTCGCCTACCGGGACCTCGGCGACCCTTCCGGTGCGGCGCACGGTGTCCCCCTCGCGCACGCCCTGGTCCTCGCCCATCAGCACGGCGCCGACGGTGTCCCGCTCCAGGTTGAGGGCCAGGCCCATCAGCCCCCCGGGGAACTCCAGGAGCTCCGAGGCCATGCAGCCCTGCAGCCCGTGGAGGATGGCGATCCCATCGCCCACCTGGATCACGGTGCCGGTCTCCACGACATCGGTCTCCGCCCCGAAGGCGCTGATGCGCTTTTCAAGGAGGGTGGTGATTTCCTGGGCTTTGATCTGCATGGTAGGGTACCCGATCTAAAGGTGCGTCTCAGGAATCCCCGCGCTTGCGGGGATTCCTCGTCCTTCCCGACGCCGCGGAGGGACGCGATGGGGCTTTGGCCCCACCCTTGGCGGCGGCTTTGGTCCCGCCCTTGGCAGCGGCTTTGGCCCCGCCCTTGGCAGCGGCTTTGGCCCCGCCCTTGGCGACGGACTTGGCCCCGCCCTTGGCGACCGACTTGGCCCCGCCCTTGGCGACGGACTTGGTTTCCGCCGGCGCGGCGCGGCGCGGGGGGGCCGGAGCCTTCAGCGCCACCCGCAGGCGCTCCAGCGCGCCTCTGACGCTGCCGTCGTGGACGCGGTCGCCGATGCGCAGGACCGCGCCGCCTATGAGCCCGGGCTCGCGCACGGCCGTGAGGACCACCTCGCGTCCGGTCCTCCGCCCCAGTTCCGCGCCCAGGAGTTTGAGCTCCTCCGGCTTGAGCGACCGGGCGCTCCTGAGTTCGGCCCGCAGGCGGCCTTCGGCCTCGTCGACGAGACGGCCGAACTCCTCGAGGATCCTGCCGAGGAAGCGGCCCCGCTTGTTCCCGACCACCGCGGCCAGGAAGGATCTCATCAAGGGATGCAGCCCGCCCCCGAACGCCTCCTCCAGCGCCGCCAGCTTGTCCTTCCCGTCCACCACGGGGTCCCCCAGGAAGGAGGCGATCCCCTCCCGTTCCGCGGCCGCCTTGAGGGCGGCCGCCTGGGGGGCGACCTCCCGCAGCGCGGTCCCGGTCCCGCAGGCGCGCAGGAGCGCCCGGGAATAGCGTTGCGCGACCAGGTCCGCCAGCATGAGGCCCCCTAACCCTTGGTGGTTCCGGCCGAGGCCACCGCGCGCCGGGCCAGGGCCAGATCCGCTTCCGCGTCCAGGCGTTTGTCCAGGAACCGTGCGGCCGCCGCGACGACGAGGTCGGCGGCCTGGTCCCGCACCTCGGCCAACGCCCGCCGCGACTCCCCTTCGATGCGTTCCCGGGCCTGGCTCAGGAGCTGCTCCTGCTGGCGTTCGGCGCGTTCCATGAGGTCCGCGCGCAGGCGTTCGACCTCCTCGCGCGCGGCCGCGCGCGCGGCCTGCAGTTCGGCGGCCATGCGTTCCCTCTCCCGCTGGAGCTCCTGGCGCAGGTCGGCAGCCTCTCGCCGCGCCGCCTCGGCAGCCTCGAAGTCGCGCGAGATGCCCTCCCGGCGCGCCTTGAGGTGCTTCCGCAACGGGACGATGTAGAGCTTCCAGATGACGGCCATGCCCAGGCTGAACGTGAGCACCTGGACCACCAGGATCTTGAAGTTCGGTAGGATCTCGTCCACGGGACGCCCCTGCTGGAAGGTGTGAGGCCCGCTACTTCGCCATGATGGCCACGACCAGGGCATAGATGGTGAGCGCCTCGATCATGGCAAGGCCCAGCAGCAGCGTGTTGCGGATGTCGTTGACGGCCTCGGGCTGGCGGGCGATCCCCTCCATGGCCTTGCCGGTCGCGAAGCCCTGCCCGATCGCGCACCCCAGGGCGGCGATGCCCAGGCCCAGGGCGGCCAGGCCCTTGGAGTCGAACGATCCCCCCGCGGTGGCGGTCGCGGCGGCTGCGCCCGCGGCGGCATCGGCGTGGGCGGCGGCGGCCAGACCCAAGGCGCCCAGGGTCATCAGGAACTTCTTCATGGTGGTACCTCCGTGGTTGGAAAGACGAGGACGGCCGGGGCCGTCCGGAACTCTTATGCCGCCGGGACCGCGCCGTCGCCCATCCCGCCGGTATCCTGGTCGTGCCCGTGGTCCGCGTGCCCGGCCAGGGCCCCGCCGACGTAGATCATCGACAGCCCCATGAACACGGCGGCTTGGATCAGGGAGACGAGCACCCCCAACACGAGGATGCCCGGGCGCAGGACCAGCGGCATGACCATCAGGCTCCAGCCGGCCGCGCCCCCGGCCTGGAAGAACGCCAGCAACAGGGCCGCCAGGACCATCAGCAGCACCTCCTTGGCGAAGATGTTGCCGAACAGCCGGATGGAAAGGCTCACCGGACGGGCGATTTCCCCGATGCCCTCGATGGCGGGCAGCATCACCCACTGCAGCACCAGCGTCACCGCCTTGCCCAGGAGGTCCTTCTCGTGGCTGGCGTCGACGATGTGGAAGTAGTGGCTGACATAACCCAGTCCCTGGCGCCGGAATCCCACGGCGTGGGTCAGGAAGAAGGTGCACAGCGCCAGCGCCCAAGTGGTGCTGGTGTTGGCCGTCGGGGAGGCCAGGTAGGGGATGAGCCCGAGCAGGTTGCCGGCCAGCACGAAGACGAAGACGCTGAAGAAGTACGGGAGCAAGGCCTCCGCATCGTCCCCCAGCACCTGGACGGCGATGTTCTCGACCCATTCCAGGGTGAACTCCCACAGGTTCTGGAAGAAGCCCGGGACCCTCCTCAGCCGCGCCAGGCCGAGGGTCGCCAGGGCGAAGAGCAGCCCCATCACGATCCAACCGGTCACGGCGGGCTGCCAGGGGCTGCCTTTGGCGACCACCGCGTCGGGCCAAGCCTCCGCGTGCCGCGGCGCAACGGTGGCGACGGCGGCCCGGACCGGAGGCGCGGCCACAGCCGGCCTGGCGGGCGCGGCCATCGACGAATTCTGCGGTTGCGATTCCACGGTTCCGGTGTCCCCTCAGGCGCGCCGCGCGCGCAAAATCAAGCCCCAGGCCTGCCATCCAAGGAAGCCGGCGAACGGGAAGATCAGGCCCGCCGCCAGCGCGGTGCGGTCGATCCAGGCACGGCGGCTGAGCCATGCCGCGCCCGCGGCCAGGAGCGCCAGCTTCAGGGCCAGCATCAAGGCCAGGCCCCCGGTGGACGGACCCGCCGACGACGCGCCCAGGCGCCGGGTGAAAAGCGCCAACACCGCCAAATCGGCGGCGGCCAAGGCGGCTCCGCACAGCAGGCTCACCGGGATTTCAGCCACGGCCGTCCCCCCCGTCGGGGGGTTTCCGCGTCGAACGGGGCGCGGATTGGGTCTTGAAGAGCTGGTAGAAACCGCTCACTGAGCCCAAGACCACGCCTCCCGCAAGCCCCCACGGGCTGGGGGCCCCGAGGTAGCGCTGGGCCGCCCAACCCATCAGCCAGCCCACCAACACGTTGGCCGCCAGGTCGTAACCGCCCGAGGCTCCCTTGTCGCGGGCCATCCGATCCCATACGGTGGGACGGCGGGGGGCCTTGGGCGTCATGGCTGTTCCGGTCCCGGGCCGTCCCCTCCAGAGCCGGTCGGAGGGCCCTGGTCATGGCTACGGTCGTAGCGCGCGAAGTCCCCGGGCTTGACGTCGGCGAGGAATTTGCGGAACTCCTCCATCTCCCGGTTGATCCGGGCCTTGTCCTGGACCGCGGAACGGGAAAGCACATCCTCGGCCACGAAAATCGTGGCCCCCAGCCTCAGGGCCAACGCCACGGCGTCCGAAGGCCGCGCGTCCACCTCGATCTCCGCCGGGTCCGCCCCGCGCCTGAGCACCAGGTGCGCGTAGTACGTCGACGACGCCTCGTCCAGGGAGTGGATGAAGACCCTGACGATGTTCGCGTCCAGGACCTGGATGAGGGACTTCATCAGGTCGTGGGTCGCCGGCCGCGGCACCTTGATCTCCTCCAACGCCAGGAGGATCGCATCGGCCTCGAAGACCCCGATCCAGATGGGCAGGAAGCGGGTTTCGGAAAGATCGGTAAGGATGAGCACGGGTTGACGCGTATTGGCGTCCACGGCCAGTCCCCGAACCCGCACTTCAACCATGGCGTTCCCCCAAGGTGGTGCACTATAAGAAACTTGTATCAAAACCGCAAGAAAACTTTGTGATATTTTTCACAAAGTGAGTGGAATTTCCCCAGAAAAGAATACGCCCCAAGGGTTGCCGGAGCTCCCCCGATACGAGCTCCGGCCTGCCAAAATGTTACAATATTACAATATTTTCATTTGCCCACTCCCACCCGTGAAAGCCGCTGCTCGACCCAGGAATAAGGGCGGTGGAGATCGCCGGCTTTGACGACCAGGCAAGGAGCCGCGGCCAGGTCCTGGTCCAGAGGCACTGAAAAGCGTCCCTCGGCGTCGACCCGGCATCCCACGGTGCGCGTCCGTCCCTGGGCCGACACGGTGAGCGTCCATCCCGTGCGGGGGGTCAGATTGTCCCCGCGAAACACCACTCCTTCGACGGTGGCGGTTTCCCGGTGGGCCTCCAACACGGTCTCCTCCCGGCGCACACCGAACTGGTACCAATGCAGGATGCCCACCGCCGGCGGTGGGCTGGACCACTCGTCGGCGGTCTCGTGGAACAGGCGCAGGCGACTTGGCCGATCGGACCAGACGCCTTCCTGGACCACCGCGCAGGACCGCACCGGGCCCCGCGCCTCCCGGCCCCAGGACGGTAAATCCGGACGATAGGGCGTCAAAAGGTCCACCCGGGACATGCCTTGCATGGCACCCTCCGTTCGCAGGCGCCAATGCTGCACCGTCACCTCCCAAACGGTCCCGGAACTCCCAAACAAATCCGTTGCCGACGTTGCCGAGGCCGAAGGCGACACCGCCAGGGCTGAGGTCGCTGAAATCGGCGCGGGCAGGCTTCCGGCGGCCAAAGCCGCATCGTAGACGGCCTGGGCCTGGCCGCTCAAATCCATGGGAAACACCGCGCGGCCCCAGTCCACCAGACGGGCGGCAAGCTGCTGATCCGGGCGCCAGCGCACGCAGGCCAAGCTGGCCGGATCCAGGCTCCAGGCGTCGATATCGGCGTCGCCCAGGGTCGGATCCAGGCGGGCCCACCAACCCTCCGGCGGAAGCGGGCCGCGCCGGCGCCGCGCTCGCCGATGACGCCTGGAGCCCCGCGCCGCGGGCCGCGGCGGCCGGGCCTGGACCCAATACTGGACGGTCAGCGCGCCTTTGGCGTAGGCCACCCGCGCCGGGACCTTCAGCGCCCGTAGCAGGGCCACCGCGACCATGGCCCGTCCATCGGCATCGGCGCGGCCATCGTGGATGATCCTGGAGACCCGGGGATAGGCTTGGCGCCAGTCCAGGCAGGAATGGGACTCCCCGTCGATCCCGCCCTCGGGCTTCAGGTGGGCGTCCATCCAGGCGGACACGGCCCCGGCCACGGCCCGGGAATCCCGCAGCCGTTCCTTGTCCCGCGCCGCGGG
>DAIDJD010000133.1 GCA_027451505.1 candidate division FCPU426 bacterium
GCGGCGACCTGCGACTTGGCCTTCTTCCGCCGGGCCGTGGCGTTCTGCCGGGAGCACGGCATCATCCTGGCGCACGACATGGCCTATTCCGAGATCTACGAGGGCGACCGCCGGCCGCCCAGCGTGCTGCAGGTGCCCGGCGCGCGCGAGGTGGCCATCGAGTTCCATTCGCTGTCCAAGACCTTCAACATGACGGGTTGGCGGGTCGGCTTCGCCGTCGGCAATCCCGGGCTGGTGGCGGGCCTGGCCTCGGCCAAGGGGAACCTCGACAGCGGCGTGGTCTCCGCGATCCAGGAGATGGCCGTGGCGGCGCTGAACGCCCCGGATGCGCTGGCGAAATCCGTGCGGGCGGTCTACAGCCGGCGCCGGGAGATCCTGGTGGGGGGCCTGAAGGCCGCGGGCTTCGACGTCTTCCCCAGCCGGGCGGCCTTCTACGTGTGGGTGTCCGTCCCCAAGGGCCACACCTCGGCCTCCTTCTGCGCCCTGCTCCTGGACAAGGCCGGCGTCGTGGCCACGCCCGGCAACGGGTTCGGCGCCGCGGGGGAGGGCTACTTCCGCCTCACGCTCACCGCGCCCGAGGCGCGCCTGCGCCTGGCGGTGCGCCGCCTGGCGGCGCTGGGGGCCTGAGCCGTGGCCCGGGCGGCCGTGGGCCTGGGCAGCAACATCGGGCCGCGCGTGGCGCACCTGCGCCTGGGCCTGGAGGGCCTGGGCCGCGCCCCCCTGGCCCTGGTGGCGGCCTCGGGCGTCTACGAGACCGAGCCCGTGGACGTGCCCGACCAGCCCGACTTCCTGAACCTGGCGGCCCTCGTCGAGACCGACCTGGGGCCGCTGGAGCTGCTGCGGGCCCTCCAGGCCGTCGAGCGCGCCGCGGGCAAGCGCGTGCTGGTGCGCCGCGGCCCCCGGACCCTGGATTTGGACCTGCTGCTCTACGACGGGGCCTGCGTGGAGAGTCCGGACCTCAGCCTGCCCCATCCGCGCCTGGAGCGGCGCGCCTTCGTGCTGGCGCCCCTGTGCGAGATCGCCCCGGAGTGGGTCCATCCCCGCACCGGCCGCACCATGGCCCAACTGCTGGCGGCCCTGCCCCCCGGGGGGCCCGCCATCCGGCCCCTGGGACCGCTCTCCGGGCTGGGGGAGCCCTGATGCCCGGGCAACGGTACTTCGTCGTGGAGGGGCTCCCGGGGGCCGGCAAGACGGCCCTGGCCCGGGCCTTGGCGACGGCGATCAAGGGGCGCCTCGTCGAGGACCCCGCCGCGGGCAACCCCTTCCTGGGAGCCTACCGGGAGGCACCCGCGGCCCACGCCTTCAGCCTGCAGGTCTTCAGCCTTTTGGCGCGCTTCCGCCAGCAGCAGGAGCTGGCCCAGGGCGAGCTCTTCGGCGGCGGCATGGTGGCCGACTACCTCTTCGACCGGGACCGGATCTACGCCCACCTGACCCTGGGCGAGGCCGAACTGGGGCTCTACCAGCAGTTGTTGCGCCTCATCGGGCGCGAGCCCCTGCCCGCCCCGGACGCGGTGGTCTACCTGCAGGCCTCGGTGGACACGCTCCTGGAGCGCCGCCGCGCGGCCGCTCCGGAGGGCGGGGACGGGCTGTCCCGGGAGTCCTTGGCGGCGCTCGGCGAGGCCTACAACCATTTCTTCTTCCACTACACGGCGGCGCCGCTGCTGGTGGTCGGCACCAATGACCTGGGGCCGGGGCTCGAGGGCGCCCTCGACGACATCGTCGAGCGCGCGCTCAGGGGCGGCGCCGGCACCCAATACTACACCCCCAAGCGCTGACGGTTCGCCCGGCGGGGGCAGGCAGGAGACGGACGTGGCGAAGGTACGGACCGCGACCCTTTCGGCGATGAAACGTGAAGGCCGGCGCATCGTCTGCGCCACGGCCTACGACTGGCCCTCGGCCCTGGCCCTGGAGGCCGCGGGGCTGGACGTGTGCTTGGTGGGGGACAGCCTCGGCCAAGTGGTGCTGGGCTACGACAGCACCCTCCCGGTGACCCTCGAGGAGGTCATCCACCACGCCCGCGCGGCGCGGCGCGGCCTGACGCGGGCCTTGCTCCCCGGACCCCTCCCGGCCACCAGACTTTATCAAAATCAATCAGTTTATTGCTTGCGAGTGT
>DAIDJD010000134.1 GCA_027451505.1 candidate division FCPU426 bacterium
CGCGCGTTGGTGACGGACCCTGGCCCTCGAGGCGGGCATGGGTGGGGCCGGCTGGGCCGGCCCGCTTGGTCGGCGCGGGCCCGGACTCCGGGCCCGCGTAAGAATGGAAATATTAGGCCACAGCCCGGCCTTGAGTCAAGCCCGAAGCTCGGGGGCCGGAGCGGGAGGGAGCCCTTCGCGCTCGGGCGGGGAGGGGCCGCCAACGGCCGGTCCGAGGGCCCAGAGCAGGGCCACCACGGAGGCCTCGTAAAGGGCCGCATGGACCCAGCCCAGGGCGGCGGCGACGGTGGACCAGGCAACCCAGGCCCCCCGCACCCGGGAACGCAGGGCCAGCGCGGCCAGCGACCCGACCGCGGCGCGACCCCAGCCCCCGGCGTCCGGCCGCGACCGGCGCCAGCGCATGATCAGGAGCGCCATCAGCGGCGCGGCCAAACGCAGGACCTGAAGCACGCGGTAGGGCACCGCCGGGTCTTGGGCCATCCCGGCCCACCCCCAGAGATCCAGGACCCAACCGCCCATCCAATGGCGGTAGGTGTAGAGGGCCTCCACCCGCTCCGCGAGAAGGCCTCCGGCCAGCCCGGCGAAGGCCCAGCCGACCCAACGCGACGCCCGGCGCTCCGACCAGAGCCAAGCCAGGGACAGGCCCAGCAGCAGGCCGTGGAGCCCGTGGAAGAGCAGGAAACGGCCCTCCCGCCGGGCCGTCCCCACCGTCAGGAGGCCCCCCGCGGTGAGTTGGAGGACCAGGAGGGGCAAGGAGGCGCCCCCCAGGCGGCCCCATCCGGGTCCCCTGAGCCCGGCCCAAGCCCCCGCGGGCCCGGGCAAGGGCGCGGCCCCGCAGGCCGCGCAGGCGACGGCGCCGTCGGGGCAGGGGCTGGCGCATCGGGGGCATCGGCGCATGGGAACCTCGGACAAAGGCAAGCCCCCGGGCCCAGGGGCCCGGGGGCTCGGGGTGACCGGCCTCGGTGGGACCGGGGCTACTTGCCCAGCCGCCTCCGTTCCGCCCTCATCTTGCGGCGGTGCTTCTTGCGCTTGTGCGTCTTGATCTTCTGGCGGTGGCGTTTCTTTCCGGACCCCATAAACCCTCGCTCCTAGAGTGTCGCTTGAATCCCCTTGGGGACGTCCCGGGGCCGCGCCTCCGCGAGGCGTATGCCCATGGCCTTGGCCGCGCCCTCGGCGAAGAGAACACCGTCCGCCCCGCGGCACTCGGATCGCAGACGCCAAAGGCGGCGGCCGCGCTCCTCCACGGAGGCGGTGAAGGTCAGCTCCGCTCCCACCGGCACGGGGCGCAGGAACCGCACGGTCAATTCGGCCGTGGTGACGGGTTCGCCGTGGAGCTTCCACGGCAGATTGACCATCACCTCGTCGAGGACGGCGGAGATGATACCACCGTGCAGAACGTCCGCATAGCCTTGAAAACGCTTCTCGGCCCGCCACCGCGCCGAAAGGGTCCCCTCCCCCGGGGTGAAGGCCAGGCGCAGCCCCTGGTCGTTCAGGCTCCCGCAAACGAAGCAGTGATGGTCGTCGGCCCAGACGTCGGCCATGGTCGCCTCCTTCAGGCTTGGCGGAGCGCCTCGCGGACGAGGGCCTCCAAGGACGCGGACGGCCCCAGGGCCCGGGAGGCCTCCTCGACGCGCCGACGGGCCAGGGGCTGGGGGAACCCGAGCCCCTGGAGGGCCTCCACCGCCAGGACAAAGGCGTCCGCGGACCGATCCGGCGCCGCGCCCGGGGCGGACCCGCCCTCAGGGACCTCCTCGGCGGCCTTGTCCGAAAGTTCCACCCCCAGGCGCTCGGCCAGCTTTCGCCCCACCCCGGGCACCAGGACCAGGGCCGCCGTGTCGCGGCGCCGCAGGGCCCCGAGCGCGCCCGGGGCTCCGAGGCGGGAAAGCACGGCCAGGGCCACCCGCGGCCCCACGCCTTTGACGGTCATCAGCAGCAGGAACACCCTGCGCTCCAGCGGGCTCGGAAAGCCGTAGAGCGCCTGAGCGTCCTCGCGCACCTGAAAATGGGTGTACAGGCGCACCTCCGAACCCAGGGGGCCCAAGGCCTCCAGCGCCGGCGCCGGGACGAAGACCTCATAGGCCAAGCCCCCGGCCTCGACCAGGACCGAGTCGGCGCCCTTCTCCAGCAGCGTGCCCCGCACCCGGGCGATCACGCCGCCTCCCCCGCGGCCGCCAGCGCGCGCCGGGCCGCGCCCCGCAACGGGCGCGTCCGCAGGCCGGCCACGGCGATGGCCGCCGCATCGGCGGCGTCGTCGGGCTTGGGCAGGGCCTCCAGGCCCAAAAGGCGCACGACCATGCGCCCGACCTGGGCCTTCGTGGCCGAACCCGATCCGGCCGGGGCCAGCTTGACGGAACCCGGATCCACCTCGACGACGGGCACGCCGGACTGCGCCAAGGCCAGCCGCAGTACCCCGCGGGCCTCGGCCACCGCCAGGGCCGTCCGGACGTTCTTGGAGAAGTACAGGCGTTCCAGGGCGCACTCCACAGGCTGGTGTTCCCGGCACAGCTCCAGCACCCGGGTGTGGATGCCGATGAGGCGCTCCTCGAAGGGGCTGCCCGCCGGCGTCTCCAGGCAGCCCACCGCGCGCAGAGCCCAGGCCGAACCCCGGGCCTCCACCACGGCCCAGCCGCAACGGCCATAGCCGGGGTCCAGCCCTAAGTGGCGGGTGGAAGCGGAGGAGGAAGAAAGCATAGGACCTTGGGCTCCGGGGAGGCGGACTTTGCCGGCCCCACGGGCCCAGCGCTTCACATTGCCATGTTTCGGTTCCCTTCGCCAGCGCCGCAGCTGGCCGGGGGGCCTTCGGCACTCCAGCACCCATCCCGAATCCGCTTGCCCTTCCCGAGTTTTTAACAAATAATCCACAATATTGTCCACAGCGCTTTTCGACTTACTTAAGGCTCATGGAACCCAAACAGTTGCCCCACCTTCTTAGCCTGCTGGATGACGATTCGCCCATCGCCCGGGCCGAGGTGGGACGCCACCTGGAATCCCTGGGCGAACGGCTGAGCATCGAGCTGGCGCGCCTGAACACCCCGCCCACGCCGGCCCAACGGCGCCTGCTCCAGGAGGCCCTGCGGCCGCGCTCACGCGCCGTGCTGCGCTCGGCCTGGGGCGCCTGGCTGCGCCTGCCCGAGGGCGAGCCCTCGCTGGAGCGCGCCTGCGCGCTGTTGAGCGAGTACCTCTCGGGCTACGTCTACCCCACGGACCTGGCCATGGTCCTGGACGACCTGGCCCGGGACTTCCTGGCCCGCCACCGCCGCCCCGGTGCCGCGGCCCTGGCCGAGTACCTGTTCCGGGAGCGCGGCTTGGCCGCCGCCCCCGACTACTACGACCCGCTCAACAGCGACCTGGTGTCCGTGGTGAAGGAGGGGCGGGGCATCCCTTTAAGCCTGTGCCTCATCTACCAGTTCACGGGCACCCGACTGGGCCTGGACATCAGCGGCTGCGACTTCCCCGGCCACTTCCTCGCCCGGGTGCGGGAGGCGGGGCGCGAATACCTGGTGGACTGCTTCAACGCCGGCGTCGAGGTCGACCCCAAGGTGGTGGCCTCCGCCGGGGAGAACTCCCCCTGGAGCGTGCAGGAAGCCCTCCACGTCCCGGCGCGGCCCCGGGCCGTGGCCGGCCGCATGCTGCGCAACCTCGCCCGCGCCTTCGAGGAGAAGGGCCGCCCCGAGGACCTGGCCCTGGCCGCCGAACTGGGCGTGGCCCTGGAGCGCGACGACCTGGCCCGCTCCGCCCAGGGGGGGGCCTCCGCGCCGCCGCGGGGTCCGGTCCTGCGCACCGGCCAGGTGGTGCGGTGCCCGGGCCTGGGCCTGCGGGGCCTGGTGGTGGATTTCGACCTCAGTTGCAAGGCTCCCGGGATCCGGCGCCGCCGCGCCGACGCGGACCAACCCTGGTACCACCTGCTGGTCGACGGGGGCGAGGCCGTGGCCTACCTCCCCGAGGACGCCCTGGAGGCCGAGACGCCGGCCGGGGAGGTGCGCCACACCCTTCTGCGGGAATACTTCGACTTGGGGCAAGACGGCCGGTATTGGAGGAACCTTAGGGCCTGGCCGTGAGCCCTCAGGGCCGGCTGAACAGGGCGAAGCAACTGGTGAAGCCGTGCAGGAAGGTGCCCTTGCCCACCGGGCCCACCTCGCCGTTGCAGAAGAACCCGGCCAAGGCGCCGCACCCGTAGGCGTCGGCGAAAGCCCGGCTGTCGTGGTCGGGCTCGCCGAAGAGCCGCTCCCCCCGTCCCACGCAACTGAATAGGAGTCCGCCCGCCAGGTCCCTCCCGCCGGAGGCGGCGCGGTGGCGTTCGATGACCTTGCGCAGGTCCTCGTCGGCCGCATCGGCGTCGCGGACGTGGAAGCGCAGGCGCATGCCTTCGCGCAGGAACGCGGCCACCGCGATCTGGCCGGCGCCCTGGTCGAACCCGAGGACGTTGCGCACCAGGAAGTCCCCCGGGCCCGGCTCGCCCGGCCCCAGTTCATCCCCCACCAGACCCACGAAGAGGGCCCGTTGGAGGAGGTCCCGGGTGCGCGCGTCCCCGGCCTCGAAGACCGAGCGCAGGGCCCGGGCCGCGGGGCGCCCGTCGAGCCCCTCCAGGACGTTGCCCCGGCAGGCGGTGACCGTGAACAGCGGCCCCACGGGTCGGCAGCCCTGGGCCACCAGGGCCTCCATGCGCAGGCGCCCGCTCAGGGACACGACCAGCGCGCCGTCCCCGAGGCGCTGCGCGTCCCAGAACAGGGCGCGCTCACCCACATGGCGCAGGCCCGAGGCGACCCCGCCCACCTTGGGGCTGCGCGGGAAGGCGTAGTCCAGGCCGGCCAAAAGCTCCTCGGCGCGGCTCATGAAAGGGCTGACCAGGGCCAGGAACCCGGGGCCATCGGAGGCCCGGGCGCCCACGGCATCCTCCCAGGCCCGGGGGGCCTCGTCGGGCCCGGGAAGGTCCTCGTCGGAGACATGGCGCACGGCCACCCGGACGCCCGGCAGCACGGCCGCGGTGACCGAAAGCCCCGGCACCTCCTCGAGCTCGCGCGCCGCGCCGATGACCCCGCCCCCGGTGCAGCCGGCCAGGGCCCGGGGCTCCAGCCGCCCCAAAAGGGTCTCCTGGATGAGCGCATAGGAGTCGCGGTGGTGGGGCGACACGAAGGCGAGCACGAGATCCGGGCGGCGCCCGGCCAGGGGGCCCTCCAGCGCGCGCAGGCACTCCTCCACGGCCGAACCGGATTCCATCAACTCGCTGAGGGCGCAGTAGAACTCGGGATCGGGGAACGTCTCGCTCATGGGCCTCCCGCGGGCCGGTGGTTCAGGCCCGATTCACCATCCATGCTGAAAACTCGACCAGGAACCGGCGGAACCCCGGGAGGTGCTCCTCGGGGAACCCGTACCGGGACCCGCACCCTTCCAGCACCCCCTCCCAGCACCCCAGCCAGGCGTCGCGGGCGGCCCCGTCGATGGCGAAGGGGAGGTGCCTCGCCCGCATGCGGGGAGGGCCGTGGAACCGGCTGTAGAGCGGGGGACCGCCGCAGACCTGAATGAAGAACAGGGCGCTGCGGTCGGCCGCCTCAAGCAGGGCCGCCTCGCCGCTGGGGAACAGATGCGCCACCGGGGACGCGGCCAGGGCCCGGTAGAGGTCGCGCAGCATGCGGCGCATGCCTTCCTCACCCAGGGCCGCGAAAATGGCGGGATCGGGGGGGGGACCCTGCGGGGGGCCCTGCCCCGGGACATGGGGGTCGGGCATGACGGTTCCTTTCGTTGGTGAGACAGACTATAGTGTGGCGCCCATGCCCGCAAGCCCATGCTAAAACGCCACGCCCTTTTCGCCGCCGCCTGCGCCGCCGCCTGCGCCCTCCCCCTGGCGGCCCTCCTGGCCCCCTCCCTGGCGGGTCCCTTCGCGCCGACGCCCGTGTCCATGCGGGCCTGGCTGCGCGGCGAGGACCTGGCCTTGGCGGTGGTGGCGGTGCTGGCCTGGCGCCTCAACCAGAACCGCTTGGCCCTGGCCGCGGCCGGCCTGGGCATCGCCTCGACCGCCGCCGCGTTCTCGGCCGCCGCGGGGGTGCCGGCCCACGCCGTCGCCGATTTCTGGGTCCTGGCCCTGCCGTCGGGGCTCGGCCTCAGCCTTTTGCCCCGCGACGGGGCCCTGTTCAGCGGGCGCACCGGCGCCGCCGCCGCCCTCATGCTGCTGCCCGCGGCCCTGGCCTACGCCGTGGGGACCTCGAGCCCGGCCGAGGCGGCACTCCTCCTGCGCTGGCCCTTCGCCGCCGCGGACCGCCCGAGCGCGCTGGCCACCGCCGCCGGTCTGGGCGTCCTTATCGTGTGCGCCCTGAAGCGTCTCCACCCCCGCGTGGCCACGGCCTGGGTGGCCCTGGGCGGGGCGCTCGCGGGGCAGACGGCCCTGGCCTGGGGACTGGGGCTGGCCTCCCCCGCCCCGGCCTTGGCGGCGCGCCTGTGGACGGCCTCGTCCGTGGCGGCCACGGCCTGCCTGGGCGCCGGGCTCCTGGCCCTGTATTGGCAGCGGGTCTACCTCGACGAACTGACGGGGGTGCCCAACCGCCGCGCCCTGGACGAGCGCCTAGCCCACCTCGATTCCGCCTACAGCCTGGCCATGGTGGACATCGACCATTTCAAGGGCTTCAACGACACCTACGGCCACGCGCAAGGGGACGACGTCCTGCGCCTGGTGGCCGCCCATCTGCGCGAACAGACCGCCGGGCGCGCCTACCGCTACGGCGGTGAGGAGTTCTGCGTGCTGGCGCAGGACCTCGACGCGCCCGCCCTGGAGCGCCTGATGGACCGGGTCCGGGCGTCCCTGGCGAAGCGCAGCTTCACGGTGCGCGGCGCCGCCAAGGGCCGCGGGTCCCGCGCGGCGCGGGGCGCCAAGGTCCAGGTCACCGTCAGCGTGGGTGTCGCCTGCCGGGACCGGCAGAGGTCGGCCCCCGAATCGGTGATGAAGCTCGCCGACGAGGGGCTCTACGAGGCCAAGGCCGCGGGCCGCAACCGGGTGGTCCGCAAGAACTGACTGAAGGAGGAATCCATGCCGAAAACCCCACCGGGCGCCCGCCGAACCGTTTCCGCGTTCCTGGCGCTCGCCCTCGCCCCGGCCCTGGCCTTGGCGGCCCCGGGCGCGGCGCGCGCCGACCGCTCCAGCGAGATCGCGCGCTCCGTGGTGAAGGTCTTCGTGGTGCAGAAGGCCCCCGACTACTACCAGCCCTGGCAAATGGGCTACCAGATGCCCGTCTCCGGGTCCGGCTTCATCATCCGGGGCAACCGCATCCTCACCAACGCCCACGTCGTCGCCAACCACGTCGACATCCAGGTCATGAAGGCGGGGGACACCCACCGCGCCAGCGCCAAACTGCTGTTCGTGGCCGACGACGCCGACCTCGCCGAGCTGGAGGTCGACGAACCCGGGTTCTTCGCGGGCACCCGCCCGGTGGCCTTCGGCCCGATGCCGCGCCAGGGGGACCGGGTTTCGGCCTACGGCTTCCCCGCCGGGGGCGAGACCCTCAGCGTCACGGAGGGCGTGGTCTCGCGCATCGAAGTGCGCGAATACGCCCACGCCGGGGACGAACTGCTGACCGCCCAGACCGACGCGGCCATCAACCCCGGCAGTTCGGGGGGGCCCGTCTTCGACCGCGCCGGGCGCTTCGTGGGCGTCAGCTTCGAGGGCTACAACGGCGCGGCCCTTCAGAGCACCGGGTACTTCATCCCCGTGGTCCTCGTGGACCGCTTCCTCAAGGACATCTCCGACGGCCACTACGACGGCATCCCGGGGATGGGCATCGTTTGGCAGCGCCTGGAGAACCCGGCCCTGAGGGCCTCGCTGGGGCTGAAATCCCCGCGGGGCGGCGTGCTGGTGATCAAGGTCGTGCCGGGCTCGGGCGCGGACGGGGTGCTCAAGGCCGGCGACGTGCTGCTCCGGCTCGACGGGGTCCCCATCGCCGGGAACGGCACGGTGCCCTTCGGCGACGGCGAACGCGTGGACTTGGTGCACCTAGTGAGCCTGCACCAGATGGGCGACCGGGCCCGGGTCGAAATCCTGCGCGAGGGCGCCGTCCGGGATCTCACGCTGACGCTCAAGCGCATCCCCGAACTGGTGCCCGGCCCCACCTACGGCGTGCGCCCCTCCTATTTCGTGTACGGCGGCCTCGTGTTCCAGGAGCTCAACGACAACTACCTGGCGCTGTTCGGGGCCTCCGCGCCGGTGCTGATGCGCTACTATGACGAGATGGGGCTGCCTTCCCGGGGGCGCCCCAGGATCGTCTTCATCAACGTGGTCCTCCCCAGCGAGCTGAACGCGGGGTACCACGACATCCGCCAGGCCGTCGTCACCGAGGTCAACGGCCGCCCCATCGGGGACCTCAAGGACGTCATCCGGGCCGTGCGCGACCCGGTCCGGACCGCCCGCGGGCGCTTCCTCGTGGTGAAGGTCGACGACTGGACCGGCGATTCCGACGGGCGGGCCAGCGAGATCGTGCTGGACGCCGACGCCGCGGCCCGCGACCAGGCCGGGATCCTGGCGGCCTTCGGCATCGACCACGCCGAGTCCGCCGACCTGGCCCCCTTCGCGGCCGCCGTCGCCCGGCCTCGGCAGGGCAAGGCGGGGCAGGGGCGGCCGGCGCGCTAGCCGGCCCGGCGCATCCGAGCGGGGCGGTCCCAAAAAAAGGGGAGCCGGGGTTTCCCCCGGCTCCCCTTTTTTTTCGATTTCCGGCCCTCAGTGCCCGTGCTTCACGATGCCCAGGAGCTCCACCTCGAACACCAGGACCTCGTCGGGGCCGATCTGCCCGCCGGCCCCGCGCTCGCCGTAGCCCAGGTCGGAGGGGATGACGAAGCGGTACTTGGACCCGACCGGCATGAGCTGCACGCCCTCGGTCCAGCCCGGGATCACGCGGTCCAGTTCGAAAACCGCGGGTTGGTGGCGGTCGTAGCTGCTGTCGAACTTGGTCCCGTCGATGAGCGTCCCGACGTAGTTGACCTTGACGGTGTCGGTGGCCTTGGGGCGGGGCCCGTGGCCGGCGCGCAGGACCTGGTACTGGAGGCCGCTTGCCGTGACCTTGACCCCGGGCAGGGCCCGGTTCTTGGCCAGGTAGGCCTCGCCGGCGGCCTTGTTCTTGGCCCCCAGCACGGTCTCACGCCTCTGCTGGAGGTCCTGCAGGGCCGCCTGCATGTCCGCCTCGCTGAGCAGATCCTTGCCGGCCAACTGGTCGCTGAGGCCCTTCTTGATCATGCGCAGGTCGGCGAACTCCAGGATGTCCTTGACGTTGTTCCCGATGGCCATGCCCACGGCGTAGCCGGTGTCGCCGGGATCGCCGGGCTGGCCGGACTGAAGCTTGAGCAGCAACTGCTGCTCCTGGCCCTGGTTCATCGCCGGCGTGCCCGCCGCGGCGTCGGAGAGCCCCTTCCGGAGCCTCTGCAGGTCGACCTTGTCCCGGATCTTGTCCAGGCCCTGGCCGATCTGCTGGCCGACGGCGTAGCCGTCCTTCTTTTCGGGGGTGTCGAGCCGCACGCAGGCCGCGGTCGCCAGGCACAGCGCCGTCATGACGCCCAGCCGTGTGGAAGATTTCACGGGTCCTCCCTTTCTTGTGATCCAGCGGAATGTTTTGGAAGCGCCGCCATCCTACC
Source organism: candidate division FCPU426 bacterium (assembly GCA_027451505.1). Taxonomy (GTDB): domain Bacteria; phylum Oederibacteriota; class JAJYGY01; order JAJYGY01; family DAIDJD01; genus DAIDJD01. Next base: position 9,607 of record DAIDJD010000134.1, read on the forward strand.
CCCGCGTCCCCCAAAAACCTAGGGCCTTTTGGCCGCCGACCCGGCCCCCCCGGCCGACCCAGCCGACCCGGTTCCCCGGCCCCCCCGGAACAAGGCCAAGTAGCGCCCGTAACCGTCCTTGACCAGGTCTTGGACCGGGATGAAGCGCAGGGCCGCGGAATCGATGCAGTAGCGCTTCCCCGACGGGCCCGGGCCGTCGTCGAAAACATGCCCCAGGTGGCTGTCGGCGTGCCGGCTGCGCACTTCGACGCGCTCCATCCCCAGGGAATCGTCCTTGCGGGTCACGATGTCGGAAGGGTCCAGTGGCCGGGTGAAGCTCGGCCAGCCGCAGCCGGCGTTGTATTGGTCGGTTGTGGCGAACAGGGGCTCCCCCGAGACCACGTCGACGTAGATGCCCTGGGCGTGGTTGTTCCAATACGCGTTGCGGTAGGGCGGTTCGGTGCCGTTCTCCTGGGTGACGTAGTAGGCCATCGGCGAAAGCAAACGGCGGCGTTCGGCCGGGTCCGGGATCCGGTAGGCCCGCGCCGACGTCGAGCGCGCGGATTCGCGGGACTCCCGGCGGGTGCGTGGATGGGCCGGGGCGGCGGTCGGGTCGGGCCCGGGGGTCGGCCTGGGCGGCACCGCGCGGTCCGTCCCCCAAACCGTGTCCAGGTAGTCGTCCCTTCCCGAACCGGCCCGGTACTCGGCGTAGGCCAAGGGCGACTTGCGGTAGTAGTCCTGGTGGTATCCCTCGGCCGGATAGAAGGCCACGAAGGGCAGCACGGGCACGACGATGGGCTTGTGGAAGAGCCCGGAGGCGGCCAGGGCCGCGCGGGAAGCCAAGGCCGCGCGCCGCTGGGACGCGTCGCGGGTGTAGATGGCGGCCCGGTACTGGGGTCCACGGTCCACGAACTGGCCCCGGGGATCGGTGGGGTTGATCTGGCGCCAGAACACGTCGCACAGGGTCCGGTAGGCCACCACCCGCGGATCGAAGGTGACCTGGACGGCCTCGGTGTAGCCCTTCTCGGCGTAGTTCTCGTAGTTCACGTCCGAGCCCACCCCGCCGGTGTAGCCGGCCAGGACCCTGGAGACGCCCTTGATCTTCTCGAAGGGCGGTTGCATGCACCAGAAGCAGCCGCCGGCGAAGGTGGCCGTCTCCTGGGCCGGGGGGGCGGCCGCGCCGAGGGCCGCGGCCGGAAGGGCCGCCGCCAAGAACCCCAGGTATCCGAGGACAAGAACTTTCATGAAGGCGCTCCCTTGGGGATGGGAAACGGGCTTCCCCGCACCATCTACGGCCCGCGGAGCGCGCCCGTTTGGACAAAACCGCCGGCGCCCTCCGGGACCGGAACGCGGTCCGGGGCGGCGGGGCAGGCCCCCCCGGCCAAGAACTCGGCTCCAGCGCACAGGGGCCCTCCCGGCGGGACCTCTTCAGAGCCGGCGGGAGGTCTGCTAGGATGGCCCCCTCATCCCCTTGCGAGGTGCCCATGCCCGATGTGCGCGTCTACCCCACCCAGGCCGAACAGGCCCAGGCCGCCGCGGACCTTTTCGTGTCCCTGGGCCGCGAACCCGTCGCCGCGCGCGGGCGCTTCCGCGCGGCCTTGTCCGGGGGCCACGACCCCCACGGGATGTTCGAGGCGCTGAAGGCCCGCCCCGGGGACCTGGATTGGGGCAAGGTCGAGCTGTACTGGGTGGACGAACGCTGGGTGGAATGGGCCAGCCCGGAGAGCAACTACGGCGAGGCCAAGCGGCGTTGGCTGGATTCCCTGGGGAGCGGCCCGGCGTGCTTCCCGATGTACCGCGGCCCGGGAAACCCCGAGGACGCGGCCGAGGCCTACGAATCCCTGCTGATGCGGCGCTTAGGGGGGCGGCCCCCGGTCCTCGATCTGGCCCTTCTGGGCATGGGCCCGGACGGACACACGGCCTCGCTCTTCCCGGGATCCGAGGCCCTGGGGGAGCGCCAACGCTCCTGCATCGCGGTGCGCCACCCCGCCACCGGCCAAGTCCGCCTGACCCTGACCCTGCCGGTCCTAAACTCCGCCCGGGCCGCGGCCTTCATCGTGCACGGCGCGGCCAAGGCCGGCACCCTGGCCCGCGTTCTGGCCGGGGACGCCGGTCTCCCGGCCGCCTGGGTGAAGCGGGACCAAGGCGGGGCCCTTTGGCTGGCCGACCGCGAGGCGGCCCCGGGCGCCTAGCCCTTGAGGGCCGCCAGGGCCTCCTCGACGATGCGTCCGGGCACGAATCCGAACTTCTTCTGCAGAGCCTTCAGGGGCGCCGAGGCTCCGAAGGTGTGCATGCCCACCACCCGGCCCTTGAGCCCGGTGTAGCGGTCCCAGCCCATCGTGGAGGCCTGCTCCACTGCCACCCGTGCGGTGATCCCGGAAGGAAGGACCTGGTCCTTGTAGGCCTCGGTCTGCTCCTCGAACAGCTCCCAGCACGGCAGGCTGACCACGCGGGTGGGGATGCCCCGGGCCTCCAATTCCGTTTGGGCCTCCAGGCACAGCGCCACCTCGCTGCCGGTGGCCAGCAGCAGGACCTTGGGACCGGATCCGGAGGCCTCCTTGAGGATGTAGCCGCCCCGGGCCAAGCCGGCGGCCCCGGCCAGCCCGGCGGAACGATCCAGGGTCGGCAGGGCCTGGCGGCTCAGGATCAGCGCGGCGGGGCGGTGCTTCTGGGCCAGCACGACCTTCCAGGCCTCGGCGACCTCATTGGCGTCGGCGGGACGCAGCACCAGCAGGCCGGGGATGGAGCGCAGGCCCAGGAGCTGCTCCACGGGCTGGTGGGTGGGGCCGTCCTCGCCCACCCCGATGGAGTCGTGGGTGAACACGTGGATCACCGGCAGCTCCATGAGGGCGCTCAGGCGCAGGGCCGGTTTGAGGTAGTCGCTGAAGATCAGGAAGGTGGAGCCGTAGGGGCGGAGCTTGGAGAGGGCCAAGCCGTTGAGCGCCGCGGCCATGGCGTGCTCGCGGATGCCGAAGTGCAGGTTGCGCCCCCCCGGCGCGTCGAAGTCCTGGTCCCCGGCCCCCTCGAAGGTGAGCCGCGTCTTGGTCGATGGCGCCAGGTCCGCGGACCCGCCGACGAGCCAGGGGAGGTCCTGGGCCACGGCATTGAGCACCTTGGCCGAGGCGTCCCGGCCGGCCAGGCCCTTGGCGTCCGGCGGGAAGACCGGGATGTGGGCATCCCAACCCTCGGGAAGTTCCCGGCGCTGCATGAGCTCCCAGCGGCGGGCCAAGTCGGGGTGGGCCGCCTTGTAGCGCGCGAAGAGCTCCAGCCAACGCCCCCGAAGCTCGGCGCCGCGGGCTCCCAAGCCCTGGGCGAAGCGCTCGCGCACCCCTTCGGGCACCAGGAACTTCGCGTCGGGAGGCCAGCCGTAGGCGCGCTTGGCCTCGCGGATCTCCTCCTCGCCCAGGGGTTCGCCGTGGGCCGCGCTGGTGTCCTGCTTGTGGGGAGCGCCGTAGCCGATGTGGCTGTCGACGATGATGAGGGTGGGCCGGTCGCGCGTGCGGTGGAAGGTCTCGAAGGCCCTCGACAGGAGCCCCAAATCGTTGGCGTCCCCGACGCGCAGGACGTTCCAGTGGTAGGAAAGGAAGCGCGCCGCCACGTCCTCGTCGAAGGCCAAGTGGGTGTTGCCCTCGATGGTGATGTGGTTGTTGTCGTAGATCCAGCAAAGGCGGTCCAGCCTGAGGCGGCCGGCAAGGGAGGCCGCCTCGGAGGCCACGCCCTCCATGAGGCATCCGTCCCCGGCCAGGGCGTAGACGTCGAAGCCGAAAAGCTCGAAGTCCGGGCGGTTGAATTGGGCCGCCAGCCAGCGCCCGGCCAGCGCCATTCCGACGCTGGTGGCCAGGCCCTGGCCCAGGGGCCCGGTGGTGGTCTCCACTCCCGAGGTCCAGCGGTATTCGGGGTGGCCGGGGGCCCGGCTGCCGAGCTGGCGGAAGGCCTTGATGTCGTCCAGCGACACCGAGGGCCGCCCCAGGGCTTCGTAGTCCGCGTCCACGGCCTGGACGCCGGAAAGGTGCAGCAGGCCGTAGAGCAGCATGGAGGCGTGCCCGGCCGAGAGCACGAAGCGGTCCCGGTTGGGCCAGATGGGGTCGGCGGGGTCGAAGCGCAGGAAGCGCTGCCAAAGGGTGTAGGCGGTGGGTGCCATCCCCATGGGGGTGCCGGGATGGCCGGACTGGGCGGCTTGGACCGCGTCCATGGCCAGGGTGCGCAGGGTGTTCACGCACAACGCGTCGAGCTGGTCCTCGGAACCGGGAATCACGTGGCGCCTCCTCAAGTGGTCGCGGGTCCGCCCCGCCCGTCCGGGCCGGGGCGCGGATGTCAGGGTTTGCGCTCCACGTGCCCGCCGAAGCCGTGGCGCATCGCCGAAAGCATTTTTTCCCCGAAGGAATGGTCGAGACGGGACCGGAAGCGCGCGTACAGCGAGGCCGTGAGGACCTCGGCCGGCACGGCCTCCTCCACCGCCGCCTCGACGGTCCAGCGGCCCTCCCCGGAATCGTCCACGCGCCCGGTGAAGCCCTCCAGCTTGGGGTCGGCCACCAGGGCCTGCGCCGTGAGGTCCAGGAGCCAGGAACTGACCACGCTGCCCCGGCGCCAGAGCTCGGCGATGGACTCCAGGGGAAGGTCGTAGCGGCGCTCCGCGGGCACCCCCGGCCCCGAGGCGCCGCGCAGCACGTCGAAGCCCTCGGCGTAGGCCTGCATGAGCCCGTATTCGATGCCGTTGTGCACCATCTTGACGAAATGGCCGGACCCCGAGGGGCCGCAGTGGAGGTAGCCCTGCTCGGCCGTGGAACCCTCCCGGACCCCCGGGGTGCGGGGGATTTCCCCGCGCCCCGGCGCCAGGGTGCGGAAGACGGGTTCGCAGAGGTCGAACGCCTCCTTGGGGCCGCCGACCATCAGGCAGTAGCCGCGTTCCAGCCCCCACACGCCGCCGCTGGTGCCCGCGTCGAGGTAGCGGATCCCCGCCGGCTCCAGGGCCCGGGCCCGGCGGACGTCGTCCTTGAAATTCGAGTTGCCGCCGTCGATGACCACGTCGCCGGGTTCCAGGTGCGCGGCCAATTCCTTCACCGTGCGTTCGGTGGGCTCCCCAGCCGGCACCATGATCCAGACCGCCCGGGGCCGGGGCAGGTCCCGGATCCCGGCCAGGGTCCGCAGCGGACGGGCCCCCTCCTTGGCCAGCGCGTCCACGGCGCCGGCGTCCAGGTCGAAGGCCCAGCAGGCGTGCCCGCCGCGCATCAGCCGGCGGGCCATGTTGGCCCCCATGCGTCCCAACCCCACCATCACGATGTCCATGCGTCCCGCCTCGGCGAGCGGCCCGGCTTGGGGCCGCGGTTGATCAATCCTTCTGGTACCAGCGCTTGTTGGAATCGCGCCGCAGCATTTCGTCGGCCTCCGCCGGGCCCCAGGTCCCGGAGGCATAGTTCGGGAAGTCCCGGGGAGGCAAGGCCTTCCACACGTCCAGGATGGGCTGCACCACGGCCCAGCCCGCCTCCAGCATGTCGGCGCGTTGGAAGGGCGTGGCGTCGCCGATCATGCAGTCGTAGAGGAGCGTCTCGTAGCCGGTGCTGTTCTGGACCCCGAAGTAATCGGAATAGTTGAAGTCCATGGTGACCCCGCCGATCTCCATCTTGGGCCCGGGGACCTTGGCGCCGAAGTTCAGGGAGATCCCCTCGTTGGGCTGCACCCGGATCACCAGGACGTTGGGATCGAGCCGGTCCACGCCCGCCCGCCGGAACAAGTGCAGGGGCGGCCGGTGGAACTGGATGGTGATCTCGGTGACCCGTCGCGGCATGCGCTTGCCGGTGCGGATGTAGAAGGGCACTTTGGCCCAGCGCCAGTTGTCGATGAACAGCTTGAGGGCGACGTAGGTCTCCACCCCCGAATCGGGCGCGACCCGGTCCTCCTTGCGGTAGGCCCGCACCAGGGTGTCGGAGACCACCCCCTCGCCGTACTGCCCGCGCACCGCCCGCTGCAGGACCTCCTCGGGGGCCATCGGCGCGATGGCCTTGAGCACCTTGTGCTTCTCGTCGCGGACGGCCTCGGGATCGAAGGAGATGGGCGGCTCCATGGCGGTGAGCGCGATGAGCTGCAGGATGTGGTTGGGCACCATGTCCCGCAGGGCCCCGGCCTCCTCGTAGTAGGGGCCCCGCTGCTCAACCCCGAGTTCCTCGGCCACGGTGATCTGGACGTGGTCGACGTAGCGGCGGTTCCAGATCGGCTCGAAGATGCCGTTGGCGAAGCGCAGGGCCATGAGGTTTTGCACCGTCTCCTTGCCCAAGTAGTGGTCGATGCGGTAGATCTGGCGCTCGGCCAGCACCCCGGAGATGTCCGCGTTGAGTTTGCGGGCGCTGTCCAGGTCGTGGCCAAAGGGCTTCTCCACGACCACCCGGCGCCAGGTGCCCTCGCGCTCCTCCACCAGGCCCGCGGCCCCCAACTGGGCGACCACGGTCCCGAAGAAGCTGGGCAGGGTGGCCAAGTAGTAGAGGCGGTTGCCCTGGGTCTTGTGGCGCTCCTCCACCTCCTCGAGCAGTTTGCCCAGGGCCGCGTAGGCGCCGGGATCGGCGAATTCCCCGCTGAGATAGTAGATGCGCTCCAGGAACCAATTCCAGATCGGGCGGTCGACCGTGCGCCCGGCGTGGCTTTCGATGTCCTGGTTGAGGCGATCGCGGAACTCCTCGTGGCTCATGGCGGGTTTGGCGAATCCCACCAGGGCGAAATCCTTGGGCAGGAAACCGGACACGGCCAGGTTGTAGAGCGCCGGGACCAGCTTGCGCTTGGTCAAGTCGCCCGAGGCCCCGAAGATGACCTCCGTGCAGGGCCCGGCGGGATGGACACCGCCCGGGGCGGAGGTGGGATGCAGGACCGACGTGGCGGACATGGGGCACGCTCAAGCGGAGGGGGGGCCTTCACCATACCATAACGTGAAAGACGCCCGACCGGTTTTCTTGTTCCTTGGGGGCGCTATGAAACCCATCCGTTGCGGCGCCGCAACCCCGCAGAAACAAGCCTGGAACCGCCTTGACAGCCCCGGCGGTGCGGGGGATAACCGCACCATGCGATCGGCGCCCAAACGTTGGGGACTGGGCTTGGCCCTTTCCGCCCTGCTCGTGCTGAACCTGCACGCGCTGGCGCATCTTTTGGGCGTGGACCACGACGGCGGGGCCAAGGGCAAGGACGCGCCCTGCGCCCTGTGCCAGACGGCCTTGGCCCTGACGGCCCTGGAAGCCGCGCCCAGCATCCAGGCGCCCGTGGCGCCGGGCCTGCCCCAGGGCGAGGCCCCCGAAGCCGCGCCCTACCGCGTCGGCTTCTTCGCTCCCACGCCCTCGGGCCGGGGCCCCCCGGACCTTTTGCCCGCCTAATTTCCGTTCCACCGATCTCCCGAACCGGAATCCGCCGTTGTCCGCCCGCTGAAGCCCCTTCGGCGAACGCTAGCGCGTGGAAAGGCCCGGCCCCCCGCGCGACCACCCGAATCTTGTGAGGAAGAACCATGCGTCCTGCGCACCACGCCATCCGCGCGGCCTGCCTGGCCCTGGCCTGCCTGACCGCGCCCCCCTTGTTCGCCACCGCGACCGCCTCCCTTGTGGGTACGGTCCGCGGAATCCAGGGATCCCCCCAGGCCGGGGCCACGGTGCGGGTCCGAAGCCGGGTCGCTTCCTTAAGCGCCACCACCGGGACCGACGGGTCCTTCGCGTTCCCCGGACTGCCCATCGGCGACTACACCGTCGTCGCCTCCCTCGCCGACGAGGCGTCGGCGCCGGTCGCGGTGCAATTGGGCCTGGACGCGGCGATGCGGGTGGACCTGGCCCTGAAGCCGGAGGCGCCGGCCCCGGAGGAGATGGCCGCGGTGACCATCCAGGCCGCCCGCATCCGCATCAACCCCTCGGCCTCGGTCAGCAGCCATGAGCTCGGGAGCCGCCAGATCGCCCAACTCCCCGGGGGCGCGACCCAGGCCCTTCCCAAGCTCATCGCCACCACTATTCCGGGCTTCGTCCAGGGGGACTTCGGCCAGATCTTCGCCCGCGGCAACCACGCCAACATCCAATACGACATCGACGGGGTGCAGCTCCCGGATTCGGTGGACGGGACCTTCGGGAGCGCCTTCAGCGTGATGGACATCGACCGCATGGAGGTAATCACCGGGGGACTGCCCGCGGAGTTCGGGGACCGGCTGGCGGCGGTCGTCAACATCGTCACCAAGTCGGGCGCCTACCGGCCCGGCGGCTACCTGGACATGAACTACGGCTCCTACGGCACCTCCGACCCCCAGGCCGCCTACGGCGGCTCCCTGGACGGGGGGCGCCTGCGCTACTTCATCTCGGGATCCTACAGCACCACGCAGCGCGGGCTGGACACCCCCCAACCCGCCTCGGAATCCAACCAAGCCCAGGGCGGGGCCGCGGCGGTGCACGACGCCAGCACCTCCAACACCCAGTTCGCCAAGGTGGATTACAGCCTCGACGACGCCGACACCCTTTCCCTGACCGCCTTCAACGACCAACGCATGTACCAGATCCCCAACTACCCGGCCTCATTCCAGCCCACCGACGCGTTCTTCTCGCCCACCTACACGGACGCCTTCGGCAACGTGGGCGGCGCCCAATGGACGCCCGCCGGCACCAACGACTACCAGTTCGAGGGCACGGACTACGCCTTGTTGGGCTGGAACCACCGCTTCAGGAACGGGTCCGACCTTCTGCTGTCGCCCTACG
>DAIDJD010000135.1 GCA_027451505.1 candidate division FCPU426 bacterium
CGAGATCCTGGAACTGGAGCCCGGGAAGCGCCTCAGCTACAGGTGGGACGGCGCGGGCTTGAGCACAGTGGTGGCCTGGACCTTGGCCGCATCGGACACGGGCACCCGCCTCGAACTCGAACATAGCGGATTCAAGCCAGAGAACGGCCAGGCCTTCGCCGGCGCCAAGCCGGGCTGGCAGCGGCGCGTGGCCGAGCGCTTGGCCGCGCTCCTTCAATCGCGGGATTGAAACCCCGCCCCTGGGAGGACCTTCCATGCCGGACGAAAGGGAACTTCGCGCCAAGTGGATGAAAACCGCGCGCCGGATCTATTGGGCCGAGACCGGAATCGTGTGTCTGGCGATGTTTTCCGGCGGGATCATGATGCTTTTGCGCAACCCGCAAAACGTCCAAGGCATCACGGCCCTGGGCTATCCGGCCTATCTCTGCACCATTTTGGGCGTGGCCAAGATCCTGGGGACCCTGGCCATCCTCTTGGGCAAGCGGCACCGTGTGCTCAAGGAATGGGCCTACGCGGGCTTTTCCTTCGACCTGCTGGGCGCCGCCGCCTCCTACCTGCTCCACGGCAACGAACCCTGGTTCCATGTGGCCGCGCCTCTGGTCCTGTTCGTGCTCGTGTTGGCCTCCCACCGCCAGTGGAAGACCGGCTGGATGTGAGGGGCGGTCCCTTCCCTTCCCCGGCACCGTCCCCAGCGCCGGGGCCAACTCGGAGGCCGCCATGGCCCCAACAACGCATCCCGACCCGAAGGTGGCCGCGGCCTGCGCCCGCAGGGTCCCCCAGTGGCAAAAGGAGTTCGCGAAGCTGAGAACGCTCCTCCTCGGCCTCGGTTTGAGCGAAGGCCTGAAGTGGGGTTGGCCCTGCTACATGGACGGGCCGCGCAACATCGTCGTGTTCCACGGGTTCAAGGGATACTGCGCCCTGATGTTCCCCAAGGGCGCCCTCATGCGCGACCCGGAAGGGGTGCTCCACACCATCGGAAAAATGCGGACCCCGCGCCAGTTCCGCTTCACCGCGGTCGAGGAGGTGGCCGCGCGGGAGAAAACCGTGAAGGCCTATGTCCGGGAGGCCATGGACATCGAAAAGGCCGGGTTGAAGGTGGAACCGAAGGAAACCGCCGAAGTCGAAGTCGCGGCCGAATTCCGGTGGGCCTTGGACCGGGACGCGGCCCTGAGGGCCGCCTTTGAGGCGCTGACCCCGGGTCGGCAACGCGCCTACCTCTACCACTTCTCGGGCGCCAAGTTGGCCAAGACCCGCGAAGAGCGGGTTGAGAAATGCCTGCCCCGCATCCTCAAGGGCAAGGGACTCGACGACTAGGGGCGGTTCAAAGGCCGCCCACGCCCGGCGCGGGCGGGCGCCCGCCACGCCGACCCCGGGCCCCGGGGGCCGCCGCGCGAGGACGAAAGTTCCGGTCTAGGGAGCCTTTCCCCCTTCGGGGCGCACCCTCACCCTTGGCTGAAATAAAAAAGCCCGCCTTGCGGCGGGCTTTTTAAGTGGCGGAGCCAACGCGACTTGAACGCGCGACCTCCCGCGTGACAGGCGGGCGCTCTAACCAACTGAGCTATGGCTCCGTGCGCGCGACCGGTTCCGACCGCGCGTAAGGGGTAGGAACTCTACCAAATGCGCCCGCTTTGTTCAAGGTCCCCGCCAAAGAATCGCGGCGGAAGGGGCCCGAAAAGGGTATAGTGGCGCGTATGCGCCGCCTCCCCATCTTCGCCTTTCTGGGCATCCTCGTCTCCATCGGCGGGCTCGCGTTCTGGTTCTGCGGGTCCCAACTCGCCCAGGCCTTCCCCCTGGGCGGGCCCGGCGCCTGGGGCGCCTGGGCATGGGCCACGGCCCTGTGGGTCTTCCCCCTCGCCCGGGTGACGCTGTTCCGCGAGTCCGAATCGCGCCTGCAAGGGCTGGCCTTCTTCCTCGGGGGCCTGGGAGCCACGCTGGCCATGCTGCTTCTGGCCCTCAAGGCGGTCGGGGCCCTTCTGGGCCTGGGGGGATGGTACCTGCCCCGCTGGACCCCGTGGGTGGCGCTGGCCGCGGCCATGCTGCTCGTGCTGATGGGGCTCCAGGAGGCCTTCGGTCCGGCCCGCGTGCGCACGCTGCGCCTCCCCTTCCCCCGCCTGCATCCGGACCTGGAGGGCCTGCGCATCGTCCAGATCTCGGACGTGCACATCAGCCATCTCAACGCGCCGGGCCAGATCGCGCGCCTGGTGTCCCAGGTCCGCGAACTCAAGCCCGACCTCATCGCGGTCACCGGGGACCTGGTCGACGGCCCCTGGGAGACCCTGCGCCCCGCGGTGGCCGCGCTGCGGTCCCTGGAGGCGCCCCTGGGGGTCCACTTCGTCGTCGGCAACCACGACTGCTACTGGGGCCTGGAGGCTTGGCTGCGGGAGTTCAAGGCCCTGGGCTTCGAGTTGCTGCTCAACGACCACCGCTCCCTACGCCGGGGCCGGGCCGAGATGCTGGTGGTCGGCGTCAACGACCCCACCGCGGAGCGCCTGCACGTGGCCCCCGGGCCGGACCTGGAGGCGGCGCTGCGCGGGGCCGAAGCGTCCGATTTCACGCTGTTCCTGGCCCACCAACCCGGCGCCTATCCCCTGGCCGAGGCCGCCAAGGCGGACCTCTTCCTGGCCGGGCACACCCACGGCGGCCAGTTCTTCCCTTTTCCCCTTCTGGTCAAGCTCTTCCACCCCCGCCACTTCCGCGGCCTGTACCGCGAGGAGGGCCGCCCCATCGTGTACATCCACACGGGCTCGGGGTTCTGGGGCCCGCCCAACCGCCTCGGCGTGCCCCCCGAGATCGCCCTGTTCATCCTGCAAAGGGCCTAAGCCCACCCCAAACCCGGACGCCTCAGGCCTCCCCGGCCAGGGCGCCGTGCAGGCGGGCGTAGACCCCGCCGAGTTCCAGCAGTTCCGCGTGCCCGCCCCGCTCCACGATGCGCCCCCCCTCGAAGACCAGCACCAAGTCGGCGTCCCGGATCGTGTCCAGCCTATGGGCGATGATGAAGGTCGTGCGACCGCCGCGTACGGCCCGCAGCGCGGTCTGGAACTCGCGCTCGCTGACCGGATCCAGCGCGCTGGTGGCCTCGTCCAGGATGAGGATGCGCGGGTCGCGCAGCAGGGCCCGGGCGATGGCCAGGCGCTGGGCCTGGCCCCCCGACAGCGCCACGCCCCGTTCCCCCACCTCGGTGTCCAGACCCAGCGGCAGCGCCCGGATGAAGTCCCAGGCGCAGGCCGCCCGGCACGCCGCCTCGAGTTCGCCCTCCCCGGCCTCGGGGCGCCCGTAGAGGACGTTGGAGCGGACGGTCCCGGCCAGCAGAAGGTCGTCCTGGGCCACCACGGCCATCTGGGCGCGCAGGGCCCGGCTCTGGTACTCGCCCAGCGGGACGCCGTCGATGAGCACCTCGCCCGAGTCGGGCCGATAGAAGCCCAAGAGAAGGTTGATGAACGTGGTCTTGCCCGCGCCGGAAGGCCCCACCAAGGCCACGGTCCGGCCCGGTTCGACGTCCACCGCGGCCTCCAGGAGGGCCGGACGGCCCGGGGCGTAGGAGAAGGACACGTCCCGGAAGGCGACCCCGCCCCGGATGGGCCGCGCGATCCCGTCCAGGCGTTCGGGCTCGATGTCGGGATGGTCCAGGAGCTCGTAGACCTGGCGCAGGGACACCTGCCCCCCGAAGAGCTGGTCGATGTTGTTGAGGATGGCGCTCAAGGGGTCGAAGACGAAACCCAACATGGTGAAGAACAGCACCAGCGAGCCCAGGCTCAGGGTCCCCCGCAGGCAGAAGTAGCCCCCCACCAGCAGCACCAGGGTCATGCTGACCCCCGTGACCAGCTTCACCAGGCCGTTGAACAGGGCGAAGGTGGTGACCATCTCGACCCCCCGGTCGCTGAGGGAGGCGATGGTCTCGATGGCCTGGCGCGCCTCGCGGTCCTCGGCGGTGTAGGCGCGGACCAGGCGCACGCCCTGGAGCAGGTCCTGGACCTTGGCGCTGAAGCGGTCGAACTCGTCCCTCCAGCGCTTGTACACGGCCTTGATACGGGCCTTGAAGAGGGCCTGGAGGCCCCACAGCGCCAGCGCCACCAGCAGCAGCGAGGCGGTCAGGGCCGCGCTCCGGATCCACAGGATGACCAGGGCGCCCAGCGCCTGCAGGGCGGACACCAGCAGGTTCGACACCACGAAGTTCGCCATCACGTCCACCTTCTCGGTGTCCTGGATGACGCGGCTGTGCAACAGCCCGAGGTCCTCGCGGTCGTAGAAGGAAATGCTGAGCTGCTGGAGCTTGGAGACGACGTCGGCGCGCAGCCGGAGGACCACGTTCTTGGTGGTCTTGAGGACGAAATAACGGGAGGAGACCAGGAAGACCAGGTAGGCGACGAAGCAGCCGGCGACCGAAAGGCTGTCCCGGACCAGGCCGCGCAGGTCCCGCGCCGGGAGCCGGTGGTCGATGATGCGGCCGAAAAGGCCCGGGACCGGGAGGAGGCTCACGGCCCACAGGACCGAAAGGACCACACCCAGCGCGACTTCGGGCCACAGCGGCAGGAACAGGGCCAGGAAGCGGGCCAACGGGGTCCGGGACGCGGCTCGGACCCCGCCCCCCGCGGGCGTCACCGCGCTCCCTGGGACCTGAAGTACGCGACCGTGGCCTTGAGCCCCCGCTCCAGGGATACGCGGGGGGCCCAACCGAGCCCCGCGCGGGCCTTGGCGCAGCCCAGCCAGTTCGCCTTCACGTCGCCCGGGCGGGGCGGCCCGTACTGGGGCTGGCGCCGCACGCCCACGGCCTTGGCCACGCCCGCGTAGAGCTCCTTGACGGTGGTGGGGCGGCCCGTGCCGATGTTGAAGGCCTCGCCCGAGCCCCGGCGCAGGGCCGCCAAATTGGCGCGGGCCACGTCGCCGACGTAGACGTAGTCGCGGACGAGCGAGCCGTCGCCGAAGATGACGCAGTCCTGCTCCCGCAGCAGGCGTTGGATGAAGATGGCCACCACCCCGGCCTCGCCGTGGGGCACCTGGCGCGGGCCGTAGACGTTGCTGTAGCGCAGGACCGTGAAGTCGACGCCGTACTGGGCCCGGTAGAAGGCGGCGTAGTCCTCGCCCACGGCCTTGGTGATCCCGTAGGGGCTCTCGGGCCGGATGGGGAAGGCCTCGGTCGCCGGGAAGCGCTTGGGGCTGCCGTAGACCGTGCCCCCGGAGCTGACGTGGATGAACTTCTTGAGCCCGTTGCGGCGCCCCGCCTCCAGCAGGTTGAGCACCCCCAGCACGTTGATGTCGGCGTCGTGGACCGGGTCGCGGACGCTGTCGGGGACGGACATCTGGGCCGCGTGGCTGTTGACCACGTCGAAGCGCTCGCGCTTGAACAGCGCCTGCACCTTGCGGGCGTCGCGGATGTCGCCCACCACCAGCCGGGCCTTGGCCGGGACGTTGGCGCGCGACCCGCCGGAGAGGTCGTCGTAGACGACCACCTTGTGGCCCGCGGCGAGGTAGGCGTCGCAGACGTGGCTGCCGATGAAGCCGGCTCCGCCGGTGACGAGGATGTTCATTGGCTCCCCCCCTGTGATGGACGGCGGATTATAGCACAGGGGAACCCCGGGCGCCGCGTCGCGGAACATGCTATGATCCGGCCATGGCCCTGAGCGGACGTTTCCTGGAGGAATGCCGGCGCCTGGCCGGCCCCGGGCGCGTGCTCACCGGAGAGGCGGCCCTCACCGCCTACGACTCCGACGCGCTGACCCACGGCCACCACCGGCCCGAAGCGGTGGTGCTGCCGGGCTCCGTGGAGGAGCTCAAGGCCGTCCTGGCCCTGGCCCGCGGGGAGGACGCCCCGGTCACGCTCCGCGGCGCCGGCACCGGGCTGTCGGGCGGGGCCGCGGCCGCCCAGGGGGGCTTGCTCGTGCACTGCTCCCGTCTCCGGCGCATCCTTTCCATCGACCCCCTGAACCTGGTCGCCGAGGTCGAGCCCGGCGTGGTCAACGCGGCCCTGAACCGGGCCCTGGAACCCCACGGGCTGTTCTTCCCCCCCGACCCCTCCAGCGGCTTCGCCTCCACCCTGGGGGGCAACGTGGCCGAGAACGCGGGCGGCATCCGCTGCTTCAAATACGGGGTCACCGCCGCCTACGTCCTGGGGATGGAGGTCGTCACCCCGGCGGGGGAATGCGCCACCCTGGGAGGACCGGCCGGGGGCCTGGGCCCCGCGCTGGGCGCCCCGTGGAAGTCCCTTTTCGTCGGTTCCGAGGGCCTCCTGGGCGCCATCGTGCGCCTATGGCTGCGCCTGAGACCCCTGCCCGAGAGCCACCGCACCTTCCTGGCCACCTTCCCCGACGTGGGCGGGGCCACGGCCGCCGTGGTGGACCTGGTGCACCACCCCCTGACCCCGGTCGCCGTGGAACTGATGGACCCGAACTGCGTGCGGCTGGTCGAGCTCAGCCCGTTCAAGGCGGGCCTGGACCCGGGAAGCTGGGCCCTCCTGGCCGAGATCGCGGGCCCCGCCGAACTCGTGGAGGCGGCCGCACCGAGCCTCGAGGCCCGGCTGCGCCGCCACGGACCCGGATCCCTGCGCTCCACCGGGGACCCCTCCGAGCGCCTGCGCCTTTGGAAGGCCCGCAAGGTCGGCGGGGGCCTGCCGGGGCAGGTGAGCCCGGACGTGATGGTGCAGGACGCCGTCATCCCGCGCACGCGGCTGGCCGAGGTCCTGGCCGAGGTGGCCCGCGAGTCCGAGGCTGAGGGCATCCCGGTGATCCACCTCTTCCACGCCGGCGACGGCAACCTGCACCCCAACTTCATGTTCGACGCCCGGGTTCCGGGGCAGGCCGAGGCCGTGCGCCGTTTGGGCCGCCGGCTCATGGAGAAGGTCGTGGCCGTGGGAGGCACGCTCACCGGCGAGCACGGCGTGGGCAGCGACAAGATGGAGTACCTGCCCCTCCTCTTCGGCCCGGCCGAGATGGCCGCCCAATCCGCGGTGGCTTCGGCCTTCAATCCGGAACACCGCCTCAACCCCGGCAAGCTTCTGCCGGGGCGGCGCTTCCGGCCGGGGCGGGCCGGCCCGGGGACGGCGGCGTGAACGCCGGCGTTTTCGAGCCGTTCCTGGACGCCGAGGACCTCAGCGCCTGCGTGGAGGCCTCGGAATGCCCGGCGGACCTGGACGCCCGGTCCCGGCCGTTGGGCTGCGCCTGGCCGCTGTGGCTGGAACCCGCCCAGAGTTTCGAGGAACTCTTCCTCACGGTGCGGGCCACGCCCGCGGGCTTCCGCTACGGCTGGATCGCCGACAACGTGCTCGGCCTGCGCTGGCGCCTGCCCGACGGCCGCGCCCTGGACCTGGGCGGCCGCACGGTGAAGAACGTGACCGGGTTCGACCTGGTGCGCTTCCTGTCCGGCACCCGGGGCCGGTTCGGGCGGCCCCTGCGGCTGGTGCTGCGGCTGCGCCCCACCGCGCCCGGCGGCCTCACCCTGCGCCTTTCCGGGCCCTGGGAGGGGCTCATGGCCCTGGCCCGCGCGGTCCGCCGGGACCCCTGGTCGCACGTCCTGGAGCGCTGCGACCTGGACGCCCGCCCCGGGCGCCCTTCGGTCCTGGTGGCCTTCGCGTCCGAGGCCTCCCTGCTGCCCCTGTTCCGCGCCCGCGCCCTGGCTTGGGCCCGGGACCACGGCCTGGAGGCCTCCGAGGAGGCCGGTGGCGCGGTCGGGGATCCCCCCCAGGCCCGCCCTTGGGCCCGGGCCCAGGCGCCTTTGGACGACTGCGTGGGCTTGGCGCGCGCATGGCTCGAGGGCCAGGGGGGCCGGGTGCGCGCCTTCCTGGGCCAGGGCACGCTCCAGTTCGAGGAACCCCGGGACCCGCGGGAGGCCGAGCGGGCCCTGCGCGATCTGCACGGCCGCCTCGGCGCCCTGGGCGGCCACTGCGAGCACCCCCGCCTGGAGCCCGACCCATCCGCGCCCCAGGCCCGCTGGGAGCGCGACCTGCTGGCCCGCCTGGAGGGCGAGCCGTGAGCGCCCCCTCCCTGGAGGACCTGCTGGCCCGGGAACACCCCAAGCTGCTGAACTGCGTCCACTGCGGACTATGCCTGGAGGAATGCCCCACCTACCGCCTGGACGGGGACGAGACCGACAGCCCGCGCGGCCGCCTGGCCCTTTGGCGCGCGGAATGGGAGGGCCGCCTGGAGCCGGGACCGGAGTCCGACCGCGCCACGGACCATTGCGTGGGCTGCCTGGCCTGCGAGTCCGCCTGCCCGGCCAAGGTCCCCTACGGAGAGCTGCTCCTGGCCCGGCGGGCGCAACAGGCGCGGCGCGGCGCGGGCCCGGACCCGCGGGTGCGGATTCTGGCCCGCCTGCTCCTGCGTCCGGCCCTGTTCCGGGCCCTGTGCGCGCCCCTGAGGCTGGCCCGGCGCCTGGGGCTTCGGCCGCACCCGAGCCTGCCCCCGGGCCCGGCCCCGGTGTTCGAGGGCACGGCCGCGTACGCCCGGCGGGTGGCGCAGCGGCTGGAGCCGAAAAAGGGGGAGGTCGCCCTGCTGACGGGCTGCCTGACGGAAGGGGTCTTCCCGGAGATCAACGCCGCGGCCGTGCGGACCCTGGCCGTGAACGGCTACCGCTGCTCGGTTCCGGAGGGCCAGGGCTGCTGCGGCGCCGTGGCCGAGCACGGGGGGATGGAACCTGAAAAGGCCCTCTGCGACGCGCGCAACCGCTCCGCCTTCGCCAGCGCGACGGTGGTCCTGACCAACGCCTCGGGCTGCGGCCTGAGCCTGCGCCGGGCCCTGGGGGAACGCCAACGGGACTTGGCGGATTTCCTCGACGCCCTGGATCTGGTCCCCGGCGCGCCGGGCGCGACGGACGTGCGCACCTGGGTGGACCTGCCCTGCCACGCGGTCCATGGGCTGGGCCTGAAGGAACCTCCGCGCCGCCTGCTCCAGGCCGCCGGATTGGGCGGACGCTGGATCCTGGCGCCCGAGGCCGAGCGCTGCTGCGGGGCCGGCGGAGCCTACGCGCTCACCGAACCCGCGACGGCCCGGGCCGTGCTGGAGGAGAAGAAGGCGCTGTTGGGTCCGCTGCGGGCCGGGGACACCCTGCTGACCTCCAACCCGGTGTGCCTGGGCCAATGGAGCCGCATCCGGGGTTTGAAGGCGCGGCACACGGTGCAGGCCCTGGACGAAAGCTACCGGCGCGCCGGTTTGTACCGGGCGCTGGAAGGGGCCTGAAGCGGACTCAGCACTCCACCCGGTCCGCGGAGGTGCCGGGGCAGGAGGCCACCACGAATTCGACGTCCTCCTGCGAGGCGTTGAAGACCCGGTGGGGCCGGTTGGGCGCGACCTCCACACCCTCCTCGGGCCCCAGGGTCA
>DAIDJD010000136.1 GCA_027451505.1 candidate division FCPU426 bacterium
TTCACGCTGCACCTCTACCGCAGCCTCGTCGACGGGGGGCACCACCTGGCCCTGGTGCGGGGCGACCTCGGGGACGGCAAGCGGGTGCTCACCCGGGTCCACAGCGAGTGCCTCACCGGCGACGTCTTCGGGAGCCGGCGCTGCGACTGCGGGGAGCAACTCGACCGGGCCCTGTCCCGAATCGCCCGCGAGGGCCGCGGCGTCCTGCTGTACATGCGCCAGGAGGGCCGCGGGATAGGGCTTCCGGCCAAGATCCACGCCTACGCGCTCCAGGACCAGGGCTACGACACCGTCGAGGCGAACCTGAAGCTGGGCTTCAAGGCCGACCTCAGGGAATACGGCACCGGCGCCCAGATCCTCAGGGACCTGGGCGTGGTCTCCCTGCGGTTGATGACGAACAATCCGCGCAAGATCGTGGGCCTGGACGCCCACGGCCTTGAGGTGGCCGAGCAGGTGCCCCTGGAGGTGCCCGCCAACCCCATGAACGAGGGCTATTTGAAGACCAAGCGCGACAAGATGGGCCACCTGCTGCGGGCCCTTTCCCCCTCCGCGGCGGGGCCGTCCCGCCGGCGCCGGGCGGGCCGCTGATGCCGCGGGGCGGCGCCCCCGGGGAGCTCCCGGCCGGGGCCGGGCGGGGGCTTCGGGTGGCCCTGGTGGCCTCCGAATTCAACCGGCGCCATGTCGACGCGCTGCTGCGCTCGGCCCGGGCCCGCCTGCGGGAGTTGGGGGCCGGGGAGGCGCTTTTGGCGCGGGTGCCCGGCGCCTTGGAACTGCCGCTGGCCGCGCGTTGGGCCGCGCGTTCCGGGGGCGTCGACGCGGTGGTGGCCTTGGGCTGCGTCATCCGCGGGGAGACGGGCCACTACGACCTCGTGTGCAGGGGCGCCCTGGACGGCCTGCTCAAGGTGTCCCTGGAGGAGGATCTGCCCGTGCTCTTCGGGGTCCTCACCGTGGACAACGAGGCCCAGGCCCGGGAACGCAGCTCGGGGGGGCCCCTGGACGCGGGCCGTCACGCCGCGGCCACCGCGGTGGCCATGGCCCGGCTCCGGCGGACCTTGGGCGGGCGCCGTCCCGCCGGGGGGCGCTGAGGTGGGCCCGCGCCACCGGGGAAGGGAACTGGCCTTCCAGGTCCTGTTCCAGATCGACCTGACCGGGGACAAGGTCAACATGGTGATGGAGCGTTTCGAGGGGCTCAAGGTGGCCCAGCCCGAGGCCGCCGCGTTCGCGCGCCGCCTCGCCCAGGGCGCCTTCGCGGCGCTCCCGGAGATCGACGGGATCCTCGCGGGCACGGTGGAGAACTGGAAGCCGTCGCGGCTGCTGAGCGTGGACCGCGCCGTGCTGCGCTTGGGGGCCCATGAACTGGCCCATGAGCCGGACGTGCCCCTGGAGGTGGTCCTCGACGAGTGCATCGAATTGGCGCGCCTCTACGGCTCCGACGAGTCGCCGGCCTTCGTCAACGGGGTCCTGGATCGCCTGGCGGCCAAGCTGCGCCCCGGGGAGAAGCGCGCCAAGCTCCCGGACGGCGATGCTTAGGCCTTGGGTTCCCCTGGTCGCGTTGGGGTTGCTTTGGGCGTTGGGGTACAGCCTCGGCCCCGGGATCCTGGACGGCGCGGGGGCCGCCCTTCTGGGGCTGGCCCTGGCTTCCGAGGCCCTGGCGCGTCTGGGTCCCCCGGTGCTCCGGGCTTGGGCGCTCTGGCGCGGCGGCCGGCGGGCGGACAAGGCCAGGGCCCGGGCCGCGGACCTGGACTGGAGCGTCATCGACAACTCGGTTTCAGGGCGGACGAGGCGGGACTGCGAACGGCCCGAAACTTTGGGCATGTGCACGGGCCAGGATTGCCTGGTGTACCGTTCCTGCGATTTCGCCATAAAAAAACCATTGCCTGGACGGTATTGACGGGAGAGGCTTCAGAAGCTAAAATTTTGGCGGTCCTAACCGTGCCATCGAGGGGGCAGGCTTGAAAAAGATACTCGTCGCGCTCTGCGCCTGGGCCTGCTTTGCGGGTCCGGCCTTGCTGCGGGCGGCCGATCCGTTGGACGGCCAAGTGGGTTCCGGGCCGCTGCTTTTGGCCCAGGCCACCACCATAGGCCAGGGAATGAACCAGGCCCAAGGGGAATCCATAGGCGACGAGGAAGTCCAGGCCAAGGATCCCACCATGGCCACCATCTTCAGCGTGCTGCCGGGCGTGGTCATCCACGGCATGGGGAACTTCTACGCCGGAGACTACGATTTCGGCACCGAGATGTTGGTGATGGAGATCATCGGCGGGGGAATCTCCATCTGGGGCTACAACGTCATCCACCAACCCCAGCATTGGACCCCCTATTTCGGTGCGGACACCACCCAGGCCGGCTACTGGATCAAAGCCTTCGGTGTGGGCATGCTGGCCATATCCTGGGTCGGGGACATCGCCACGGCCCCAGGCGCCGCGTCGGAATGGAACAGGGACCATCAGCTCGAACTGCAGATGGATTCCTTCGACGCCACCGGCGTGCGGTTGACCGCCGCCATGAAGTTCTAGCGATTCCGAGGAGCACCCATGAGTCTACGCCACACGGTCGTCGTCGGGGGAATGGGATTGGGACTTCTGGCAGCGGGCTGCGCCACGCGCCAGCAGGGGCCCGCTCCCCAGGCCACCCCCACGCCGGTCCAACTTCTGTCCTCGTTCCCGACGCCGACGCCGGTGCCGCCCTTGCCGACGCCCGAGCCCACGCCCAAGCGCAACAGCTACATCGTGAAGCCCGGGGATTCCCTTTGGGCCATCTCCGGCAAGACCGGGGTGCTGGGCGACAGCTTCCTTTGGCCCCTGCTGTTCAGGGCCAACCGGGACCAAATCATCGATCCGGACCTGATCGAGCCGGCCCAGGACCTCACCTGGAACAACGCCTACACCACCGACGAGAAGGCGGACGCCAGGCGGAAGGCGGGCGACACGCCGCCCTACGTGCCGCACAGCCGTCCCCGCAAGATGCTCCCCCTGAAATACTAGTTCCTTATCCCAAGGAGAAATCCCATGAAGCGTTCCATCGTGTTGGTCGCCGCGGTCGCCTCTTTCGGGGCGTTCGGGTGCGCCGGACAGAAGCCCACCCCCACCGCGAGCCCGACGCCCACCGCCTCCTCCAATTCCGCCATGGCGCAGACGGCCAGCTATGTCGTGCGCAAGGGCGACTGCCTTTGGAGCATCGCGGGCAAGTCCAGCGTGCTGGGCGATCCCTTCCGCTGGCCCCTTCTGTTCAAGGCCAACCGGGACCAGATCGTGGATCCGGACTTCATCCAGGTGGACCAGGACCTGAGCTACCGCACCGACTACAGCGCCTCCGAGATCGCCGACGCGGTGCACAAGGCCGAGGCCACGCCGACCTACCACCGCCACAAGCGTCGCAAGGTGCTTCCCATCCAGTATTGAGGCCTTCGCGTTCCGGCACCGGCCCCGTGAAGGGGGTTCCGGCGCGTCGTCCCAACGACTCCCCTGTGGGGCCCCCGAGGGCGCCCGCGGGGGAGTCGCGGTTTTTAGGGGGTGTCGTGGCGGTGCTGGGGCGCGTCCCGGGGCACGGGGCCCCGCGCAGGGCGCTCCAGGCGGTGCTGGAGGTCTATTGCGGCGCCCTCGGCCTGGGTCGGGCCGGCCTGACGTTGCGCCTCGTGGATGAGGACCAGTGCCGCTTGCTGAACCTCCGCTTCCGGGGCCTGGACCGGCCCACCGACGTGCTGTACTTCCCGGCCGAGGCGACGGCGCCCGCGCCGGGCTTCCGGGGATACCTGGGCGACTTGGCCCTCTGCCCGCCCTACGCCTGGCGCAGAAGGGGCCGTTTCAATCCCGATTTCGGCGCGGAGGCCGCCTTTCTCGCGCTCCACGGGCTCCTGCACCTGAGCGGCCGACACCATGACACCCCGCGCCAAGAGGCGGCCCTGGAAAAACTGAGTCTTCGCCTGCATCCGCTCGGCCGCGCCCGGTTCGCGGCCCTGCGCCGCCTGGGTCCCTCGGATCCTGGCGGGGAGGGCTGACATGGCGCAACAGGTGGGGACGGACGGGGCGGGCCCGTTCCGCAGTGGGGTGGTGGCCCTGGTGGGCCCGCCCAACGCCGGGAAGAGCACCCTGCTCAACGCCCTGCTCGGCGAAAAACTCGCCATCGTGGCCCCGCGGCCCCAGACGACCCGCCGCATCCTCCGCGGCGTGCTTCCGCTGGAGGGGGCCCAGGCGGTCCTGGTGGACACGCCGGGCCTGCTCGAAGGGGCCAATCCCCTGGAATGGGGCATGCGCCGGGAGGCCCTGGCCGCGGCGCGGGACGCGGATGTCGTGCTGGCCCTGGCCTGCCCCCGCACGCGCTCGGCCTGGGAGGCCCCGGGGGCCCCTCGCCTGCCCTGGGGCCGCACCGTGGTGCTGGCCACCAAGGCGGATCTGGGTCCCGAGGGAGCGGCCGGGGAATGGGCCCGGGAACTGGCCGAACGCCTGGGGGCCTCCGGCCACTTGGCCGTTTCGGCGCGGCGTCGCCGGGGCCTTGAGGACCTCAAGGCCCTGCTGCGCGCCCGGCTTCCCGAGGGGCCGCCCCTGCTTCCCCTGGACGGCCTGACCGACGCCCCCATGAAGGACCTCGCCGGCGAGGTGGTCCGGGAGCAGGCCCTCCTGGCCTGCCGGGACGAGGTGCCCCATTCCCTGGCGGTGGGCGTGGAACGCTACGTCGAGCGGCCCGACGGGTTGCACGAGATCCACGCCGTGCTCACGGTGGAGCGGGAAAGCCAGAAGGCCATCGTCATCGGCCGCGCCGGGGCCCGCCTGAAGCTCATCGGCAGCCGCGCCCGGGTGCAATTGGAGCGCCTGGCCGGGGCGAAAGTCTTCCTGGGCCTTTGGGTGAAGGTCCGCAAGGATTGGAAGAAGGACACCCATTTCCTGGAGGAACTGGGCTATCCCAGCGCGAAAGGACCCCATGGCCGCAAAACCGACTGAACCCCGCACCCGAATCCGCGCCCGGCGCCGTCCCGTTTCCGCGCCGATGCCGGACTTTCCAGCGACCCCGGCCGCGTCGCCGGCCCTGGCGCTGCCTGAACCCCGCGGGGCCTGGCGCGCCTTCGCCCTGGGGCTGGCCTTTGTCCAGCCCTGGACAGGCGCCGTGTTTGCGCTGCTGTACTGGCCCTCCCCGGAGGGCCCGGCGCGCCGTTTCAGCCGCTGGTGCTTCGGTCTGGCCCTGGCCGGCGCCGTCCTCGGGCTGATGGCCTTAGGGCTATGGAGCGCCCTGGTCGCGGGTTCGGCCGGGGTCCAGCCTTGGTGAGCGGCCCTTGCGACCGCCGCTGCAATTCCGGGCCTTGGTGCTCACCGCCGCCGACCGG
Organism: candidate division FCPU426 bacterium; assembly: GCA_027451505.1. Taxonomy (GTDB): domain Bacteria; phylum Oederibacteriota; class JAJYGY01; order JAJYGY01; family DAIDJD01; genus DAIDJD01. The sequence continues at coordinate 5,318 of DAIDJD010000136.1, forward strand.
GGCGAGGACGACCGCCTTTTGGGGTTGCTGACCCCGGAGCGCGGGCGCGTCACGGCCCTGGCGCGCCGGGCCCGGGGATCCCGGCGCCGCTTCGGGGCCGCCTTGGAGCCCTTTCGCCTGGTTGAAGCCGCCCTCCGTCCCACCGACGGCGGGCTTTTCTTTTTGGAGGGTGCCGCCACGCTGGAGGCGCCCCTGGGGGTCGATCCGGGCTTCGATGAGATGGCCTCGGCGTGGCTGTGCCTGGAGTTGGCCGCCGCCTTCGCCGTCGCCGACCATCCCCAGGTCGAGCTTTTCGAGCTGGTGCTGGGGGGCCTGCGCCGGCTGGGGCTGCGGCGGGAAGGCGCGGCGGCGGTGCGGCAGTCGGTGCTCTGGGGGACCTTGGCCCTTTCGGGATGGGCCCCGGACCTGGAACGCTGCGCCGCCTGCGGATCCCCCGGGCCCTGGGCCGGGGTGGCCCTGGACGCGGACCGCGGCGGCCTGCTCTGCGGGAAGTGCCTGCCCCCGGGCGGACGCGCGCTGCCGGGCTCGGCGGCGGAGCATTGGGCGGCCCTGGCGCGCGGCCTGCCCGCGGGCGCTGGGGAGGACGGCGCCGAGGCGGCCCTTCTGCGCTTCGTGGAGCGCCACGCCGGGCGCCCCCTGCGCAGCGCGG
>DAIDJD010000137.1 GCA_027451505.1 candidate division FCPU426 bacterium
GGTCCAGAGTCCCAGTTCCACGGTCGAGGCGCCCCTCCAGGCCAGCGCGACGCCCAGCGCCACCGGAACCTCCGCGGCCACGGGCACGCCGACACCGGAAACGGCCCCCACCGGGGCCGCAACGGCGACGACCTCGCCCACTTCCCAGTCCACGGCCACACCCTCGCCCACCGCGACGGCCACGTCCACGCCCAGTCCCACGGCGACGGTGACCGTCAGCGTCAGCGGGACGGATACGCCCACGCCCTCGCCCACGGCCACCCCCACGGCCACCGAATCCCCAAGCCCCACCGGATCCACCAGCCCCAGTCCTACGGCCACGGCATCCCCCAGCCCCACGGCCACCGCGAGTCCGGTGCTGGACGCGACCTCCACCGCCACCGCGCAGCCGGGCAGCCCGGAACCCACCGCGACACCGGTCCGAGGCGGCAACGGCGCCCCGGCGATCCTTTCGGCGTTCGTGGCCCCGTCGCCCTACCAGGGATCCCTCCCTCCGGAACTCCTGGTGGACCTCAGCGCCCCGGCCCAGGCCGTGCGTTGGCGGGTCTACACCGTGGCCCTGCGTCGCGTCGCCGAGGGCGATACCGGGCCCTTGGGCGCGGGTTGGCAACACACGCCCCTCTATGGATCCGTGCTGGGGCTGCCCAACGGCTTGTACTATTGGTCGGTGGCGCCGTCCCACGGGAACTCATGGGGCAGGCCGGTCCTGGTGAAGTGGTGGGTCGGGCGCTGAGAGCGCCCAGGGTGCGGAGCTAATACCCGGCTTTGGCTGCCGGGTATTTTCGGGACGTATACTTGACAAATTTGTATAGTATCTATATTTTGATTATGGATTTCAAAATCATTTAAACCCACAGAGGAATGCCCTTCCCATGAACTCCAACCCGCGCCAGGGGCTGGCGGCGCTGCTCCAGATGGTTCTGTTTCCGCTCGCCGTCCCTGCCTGGGCCGGGACCGTGGCGCCGCTGGGCCTGTCCCCGGCTGCGGGGGCCCCAGCCTCCCCGGTGGGCGCAACCCCCACGGTCCAGGCCATGCCCGTGTTCACGGTGGTGGGCAGATCCAACCGGGTCTTTTGGGCCAACCGGAGCCTGGATAAGGCCCGCGATCGGGACCTCTTGCCCAAGACCGGCGCGACCCAATATGGTTTCGACCGGAAGGCGCTTCAGGCCTTGCCCCAGGGCCGGGACACTCCCTTGGACAAGGCCCTCCTGCAGGCCCCGGGGGTTTCCTATGATTCGGCCATCAGCGACCCGGATTTCCATGTCCGCAACGAGTACGCCAACGTCCAGTACCGGCTCGATGGCATCGTCCTGCCCGACGGCGTCTCGGCCCTGGGCCCCATCCTCGAGACCGGTTTCATCGGGAGCATGAAGCTGCTCGACGGGGCCCTGCCCGCCGAGTACGGGCTGCGCACCGCGGGCGTCGTGGACATCACCACCCGGAGCCGCTACGACGATGGCGCCAGTCTCGACCTGGTCGCCGGCTCCTGGGGGACTTTCAGCGAGGGCCTCCAGGTCGGCGGCACGGCCGGGCGGACCCAATACTTCGCCATGGCGCGCTCCCTGGAAAGCCAGCAGGGCCTGGAGAACGCCATGCCCACGCCCAATCCCATCCACGACGCGACCCAGCAGGGAAGGGCCTTCGGCTACACTTCCACCCTGCTCACCCCCGACACCCGCCTCATCTCCGTGGCCGGGGCCTTCGCCGGGACCTTCCAGATCCCGGACGTGGCTGGGCAGGTCCCCCTGGGCGATTACGGTTCGCCCACGGCGGATTCCGCCTCGCTCAACGAGAACGAGACCGACCAGTTCTATTTCGCCATGCTGGCCCTCCAGGCACGAAGCGGGCGCGGCGGCTACCAGGTCTCCGCGGACGCCCGGGAGGCCTCCACGCTCTTCCTGCCGGACCTGGTCGGGGACCTGGAGTTCAACGACGTGGCCTCGAAGGTGTCGCGCCAAAGCGGCCTGGGCGGCCTGCAGGCCGATGCGGACCGCCGCCTGGGCTTCGGCGACACCCTCAGGGTGGGCCTGGACCTTTCCGTCGAGGCCACCCGGGTCTTCGACCAGGCCACGGTGCTGCCCTTGGGCCCCTCGGGCGCGCCCTTGCCCGATCCCGTCACCGTCCTGGACGCCGGTTCGGGCCTCGGGGTGAACGCCGGCGGCTATGTCCAGGACGCCTGGAGCCCCGCCCCGGCGTGGACGCTGAACACCGGCCTGCGCTTCGACGCCCTGCGCCAGTTCGTCGTCGCGGACCAGTGGAGCCCCCGGGCGGCCCTGGAATACCGGGGCCCGCGGGGTCTCCTCGCCCACGCCGGCTACGCCCGCACCTTCACGCCTCCGATGCTGGCCCAGTCGACCCCCAGCGACCTGGCCCTGTTCGCCGGGACCACCCAGCAGTCCGAGATCCCCCAGGACGCCCCCGTGCTGCCCGAACGCGCCGACGTCTACGACGCCGGGGTGGACGGGACCCTGGCCAAGGGCTGGACCGCGGGGGTGGACGCCTACCTCAAGGAGTCCACGGACACGCTCGACGACGGCCAATTCGGCCAAGCCGTGGTGCTGGACCAGTTCAATTGGGCGCGGGGGATGAGCCGGGGGGTGGAACTGAAGTCGGCC
>DAIDJD010000138.1 GCA_027451505.1 candidate division FCPU426 bacterium
GTCGGCACCGCGGTCGGCACCGCGGTCGGCACTTCGGTCGGCACTTCGGTCGGCACTGCGGTCGGCACTGCGGTCGGCACTGCGGTCGGCACCGCGGTCGGCACCGCGGTCGGCACTGCGGTCGGCACCGCGGTCGGCACCGCGGTCGGCACCGCCGTCGGCACTGCGGTCGGCACCGCCGTCGGCACCGCCGTCGGCTTCGCGGCTTCCCAGCGGTCCGGCGGGAAGCGCGGCGCCCGGCCGAATAAGCCCGTGAATCTCACTGAGGGAGTCGCCTTCGTCGGACCGCGGACCGGCGCCGGAGTCGGGGTCGCCAACGGCCTCATCGGCGGATTCACAACCGACGACGGACCGGCGCGCCGCACCCGGACGCGGCGCCAGCCGCCCCAGCGCACATTGAGCGCCCATTGGTTGGTGGCCTGGAGGCTGCCGACGGCGTTGTAGGCGTAATCCACCCCGAGCCAGGGGAGAGGATCGAAACTCAGCCCCAAAGACCATCCCCCGGCGGCGTTCTCCGGCGCCGCGCGGAAACCTCCCCGAAGCGCCAGGTACCGGTTGACGCGGCCCTCCAAGGCCACGGCCTCGGTGGCCACCGCGTCGCTGGCCTGCCAGTCCAAGCCCGCGAGGATGTCTAGGCGCGAGGGTCCGTAGGTGACGGCCTTCAGCCGCCCCTCCAGGTCCACGTCCCGCGGCACTCCGGTGTCGCCCAACTGGCCCAGCACCCCCAAAAGCCCCAATCCCAGCCTCAGGGGGCCGGTGGTGTAGGCGCCGCCGAGGTCCAGATCGTAACCGGCCAACTGCTGGCCGGGCAGGTTCTGGTTCAGGCCCTGCAATTCCGCGCCCACGCCGAAGGGCCCCAAGCCCACGCCATAGCCCGCCTGCAAGGCCCAGGCGTCCGGGTTGGCCGAACCAAGGGACGACACTTGGCCGACCCCGTTGACGGCGTACTCGGGGATGCTCCCGAAATCCACGTTGTCGAAGGCCACGCCCAAGCCGCCCGGCCCCAGGGGCAACGCCACGCCGAGGCGCTGGGCGCTGGAGTCGGTGAGCCAATAGTCCTGGGACAGGGTGGCTTCAAGCTCGGGGGTTTCCGCGAGCCCGGCCGGATTGTAGGACAGGGCATCCACGCCTTCGCCGGTGGCTCCCAACCCCGCCAACCCGGCGGCGCGCGTGGAATAGGGCAGGTCCAGCCAGCGTCCGGCGGCCGAGCCGGCCTGGTAGACGTTGACTCCGGCCAACGCCGGCGAGGCCAGGAGCAGCAACCCCAGCGCAACGGGGCGCCTCATTCAAGCACCATCATCTTCATGATCCGGGTCTCGGACCGCCCCGAAAGGTAGTCCACGTGCACCTCCACCCAGTACACCCCCGGGGCGAGGTTCTGGGTCGACGTCCAGCACTGCTGCGGTTCGGATCCGAAGCTCAGGCGCGCCACCACCTGCTGGTCCACCGAATACACGGTCCACCGGCTGTCCCGCGGCGCGGCCTCGAAGTACAGGCACACCGGCTCCCCGCGGTGCGAGGGCACCGGCGCCAGCACCGTGGCCCCCAGGCCGCTGGCGGCGAAGGCCGGCGTCGGGCTGGCCGTGAACGTCGGTGAGATCGTCCCGGTGGGGGTCACCGTCGGCGAAGGCGTCGCGGTGGGGCTAGAGGTCCAGGTCGGGCTGACGCTGAAGGTGGGGCTGACGGTGAACGTCACCGTCTCCGTCGGGGTGGCGGTGGCCGTCCCGGTGGCCGTGACAGTGGGCGAGGCCGTGGCCGTGGCCGTCCGGGTGTCCGTGGGAGTCGCCGTCGGCGTGGCCGTGTTCGTGCCCGTCACGGTATCCGTCAAGGTCAGGGTCGGGCTGTCCGTGACCGTGCCCGTGGGCGTCGCGGTGGGAGTCGCCGTTTTCGTGGCCGTGTTCGTCGCCGTTGGCGTCGCCGTCGGGCTGTCCGTGACCGTGTCGGTGGGGGTCGCCGTGGGCGTCACCGTCGGCGTGCCCGTGTCCGTGCCCGTCGGCGTCGCCGTCGGGCTGTCCGTGAGCGTGGCCGTGGGTGTCGCCGTGGGCGTCACCGTCGGCGTGGCCGTGTCCGTGCCCGTCGGCGTGGCCGTGGGCGTCTCCGTGGGGCTGTCCGTCTCCGTGGCGGTCGGCGTGTTCGTCGGCGTCCCGGTGGCGGAAGCCGAGGGTGACGGGGTCAGGGTCCGGGTCGGGGAATAGGTGGGGGTGTCCGTGGAAGTCGGCGACGGGGCCAGGGTGCTGCCGCTGGCGCTGCCGTATTCCGTGGAATAGAGGCCGTTGCTGGTGAAAGCCCGGACGCGGCAGTAGTACGTGGTCTGCGGGGACAGGCCCGTCACGGTAAGGTTGGTGGCCGTGGTGGTGAGCCCGAAGCGGATGATGGAACCGAAGGCGGCGTCCGTGGCCACATCCACGGAATACCCCTGGGCGGCCACGCCTTGGTTGGAGTTCGTCAGCGCGTTCCATGAGATGTACAGCGTATGCGTGTCGGTGATGCCGCTGACGCCCATCCCCGCGGGCACGGAATCCATGGCGGCGATGTCGTAGGCGCCCTTGCTGCTGGAGCCGGCGGCCGCCCGGAGGTATCCGCGGCCGTCGACCCACGGAAGCGGGGCGGCGTTGCCGCTGTCGGCGCTGGACAACGCGGCGGTCTCCTCGTAGCCGCCGGCCGAAGCCAAGGCTCCGCCGCCGTCGGCGTTGGCCGAGATGCTGAACCCCGCGGTCACCACGGCGCTGCTGTCCGTTCCCGTGCCCCCCACCCGGTCGCCCATTCCGTCGCCGGTGTAAAGCGCGTCGTCGGGGCCGGTGGTCGTCTCGTAGGTCTGGCTGCCGGTCGTGCCGATGATGTTGTCGCCCTTGGACAGCACGGTGGTCGAATAGGTCTGGCCGTCGGCAGGGGTATAGAAGTAGATGTCCTCGTCGGAGGCAAGATAGCTCCCGTTGTCCGGGCTCGCGCTCACGTTGCCGGCGACGATGGTGTTCCCGATGGTGAGGCTGCCCTGGTACACGCCCAGTCCCGCCTCGTAGTTGTCGGCGGTGTTGTTGGTGATGGTGCAGTCGTACAACGCCAGCGTGGCGTTCTGGTCGCCGAAGACGGCGTCCCCGTAATAGGCCGCATCCTTGGAGTCCGAGCTACCGTTGCCCTCGAAGGTGCAGTTGTACATGGTGGTGGTGCCGGCGGTGGCGGGGGAGTTGAAGGGCTCCGCCCAGGTCGGGGGTCCCAGCTCCGTGTCGACCGCGGCGCCCTTGAAATCGGAGTCGTTGGCCGTGAACAGGCACCCGCTCAGCGTGAGGGTGCCGCCGTTGAAGACGGCCGCGCCGTGGTCCCCCTGCCCGCCGGCGCCCGAGGTCGCATCGTACTGGGGGTCAGTGAGCTGGTTGGACGCGAAATAGGAGCGGTCGATCGTCGCGGTGCACCCCGAATTGACGAACACGGCGGCCCCCCTCTGGTTGGGGGGGGCGCCGTTGCCCGAGACCGGGGCCACGGTGAGGAGGTTGTCGGTGAAGTCGCACTGCTCGGCGTTGAGCACGCCGCCGCTGTCCACCGCGATTCCGGCGCCTTGGCTGTCGATGTTGTAGGTGCTGGTGGGCTTGATCGTGAGGGTGTTGGCCGTGACCGTGCACAGGTTCAGGGTGACGGTGCCCGCGTCGAAGAGTGCGGCCCCCTCGGCCGTGGTCGCGTTGGAGACGGAGGTCCCGGACAGGATGCACTGGGTCAGCGTCAGCGTGGCCCCGGGGTTGACGAAGACGGCACCGCCCCCGCCCGCGGCCGCGTTGCCGTTGGAAAAGGTCATTCCGTAGACGGCCAAGGTGGTGCCGGCGGCGACGCTCAGGTCCTGGTACGTCCCCGCCCCGCTGAGCACCAGCTGCCCGGCTCCCGGCCCCATGATGGTCAGGTTCTTGGAGACGGTCAGGGCGCTGGTCAGGTTGATGGTGCCGGTCACGCTGAAGGCGATGGTGTCCCCGGCGGTGGCGGCCGCGATCACGCTGCGCAGGCAACCGTTGGATCCGTTGTCCAAGGTGTTGGTGACCGTGTCGGTGCCGGCGTGCGCCGCGGCGCAGAGGCACAGGAGCGCGAGCGTCGCCGGGACGAGTCCCGACCGCGCCGAGCGCGCCTTCCGCGTCCGGTCCGGGGCCGCCTTAAGGGCCCACCGGGAATCAAGGACGCTGGGGGTAGACGCCATTGAGGGCGATGCAGAAATTCAGGGTCAGGCTGGGCTGGGCCTTGGGAAACGGAAGTCCGCCTCCCGTGGTGGAGACGCAGGTCGGGAGGAGGTTGGTCAGGGGCGGGCTGCCGGTGGCCGGGGCGTAGGTGTTGTAGGGGAGGCCGGGCTCGTGGGGCTTGCCCGGGAGGCCTCCCTTGGCCAGGTAGTTGCCGGCGGGCGAGGCGTTGGCGGCGTCGACGCTCTGGGCGTTCAGGGCGTGGCTATGGGACGGCAGCTGGGACTGGCTGAGCGTCACCGTGGACTGCCCCTCCTGTTGCCCCACGGTGTAGGTGCCGGCGGGCGAGGTCCCGGCCCCCAGCGGCGCCTGCCCCTGGAAGTTGGGCAGTTGGAAATTGGAGGTGCCGTTGCCGCCGAAGTTCGTGCCGATGATCGAGAACAAGGCCGAATACTGGGAGATGGGCAGCACCTGCCCGGAGCAGAAGGCCCAGTTCAGCGGGGCGAAGTTGAACCCGAAGATGCGGATCTCTCCGACGTAGGGATCCAAAGCGTCCTCCTGGTTGGGGTCGGCGTCAGCCGCGCGACGGGTAGAGGCCCTGCAGGGCGATGCAGAAATTCAGCACCAGGCTGGGCTGGATGGTCGGGACCGGCTGCGACCCGCCCTGGTCCCCGAGGGTGCCTCCGGCCAGGGGCGTCAAGCCCGAGCCCGCGCCATAGAAGTTGGACACCGCCAGCAGGTTCCCGGAGGGCAGGTTGCCCGCGGCGGTGTTGGTGGTGGCCTTCACCAGGTGGTTGTGGGGCGGGAGTTGCGCCTGGGTCAGGGTCACGCTTTCCGCGCCGCCCATCCCGCCCGGGTTTGAGCCGGCGGGATTGGCGCCCACCGGGGCGCGGCCCCGCAGGTCGGGCAGCCCGAAGGTGGTCCGGCCATCGCCGCCGTAGAAGGTGCCCAAAAGGGAAAAGAGGGCCTGGTTCTGGCTGATCGGCAGGGTCTGGCCCTGGCACAGGGCCCAGGACCGGGGTGGGAAGGGAAAGCCGAAAAGCCTGATCTCCCCCACGAACTGTTCCGACATGGCGCCTCCGTTATTGCGAAGGATACAGCCCGTTGACCGCGATGATGTAGTTCACGCACAGCGAGGGCATCAGGTTGTCGTACGGGACCGGAGCGTCCCCGGCGGCGGCCACCGAGGCCGCGGCCAGGGCCGTGGTCGCGGTCGCGGTCTGGGTGTAAAGGGTCCCGCCGCTGGCGGGGATCTCCGCCAGCGCGACCGAGGGCCCGGGCGCCGTGGCCGTGGGGGCCGCCGCCAGGGCCAAAAGGGCGTGGTTATGCGAGGGCATCTGGGCTTGGGTCAGGGTGACGGTGGCGCTGCCCGGGGTCGCGCCGATCACGCGCGGGCTCAGGCCGGGGCCGGTGCCCTGGCCGATGGGGATGCGTCCCCGCAGGTCGGGCACGTTGAAGGTGTTGACGCCGTCCCCGCCATAGGTCGTTCCCACCAGGGAGAAGAGGGCCTCGTACTCCGCGATGGGAAGGGCGCGCCCATCGCAGAGCACCCAGTTCACCGGCGCCCAAGGCGCGCCGAACATGCGGATCTCTCCCACGTATGGTTCGGACATCTCCGCCTCCCTTGGGGGGTGGGCGCCCGGGCGTTCAGCCCTTCAGGCGCGAGAAGATCAGCTGGTAGTAGACCGCGTCGTTCTTGCCGGTGTGCACCGGACCCAGGAACAGAGCGTGGCTCCCCAGCTCCGGGTGGGTCAGGGTGTGCGTGTCGTGCGGAAAGACCCTGTCGAAGGGGCCCCTGAACAGCAGGCTGAACCACTCGGTGGGACCCTGCTCGCCCGCGTGGACCTCCACCAGGACCAGGTCGACTTCCCGCGTCCCGGCCCCGGCCGGCCTCACGCGAAAGATTTCTCCGGTGCGGCCCTCGAAGTCGGACCGGGCCAGTTCTTCGGTCGGGCGCGGGCCGGTCATGGACGGGTCTCAAGGGGCGCGGGCCGGCGCATCAGCACGTAGATCCCGTCCCCGCCTTCGTCGAGGAATCCCAGGCGCTTGTACCACTGGCGCGCCGGGTTGTGGGCCTCCACATGCAGGCTCACCGAAAGGTCCAAGGCTTCGGCCTCCCGAAGGACCGATGCGAGAAGGGCTCCCCCTACGCCGCGGCGCCGGAATTCCGGCAGCAGAGCGAGATCCATGACCCGCAGGTCCGTGGCCCCGCGGTGGAGGTATAGGCGGCCCGCCGGAGCGCCGTCGACGTGCAGGACCTGGAACCGCGCTCCGGGATAGTGGCGGCGGTAGTGGAGATCCTGCAGATGGAACTGGTCCCTCAGAAACGCCTCGATCTGCCCGGCGGACCAGCCGGTGAGGGCCATTTCCTCGGCGCGGGTGGAGGCGAAGACCGTGAAAAGGAATTCCTGATCCGCCTCCTCGGCCGGGCGCAGATGGATCGATTCCCGGACTAAGGACATGGCGGAGGCCCCCTACGGCGCGATCCAAGGCACGGGAGCTAGTTAATCTTACGATTGAATTTTTGTACAGAAAAAATTCGTCGCGATGTTGTGATTTTATCCATTAGAACCATCGTTTTAACATTTTCCATATGTCCTCGCTTTGTTCAAAACTTAGGAACGCTTGCCTAGGCATGACTTTCTGCCGATAATTTCGATTGAACCTAGGAGCATCTGGTTGTCGGATTTCAACGCCACAGCGCCAGAACCGCCCCGAACAAGATGTAGGTCAAGGCGAAAAGCCCGTTGTTGATGGCCAGCACCACCCCTTTGCGCCCCTCCCATAGGGTGTCTAAGCTGGACGTCAGGGTGAATCCGAGCCAGGCCAGAAGCCCCACGGCCGCGCCGGTTCGCGCGGAGTAGGCCTCCAGACCCGACACGGCGGCGGCCAGCACCAGGACCTTGAGGAAGCTGCTGAGCGCTCCGCAGGCGAGCAAGAGGACCATGCGCTTGCGCTCCTCGGGGCCCAACGCCGAAAGCGGCCTAGCCTCGGCCCGGCCAAGGGCCTTGAGCCATGGCCCGCCGAAGCCGGCCGGGGAGTACCAGAACCACGACACGAGAAAGTTTGCCGCGGCCAGCGCGGCGACATGGCTGTAATTCACGTTGACCTCGGGCATGGGACCTCCAGGGACGCGATGGCCCCAGGCTAGGGCACAAGCCGCCCCGCGGTCCAGCCCTTCCTCCGCCTAGGAGACGCATGCCGGTCCAATACTGGGTGACGCTGTTCCAGGACCTCGGGGTCGCCGCGACGGCCCTGGGCCTGATCTTCGGGTATTGGGAGTACCTGCGCCAGGGCCGCATGCGCCGCGCGGAGAAGTACTTCGAGCTGGTCCGCTCTTTCGCCCAGTTCGACCCCATCCTGGACCTGCTGCGCACGGACCACCCGTCCTTGCGCCGGCTCAAGCCCTGGCAGCGCGAACGCTTCCTGGGCTTTTACGAGGACTTGGCGCTGCTCATCCACTCGGGCCTCATCCAGGAGGACCTGGCCTACTACACCTTCGGCTACTGGCTCGACCGGGCCTGGGAAAGCCGTTATTTCTGGCAGGACCCCAAGAACCGGGAGGACGGCTACTGGTTCCTGTTGCGCCAGCTCTACTTCCGCATGAAGGCCCGCGAGCCGCGGCTCTACGCCTTCATCCACCGCCACAACCACGGCGGCGACTACGCCCGGGTGCGCCGCACGTTCCGGTTCTAAGCGCACCGGGAAGCGCCTTAAAGGGGGGGACCCGTGTTCGACTTCGAGATCCGCACCGAGTCGTTGATGCGCGCCCGCCCGGCCCGGGTCTGGGCGGCTCTGACCCAGGATCCGGACTGGGGGCGCTGGAACCCCTTCGTGACCCGGGTGGAGGGGGATTTGACCCCGGGCAGCCGGCTGGAGGTTGAGATCAAGCCCGCTCCGGGCAAGGTGTCGCGCTTCAGGCCCAAGGTGCTGGTGGCCCGGCCCGAACAGGAGCTGCGCTGGCGCGGCCGCCTATGGATTCCCGGGCTTTTCTCCGGGGAGCACTACTTCCGCCTGGAGGTCCGCGAGGAAGGGACGCTGTTCACCCACGGCGAGCGTTTCAGCGGGCTTCTGGTGCCCTGGGTGGACCCCATCCGCTTCCTGCCGGGCTTCCACGCGCTCAACGAGGGACTGCGCGCCAGCGTCGAGCGGCGCGCCTGACCCCGATTTTTGGCTGGCCTCCGCGGACGGGATGGACTATCCTGCGCCCTTCCTTAGTCGGTCCGGGTCTGTTAGGATGGCCGTATGGGCTTGTAACTCAGCTGGTTAGAGTGCCTTCTTCACAGGGAGGAAGTCGGGGGTTCGAGTCCCTCCAAGCCCACCAATAAGAGAATACCTGTTAAGGGTTTTCTCGCAAAGACCCCCACCCTGCAAAGGGCTGGGGGTCTTTTGTTTCTGGGATGGGAGATGGCAAGGGGGGGCACAATGGGTCCCCGAAAGGGCTAGTAAGGGTGACCGCCTATGGTTCAAGGCCTCTGCGGTCAGCTTGTGGGTCCGGTCCTCGATCAGGGCCAGGATGTCGCCGGGCTGCAAAACGCCTCAACGCGGTGTGCGCTAAGGTGGTGGGTCATACGGGAAAGTTTCTGTGCTACGATTTTCGTAGTGCGTAGCCTCTGTAACAGGAGGGATTGAAGTATCGGCACCACCCATTGATGCCCTTTTACTTTTCAGCAGAATTTACTCCCTCGAACGTAGCACAACCATTCACAGCGGTTTACCTGGGGTAAATAACATGAATGCTGTTGAGCATATCGTTGAATGCTATTTTAGATATCATCTACATTGCTTCACTATGTCTGATGTAAAAATTAAAGGCGGGAACAATCGACAATTTGACTTGTTAGCTAAGAGATTGATTGAAAAAAAAGAGGAATATCATGTGGAAAGCTCGGTTACTCATGCGCTTGCGTGGTGCCCATCGATCAAGAATCTCGAAGAAAATTTTTTGAAGAAATTCATGGGTCACCCGACAAAAAGAGAAGGCAAGAATACAGACTTCAAAAAAGGAAAGAATTACAAAGAACAAATCGACGCTGCTTACAAAGAAGTTGGTTTATGCCCCGACAAGCTAAAGAGAGTTTTTGTCACATGGCAAAAAGACAAAATAAATGGACTGGACAACTTCCTTCTAGAATTTCAAAGAAAAGAGAAAATTTCGGTAGAAGTTTTGAGTTTAAGAGATGAAATCTTGCCAAAACTTATTGAAACGATTGGCACCAGTAACTTTGACGACGAGGTTTTACGAACTTTGTCTTTGATGAAACAAATGAAGGTTCAAGGAGAAAACAGTGTGAAGAACAAGGTAAATATTCGGTGACTCCATTTTGAATAGATGCCTCTGCTTGAGGTAAAACGGGCACACTGCTGGCTTCCCTTGGCCCTCGGGTTGTCTGGCGGTGGAGAAAGTTATACTCGGCTTAACTTCGATCTCGTAAAGACCCCGCAAGCAATGGTTTCAAGCCGCTTCTCGCTCCAACTTAAATCTATAGCCCATGGCGTGCATCACCGTCAGAAGATTTCTATAGGTCGGATTGCCTTTGGGCGAGAAGAAGCGATAGAGACCCGTCCTATGCAGTTTGGACTTCTTGGCAACGCTGGTGATACCACCTTGCGCCTCTGCTACGTCCCTGAGAGCTTCTAGAAACAGTCCAGGCTCCCCGTCAGCCAAAGCCGCCTCAAGGTAGCCCTCAGCTTCCTTGGGGTTCTTTAGGCGCTTGAGCAGATCTTCACGAAAAGTCAGCTTTGGCATGGTGTCACCCCTTCTTCTTTGCCTGATAGATCGCCCAATAGGCTTTGGCGAGTTTGATTTCCTTCGACTGGGTGGCCTTGGTACCGCCCGCCAGCAGGATCACCAACACGCCTCCATCTTCAGCCACGTAGAGCCTAAATCCTGGTCCAAAGTCTTCTTTCAGTTCGATGACACCGTCCCCCGGCGCCCGCCAAAGTCCTGGATTGCCCAGTTCGAGTTTACGCAGACGAACTTCCTACCTGTGGCGGGTTGGGGTGTCCTTCAAACCCAGCAGCCAATCCCTGAAGGGATAGAGACCTGCTGAAAGTTCAAAGTATTCGAGTTGGCAGGGGCGTGTCTGCATCTGAAGTCATTGTAGATTATATAAGACACTTGTCAATAGGGGTGTAGGTCTCCGCCGCCCCGCTGGCCCAAGCCCATTGGAATTTGAAGCCGCCCAGCTGGCCGGTGATGTCCATACATTCCCCCATGAAATGGAGGCCGGGCACGTCGCGCCACGCCAGGGTGCTTTGGTCGAGTTGGTGGGTCGATACCCAGTCCCGCGTGACCTCGGTTTTGTGCCTGTCAGTAAGCACCTCATAGTAACCCCCAAAATCACCTGATAGGCCCCCTCGACAGCGGGCATGGGGACCCCTCGAAAGCACCCCATAGGGCCCCCCCAATAATCACCTGATGGGGACCCCACCCCTGGGCCAAAAAACGGCTCAAAGGGACCCCACTCCCCTCGGGTTTTCCCGATTCGGCGGAATCCGCACCCATGTCGCTATTCTTTGGTGAGTATCTTGAATAGGGCATTGTTTATGAAGTAGTAGGACTTACCAATCTTCTGTTTTTTTAGGAAGCCCCCCTTGGTCAACTCATCCAAGTATTTCGTGGCCGTCAACCTACTCACCCCCAGATCACGTTTCTTGAAATCGATCTTCGTGTACGGATGGTTGAAGAGGTTGTTGATCAGGTCTTGGCTGTAGAACTTATAGTCCTTGCGGATACGATGCTTGTAGTCACTTAACGCCTCCCCGATGGCATGGACGATCTTGATGGTGTCTTGCGCGGTGGCTACGACAGCTGCCAGCATGTAGTTCAGCCACTCCTCCCACGCCCCTTCGTTCCGCACCTTTTGCAACAGACGGTAGTAGTCGCCTTTGCTGCGGGTGATGGCTCGGCTGAGGTAGAGGGCCGGGATACGGAAACACAATGCCCGACCCCAGTGGGGTCACGAAGGGTGACCGCGGGGGGTCAGTATACGGTGACCGCTGACAGTCCGAACCAAACGTGAACCTCTCCCACGAGCATAGACTCCGCCTGAAACTCCACTTTCTCGATTTCCCAGTGCTTGGCGAGACCCAATATCGCGGAATACGCTGGGTAGTAAGCATCGATGCCATAAGCAAGCCCCAGCCCCCATTTCGGGGACTGGGGCTTGCCGTTACCGAGGGCAACGGATCCAACCCAAGGATTTTACCATAAGGGCAGGATTCGCTCGAATTTTTTTGAGGGGAGGGACGGCCAAGCGAAGCGGTGCCTTGACCTTGGAGACGAATGAAAAGCGGAACGGGGCGCAAAGCAGTTGGAGCTGCCGGGAATCGAACTCGGTTCCGTTAGATCCGTAGCCCCCGGAAGGCAGCAGCCAAACCCCGTTATGCAAGAAAAGGCAGCCCGAGGTCAAGGCTTGCCGTCCCTCCGGTGGGCGGGGGCGCCCCTTGGGGCGGGCGGGAAGGGGGAGAAAACAGGACCCCGGGGCCGCGAGCCGCGCTCCCGGCGACCTAGCCCGAAGTCCAGGTCGTCAGATCGCGGCTAACCGGGCCAACAACTCGGGGTCCGTAGCGATGAGCTTAAATACCTTCGCCACCAGCCCACGCGGTTTTTTCTTTTTTTGTTCCCAAGACCGGACCGTTTCGACGCTGACGCCGAGGCAATGAGCCAGTTGCGCCTAGGTCATGCCCTGACGTTCCCTTGTCGCCTTCGACACCTTCGTCGGTCGAAAACGGCGAAGGTCCACCTTCTCCAGGCCCTTGATGGAATCCCACTGCTTCCCGGCCGCAATCTCCTTATCCACGCGGCGGCCCTCCTTGATGGCCCGCGCGCTCAGCGGAGAAAGATTTTTTTTAGTCATGGCAACCTCCTCGGCGCACAATGGAACGCGCGCGCTTCTCCGATATACGCCTCGAATTAAGGCGTCTCCTCCGGCAGTTGAAAAATGTGCCGCTTCCGGGAATCGTGTGGCTGGAATCATGCGGCCGGCGCGACGAGCTTGGGGTAGAGGTTCAGCCCGCCACAGTGGAAGTAGATCGCGTTACGGAAGCGTAGGCGGTTGCGAAAACCGCACGCCCGGCGCTTCACCGCCTGGATCTTCGCGTTCATCGACTCCGATCCGGCATTCGTGAT
>DAIDJD010000139.1 GCA_027451505.1 candidate division FCPU426 bacterium
ATTGGCGGGACCGCAACACCTGCGTGCTCTTCGGGGACGGGGCCGGGGCGGTGGTTCTGGGCCCGGACCGGGGCCGCGGCCGCCTGTCGGGCTTCACCCTGGGGGCGGACGGCTCCATGGCCACCCGCCTCTACCAGCCCGCCGGGGGCTCGGCGCGCCCGGCCAGCGCCGAGAGCGTCGCGGAGGGCCTGCACTTCCTCAAGATGGACGGCAAGGAGATCTTCAAGTTCGCCGTGCGGATCATGGGCGAGGCCTCCGCGGAGGCCGCCCGCAGGGCGGGCTGGGAGGCCCGCGACATCGCCCTGTTCATCCCGCACCAGGCCAACCTGCGCATCATCGAGGCCGCGGCGAAGTTCATGGGGCTCCCCATGGAGAGGGTCTTCGTCAACATCCACGCCTACGGCAACACCTCGGCGGCCTCGGTGGCCATCGCCTTGGACGAGGCCCAGGAGCAGGGGCGGCTGAAGCCCGGCGACAAGGCCATCCTGGTGGCCTTCGGGGCGGGCCTGACGTGGGCCTCCTGCGCTTTGGAGTGGTGAGATGGGCGTGAAGACCGCGGTGCTTTTCCCGGGGCAGGGAAGCCAGTGCGTGGGCATGGCCAAGGCCTTTTACGACGCCGGCGGGCCGGCCCGGGGGCTCCTGGAGCGGGTGAACCCGGCCCTGGGGCGCGACCTTCTGGGACTGATGTTCGACGGCCCCGAGGAGGCCCTCAAGGACACCGTCAACACCCAGCCCGTCCTCTACGCCGCCGGGCTGGCCGCCTGGGCCGAGCTGCGCGCGGCGGGCCTTGAGGCCGCGGCCTTCGCCGGCCACAGCCTGGGCGAGTACGCCGCGCTCGAGGCCGCCGGGGTCTTCGGCTTCGAGGAGGGGCTGCGGCTGGTCCAGGCGCGGGCCGAGGCCTTCGCCGAGGCCGGCCGGACCGCCCCGGGCGCCATGGCCGCGGTGCTGAAGCTCGACGACGCGGTCGTCGAGGAACTGTGCCGGGAGGCCTCCGCGGCCGGGCCGGTGGCGCCCGCGAACTACAACGCGCCGGGCCAGGTGGTCGTCAGCGGGAGCCCCGAGGGGGTGGCCAAGGTGGCCGAACTCTGCCGCCCCAAGGGCGGGCGCTGCCTGCCCCTGGCCGTGAGCGGGGCCTTCCACAGCCCGGCCATGGTCCCGGCCGGGGAGCGGTTGCGCCTGGCCTTCCCCAAGCTGGTTTGGGGTCCGCCCCGGGTTCCGGTGCCGGCCAACGTCGACGCCCAGCCCCACGGCGCTCCGGAGTCCATCCAGGCCAAGTTGGTGGCCCAGGCCTCCTCGCCCGTGCGCTGGACCCGGACCGTCCTGGCCCTCCAGGCCATGGGGATCGAGCGCTACGTCGAGGCCGGGCCGGGCCGCGTGCTGGCCGGCCTCGTGCAGAAGGTCATCCCCCAGGCCCGGGCCGCCAGCGTCGGCGATCCCGAGACCCTGGCGGCGTTCCTCCGGGAGGCTTGACAGGTCCATGGCGCGTTCGGAGGCACTCAAGGACAGGGTGGCATTGGTCACCGGCGGCACGCAGGGCATAGGCCGGGCGGTGGCCCGGGAATTCCTGGAGGCGGGGGCCGTCGTGGCCGTCACGGGCCGGGACCGCGCCCGCGCCGAGGAGGCCGCCCGGGCCCTGTCCGCGGAAACGGGGGCGCGCTGCCTGGGCTTCGGCGCGGACGTGGCGCGGGCCGCCGAGGTGGAGGTCCTCTTCGCCGAACTCCTTGACAAGACCGGGCGGCTGGATATCTTGGTCAACAACGCCGGGGTCACCCGGGATTCCCTGCTGCTGCGCATGTCCGAGGCCGATTGGGACGCGGTGCTGGACACCAACCTGAAGGGCGCGTTCCTGTGCAGCAAGGCCGCCTGCCGACCCTTGCTCAAGGCCAAGGGGGGCAGTATCATCAACGTCTCCAGCGTCGTGGGGCTGTGCGGCAACGAGGGGCAGGCCAACTACGCCGCCTGCAAGGCGGGCTTGGTGGGGTTCACCAAGAGCTTGGCCAAGGAGTTGGCGTCGCGTTCCATTCGGGTCAACGTGGTGGCCCCGGGCTTCATCGAGACGGCGATGACCGCGGAGCTGGACGAGGCCGCCCGCAGGGACCTGATCGCCCGCATCCCGTTGGGCCGTTTCGCCCAACCCGAAGAGGTGGCGGCGGCGTGCGCCTTCCTGGCCGGGGACGGTTCCCGGTACGTGACCGGGCAGGTGCTGCGGGTCGACGGCGGCATGATGATGTAGTCCGGGGGGAGGCGCCCCCCGCGCGGTTCCAAACCTGAACCAAAGGAGATGAGCGTGGCCATCGAAGACAAGGTCAAGGAGATCATCGTGGAGCAGCTGGGTGTCGACGCGGCCCAGGTGAACCCCGAGGCGTCCTTCATCGACGACTTGGGCGCCGATTCCCTCGACACGGTCGAGCTGGTGATGGCGTTCGAGGAGGAATTCAACATCGAGATCCCGGACGAGGCGGCCGAGAAGATCAAGAAGGTCGGGGACGCCATCGACTACATCAAGGCCAACGCCAAGCAGGGCTGAGGCGAACCCATCGGGCGCAACGCCTTGAGGGCGCTCCCCTGGGGCGTCCCTGAGGGCGTTGCGTTTCTTGTTTCCAAAGGATGAGCATGCGGCGTCGAGTCGTGGTGACGGGTATGGGTGTGGCCACACCCATCGGAAACGATGTGGAGACCTACTTCGCGGCCCTTTTGGCGGGCCGCAGCGGGATCGCCCCCATCACGCGGTGGGACGCCAGCCGGCATGCCACGCGTTTCGCGGGGATGGTCAAGGACTTCCAGCTGGCGCCCGAGGTCGCCGACAAGAAGGACCTCCGGCGTATGGACTGGTTCGTGCAGTTCGCCATGCATTCCGCGAACCAAGCCCTCTCCGACGCCGGCCTCTCCGACCCCTCCGGCCTGGACCTGGACCGCTGCGGGGTGCTCGTGGGATCGGGCATCGGCGGCCTGGGGGTGATCGAGGAGCAGAACGCGATCCTCCTGGAGAAGGGGCCCGGCCGGGTCAACCCCTTCCTCATCCCCATGCTCATCGTCAACATGGCTTCGGGCCGGGTCGCCATCCGCTGGGGCTTCCGCGGCCCCAACAGCGCCGTGGCCACGGCCTGCGCCACGGGCAACCACGCCTTGGGCGACGCCACCGAGGTCATCCGCCGCGGGGCGGCGGACCTGATGGTCGCCGGCGGCACCGAGGGGGCCATCACGCCCCTGGGGCTGGCGGGATTCTGCAACGCGGGGGCCCTGAGCGCGCGCAACGACGCGCCCGAACGCGCCAGCCGGCCCTTCGACAAGGACCGCGACGGGTTCGTCATGGGCGAGGGCTGCGGCCTCCTCATCCTGGAGGAACTCGAGCACGCCCGGCGGCGGGGAGCCCGGATCCGCGCCGAGGTGTTGGGGTACGGCATGTCCGACGACGCGCACCACGTCACGGCCCCGCCGGATGACGGCAACGGCGCCGTCCGCGCGATGCGGGCGGCCCTCCAGGACGCGGCCTGCCCCGCCGACCAGGTGGACTACGTCAACGCCCACGGCACGAGCACCCCCCTGGGGGACAAGGCGGAGACCCTGGCCCTGAAGCGGGTCTTCGGGAGCCACGCCACCGACGGCAAGCTGTGGGTCAGTTCGACCAAGAGCATGACCGGACACCTTCTGGGCGCCGCCGGTGGGATCGAGGCCGTGGCCTGCGTCAAGATGATCGAGACGGGCAAGGTCCATCCCACCGCCAACCTGGACACCCCCGACCCGGAGTGCGACCTGGACTACGTCCCCAAGACGGCGCGGGAGCGCCGCCTGCGCAGGGTCATGAGCAACGGTTTCGGCTTCGGGGGGGTCAATGCCACCCTCGTCTTCGGCGCCTTCGAGGGCTGAGCCGCCCCGCGGGGCGGGTGCGGCCCGGGAGCTCTGCGCCGCGTTGGGGCTTGAGCCCAGGGACATGGCCCTCTATGAGCAGGCGCTGGTGCACCGCAGCCTGCTCAACGAGACCGGGGCCGCCCTGGCCAGCAACGAGCGCCTGGAGTTCCTGGGGGACTCGGTCCTGGGCCTCATCGTGGCCCGCCGGCTCTTCGAGGCCCACCCCGGCTTGAGCGAGGGGCGCTTGGCGCGGCGCAAGGCGCTGCTGGTGAGCGCGCCGACCCTGGCGCGCTGGGCCCGCGCCCTGGGTTTGGGGACCTATCTGCGGCTGGGCCGCGGGGAGCGCCTCAGCGGGGGCGAGGACAAGGAAAACCTCCTGGCCGACGGCTTTGAGGCCTGGTTGGGGGCCCTGTATCTGGACCGGGGGTACCGGGCCGCCGAGGCCTTCGTGGCGGCCCTGCTCGACGGCGAGCCGGAACCCGAACCCGGCCTGCGCGAAGGGGACGCCAAGAGCCGCCTGCAGGAGTTGACCCAGGGCCGCTACAAGCGTCCGCCCTTGTATAGGGTGGCGGGAGTGGCCGGGCCGGACCATGACCGCACCTACGAGGTTGAGGTGGTCGTGGAGGGAAGGGTCCTGGCGCGCGCCAGCGGGAGGAACAAAAAAGAGGCCGAACAGCGCGGCGCGGAGGCCGCGCTGGCCGTCCTTGACGCGAAACACCCTTGAAAAACCTGGGGTTTGTGGTATAGTCCGCTCTCGCTGGACTTTGCGAAAAAAAGCGCAAAGTCGGGGGCTCTAATGAGGAATCGATGGCGGGTGATCCTCTTCAAGAAGTCGTCGTCACCACCAAGCTGGACCGGGTCCTGGGATGGGCCCGCAAATATTCGCTGTTCCAATACCCCTTCGTCACGGCCTGCTGCGGCATGGAGTTCATGGCCACCTCCGGCAGCCACTACGACACCGACCGCTTTGGCGCCGCGTTCCCGCGCTTTTCGCCCCGGCAGGCCGACCTGCTGATGGTGGTGGGGACCATCACCCACAAGCAGGCGCCCATCCTCAAGCGTGTCTACGACCAGATGTGCGAGCCCAAATGGGTGGTGGCCTTCGGCGTTTGCGCCACTTCGGGCGGCTTCTACCAGAACTACGGGTCCGTGCCCGGCATCGACTGCTTCCTCCCGGTGGACATGTACATCCCGGGCTGCCCGCCCCGTCCCGAGACCGTCATCGACGCCCTTTTGAAGCTGCAAGACCGCATCCAAAACCAGCGGCAGGCGCTGCTGTGAGCCCGGCCAACAGCTCGCCGGCCTTCGCCGAGGAACTGCGCGCCGCGTTGGGGCCCCGCCTTCTGCGGGTGGAGTCCTGGCAGGGCCGTGAAGCCGCCGTGGTCGAGCCCGAGGCTTGGTTGGAGGCGGTGCGCCTGCTCAAGTCCCGGGGCTATGACTTCCTGATGGACCTCAGCGCCGCGGACTACAGCGGCTTCCCGGGGCACCAGGCCCCTCCCCTGGGCGTGAGCCTCCAGTTGTTCGGCTCGGGCACCCGCCGCCGCGCCTGGCTCAAGGCCTACCTGCCGCTGGAGGGCGCGCGGCTGGCCACGCTCAGCGACGAGTTCGCCTGCGCCAATTGGTACGAGCGGGAGTGCTGGGACATGTTCGGGGTCGAGTTCGTGGGGCACCCGCACCTCAAGAGGCTGCTGCTCTACGAGGAATTCCAGGGGCACCCCCTGCGCAAAGACTACCCCATCCTGAAGTCCCAGCCGCTGATCCCGATGCGCAACGCGGTGGACTACGAGTCCGTGGCCGCGGCGCGCCGCGCGGCCGCGGACGAAGACGGCCTGGGGAGGGGCTGAGAGCCATGCCCATGGACATCGCCCAGAAGTTGCCCCAATGGAAGGCCGGACGCGAGGACGGCTTCGACATCGAGCCCCTGTACATCAACATGGGGCCCTCCCATCCCGCCATGCATGGGACCGTCAAGATGGTGCTCAAGCTCGACGGCGAGACGGTGGTGGGCAGCGAGGTCGAGATCGGGTATCTGCACCGTTGCTTCGAGAAGACGGTGGAGATGAAGACCTGGAACCAGGTCATCCCCTACACCGACCGCCTCAACTACGTCAGCCCGCTCATCAACAACATGGGCTATTGCTTGGCCGTCGAGAAGCTGCTGGGCGTGAAGGTGCCCGAGCGCACGGACTACATCCGCGTCATCATGTGCGAGCTCAGCCGCATCGGCGACCACCTGACCTGCATCGGGGCCGGGGCCATGGAATTGGGCGCCCTGACGGCCTTCCTGTACTTCCTCAAGGCCCGCGAGTCGAGCTGGCAGCTCATCGAGGAGGTCACCGGCGCCCGTTTGACCATCAGCTATGGCCGGGTGGGCGGGGTGGTGCGGGACCTTCCGGCGAACTTCGCCGAGCGCTGGGCCTGGGTGCGGTCGCAGGTCGAGCAGAACATGGAAGAGGTCTCGGTCCTGCTCAACACCAACCGCATCTTCCTGGACCGCATGAAGGGCGTGGGCGTGATGCCCCTGGACCGGGTCTTAAGCTACGGCATGACCGGGCCCTTCGCCCGCTCCTCGGGCTTCGACTACGACGTGCGGCGCGACGAACCCTACTTCGCCTACGACCGGGTGCGCTTCGACGTCCCGGTCCGGACCGACGGGGACAACTGGGCGCGCTACCAGGTGCGCATGGAGGAGATCCGCCAGAGCGTGCGCATCATCGACCAGGCCCTGGCCCAGATGCCGGAGGGCCCGGTGCGCCTCGAGGACCCCAAAGTCACCCTGCCCCGGAAGAAGGAGGTCTACAGCAACATCGAGGCGCTGATGAACCACTTCAAGCTGCTCATGCCGGGCCACGGCATCCGGCCGCCCCAGGGCGAGATCTACAGCGCCGTCGAGGGCGGCAACGGGGAACTGGGCTTCTGGCTCGTGAGCGACGGCGGGGACCGCCCCTGGCGCGTGAGGGTGCGCCCCCCGTGCTTCCCCATCATGTCCGGCGTCGAGGAACTCATCCTGGGGGAGCAGGTGGCCGACATCGTGCCCATCTTCGGTTCGGTGAACATGATCGGCGGGGAGCTCGACCGATGAGCCCGATCACCCCGGAACTCAAGGCCCGCTTCGAGAAGATCGTGGCCCGCTACCCCAAGGGCCAGGAGCAGAGCGCGGTGATCCCGCTGCTGCACGCCCTGCAGGAATCCGGGGGCGGCCACCTGACCACCGAACACCAGCAGGCCGTGGCCGATTTCCTGGGCGTGCCCATGTCCAAGGTGCACGAGGTCACCACCTTCTACACCATGTTCAGCCTGAAGCCGCGCGGGCGCCACCACATCAGCGTGTGCCGGACCCTGCCGTGCGCCCTGTGCGGCTGCGGGGACGTGGCCAAGGCGGTGCGCGAGCGCCTGGGCGTCGGGCCCGGCGAGGTGACCGCGGACGGGATGTTCAGCTACGAGGAGGTCGAGTGCCTGGCGCAGTGCCACCTCGGCCCGGTGTTTCAGATCGGGGACACGGTCTATGGGGACCTCACCGCGGACAAGGCCAAGGCCGTGATCGATGGGCTGGCCAAGCAGGGGGGGCGCTGACGTGGAGCCGACCCCCAAATACCTGACCCGCAACTTCGGCAACCCGGCGGCCCTGACCTACGACGGCTACGTCGCCGGCGGCGGATACGCGGCCCTGAAGAAGGCCTTGGGGATGGCGCCCCAGGCCGTCATCGACTTGGTGAAGGCCGGGAACCTCCGCGGGCGGGGCGGGGCGGGCTTCCCGGCGGGCGTGAAGTGGGGCTTCCTGGCCAAGGGCGACGGCCCGAAGTACCTCTGCGTCAACGCCGACGAGGGCGAGCCCGGCACGGTCAAGGACGGCCCCCTCATGGAGCAGGACCCCCACCAGATGCTGGAGGGGATCGCCATCGCCTGCTACGCGCTGGGCATCCACCAGTCCTACATCTACATCCGCGGGGAATTCCACAAGGCCATCCGCATCGTGGAAGCCGCCGTGGAGGAGGCCTACGCCAAGGGCGTGTTCGGGCCCTCGATGTCCGGGTCGGGCTTCGCCCTGGACGTGGCCGTGCACCCCGGCGCGGGCGCCTACATCTGCGGCGAGGAGACCGGGCTGCTCTCGAGCCTGGAGGGCAAGAAGGGCATGCCCAAGCTCAAGCCGCCCTTCCCGGCGGTGAAGGGCCTCTACGACCGTCCCACCATCGTCAACAACGTCGAGACCCTGGCCTGCGTGCCCCACATCCTCAACCTGGGGGCCGAGGCCTGGAACGCGCTCGGCACCGAGAAGAACGGCGGAACCAAGCTCTACAACGTCTGCGGCCATGTGCTCCGGCCCGGGTATCACGAACTGCGCCACGACGTGACGCTGCGGCAGCTCATCTACGACGTGTGCGGGGGCATGAAGCCGGGCCGCACCCTCAAGGCGGTGGTTCCGGGTGGCTCCTCCAGCCCCATCCTGCTGCCCTCCGAGATCGACGTGCGCATGGACTTCGACAGCCTCGCCAAGGCCGGTTCCATGCTGGGCTCGGCCGCGGTGATCGTCATGGACGACCGCACCAGCATCGTGCGGGCCCTGGACAACCTGCTGCATTTCTACAGCCACGAGTCCTGCGGCCAGTGCACACCCTGCCGCGAGGGCACCCACTGGCTCTACGAGATCAGCCAGCGCATCGTCGACGGCAGGGGCCGCCCCGGCGACCTGGACCGCATGCTCGACATCTGCACGAACATGGTCGGGAACACCATCTGCGTCCTCGCCGACGCGGCGGCCCTGCCCACCCAAAGCTACATCCAGAAGTTCCGGGGCGAATTCGAGGACTACATCCGCGCCGGGGAGCGCCGGGGGCTGCTCGGCGGGATCGAGGGGAAGGCGGTCGCGCATGCCTAAGCTGAGCATCGACGGCAGGGAAGTCGAGGTCCCGGCCGGGACCAACCTCATCGAGGCCGCCCGGCTCCTGGACCTGGAGATCCCGCACTTCTGCTACCACCCGGGCTTGAGCGTGGCGGGCAACTGCCGCATGTGCCTGGTCGAGGTGGAGAAGGCCCCCAAGCTGCAGATCGCCTGCAACACCGCCGTCGCCGAGGGCATGGTCGTGCGCACGGACTCCGACAAGGTGAAGAAGGCCCGCGCCGGGGTCATGGAGTTCCTGCTGCTCAACCACCCCATCGACTGCCCCATCTGCGACTGCGCGGGGGAGTGCTACCTGCAGGACTACTACATGGAGCACGACCTCAAGGCCTCGCGCCTTGAGGAGGGCAAGAACAAGAAAGAAAAGGCCCAGCCCATCGGCCCGCACGTCATGCTCGACAAGGAACGCTGCGTGCTCTGCTCGCGCTGCGTGCGCTTCACCGACGAGGTCTCCAAGACCCATGAACTGGGCATCTTCGGCCGGGGCAGCACCGAGGAGATCGCCCTGGCGCCGGGGAAGACCCTGGACAACCCCTACAGCGGTTGCGTCGTGGACCTCTGCCCGGTGGGCGCGCTCACGGACCGGGACTTCCGCTTCAAGAGCCGGCCCTGGTTCCTCAAGGAAACGGCGACCATCTGCGGCGGCTGCGCCATGGGCTGTTCCGTGGTTCTGGACACCAACACCAACCCCTACAACAAGGTCGGCCAGGACCGCGCCTACCGCCTTTTCCCCCGGGAGAACCGGGAGGTCAACGGCTGGTGGATGTGCGACGAGGGCCGCTACAGCCACCATTCCGTGGACCGGGGCCGCTCCCAGGGCCCGCGCCTGCGGGGCAAGGGCGTGCCCGCGGACTTCGCCCTGGCGCGGTTGGCCGCGGAGGCGGCGCCCCTGGTGAAGGCCCATCCCGGCCGCGCGGCCTTCCTGCTGTCGCCGCGCCTGACCAACGAGTCCCTGTTCGCCTTCCGCCGCCTGGCCGAATCCCTGGGCGTGGCCCAGGTCGAGTTCGGCGACGATCTCAAGGCCGAGGGCCGCGCCGACGGCTTCCTGATCCAGGCCGACCGCAACCCCAACAGCCGGGGGGCCCGTGAGCTGGGCCTGGGACCGCGGCCGGGGGTGCTGGGCGGGCGCGATCTCCTCAAGGCCGCGCAGGGCGGGGCCTTCGACGTGGTGTTCGTGCTGGAGCACGCCCTGGATCCCGCCGCGCTCAAGGCCCTGGCCGCCGCGACGAAGGTCCTGGCCGGGTTCCATGTGCAAGAGCCGGTGGAGGCCGGGATCTACACCGTCCACCTGCCCCTGGCCCATGCCTTCGAGCAGGACGGCACTTTCACCAACGTCCAGGGCCGTGTCCAGCGCAACCGCAAGGCCCTGGAGCCCTTGGGCGACAGCCTTCCGGCGTACGCCTGGGCCCAGCGACTGGGGGCCGCCCTGGGGGTTCCCCAGGCCCCGGACGGTCCCGAGGCGCTGTTCCGCGCCTGGACGCAGGGGCGTCCGGAACTCGCGGGCGCCGTCTTCGAGCCCCTCGCCGCCGCCGCGCCGGCCGCGGCCTAGCCGGACACTCCCCCTCCCGAACCCGACCGCATGCACACCGCCCTCGACTCCCTCAACGCCGCGATGAGCGCCCATCCGCTCCTGGTCCAGGCCCTGGCCGCGGTGGCCAAGACGGTGTTCATGATGACCGTGGTCATGCTCATCGGCGGCCTCATCCTGAGTTGGGTGGAGCGCAAGCAGTCGGCCATCATGCAGGACCGCATCGGGGCCAACCGCGCCGCCATCCTGGGCGTGCGCGCCTGGGGGCTCTTCCACAACCTCGCCGACGCGGCCAAGGGCATCCTGAAGGAGGACTTCATCCCCCCCGATGCCAACCCCTTCCTGCACACCCTGGCCCCCTTCCTGGCGGTGAGCACGGCGGTGGTGGCCTTCGCGGTGCTGCCCTTCGGCGGCACGGTGCACCTGTGGGGCCAGAGCGTCGACCTGACCATAGCCCCGCTGCCCATCGGCATCCTCTTCGTCTGGGCGATGATGGGCATGGGCGTCTACGGGGTGGTGCTGGCCGGCTACGTGAGCAACAACAAGTTCTCCCTTCTGGGTTGCCTGCGCGCCACCGCGCAGGTCATCAGCTACGAGGTGGCCACGGGCCTGACCGTCCTGGGGGCGCTGCTGTTCTACCGCAGCCTGGACTTCCGGGACATGGTGGCTTGGCAGATGGGGCACAACCTGGGCCAGGTGCCCTTCCTCGGGCACCTGCCGGATCTGGGGGCCGTCCTGGCGCACATCCCGGCCTGGGGGGTCTTCCTGCAGCCCTTGGGCTTCGTGCTGTTCTTCACCGCCACCATCGTGGAGATGACGCGCATCCCCTTCGACCTGCCCGAGGGCGAAAGCGAGATCATCGGCTACAACATCGAGTATTCGGGCATGAAGTTCATGATCTTCATGATGAGCGAGTTCGTGGAGAGCCTGCTCTTCGCCTGGGTCATCGTCCTGGTGTTCTTCGGGGGCTGGAGCCTGCCCGGGCTGCACCTGGGCGACGGCGTCGCCGTCTTGTTCGGGCACGCCCTCCCCTACGCCTCCGGGGTGGCCCTCGAGGCCGCCGCGATGGCCCTGAAGATCGTGTTCTTCCTCTGGTTCCAGATGCTGGTGCGGTGGTCCCTGCCGCGCTTCCGCTACGACCAGATCATGCACCTCGGCTGGAAGATCATGTTGCCCCTGGCGTTGGCCAACCTGGCGGTCACGGGCGTCCTCGGCGTGCTGGCGCGCTAGGGACAGCCCAAGGAGGACCTGAGCGGCGATGCCTAAACCCAAGATGACCTTCGTGGAGCGGCTCTACCTGCCCGAAATCTCCAAGGGCCTGGCCCTCACGTCCCGGCATTTCTTCAGGAACCTGTGGCACCATTCGCTGGCCTCCCTGGGCCTGGAATCCCGGGACCGGGCCATGGTGACCATCGCCTACCCCGAAGTGCGCCGCCCCTACCCCCTGGTGGCGCGCTCGCGGCACCGCTTGACCAAGCGCGAGGACGGCAGCCCCAAGTGCGTCGCGTGCATGATGTGCGCCACGGCCTGCCCGGCCGACTGCATCTTCATCGAGGCCGAGGAGCATCCCGACCCGGCCATCGAGAAGCGGCCCCGGCATTTCGACATCGACATGAGCAAGTGCGTGTACTGCGGCTTCTGCGTGGAGGCCTGCCCCGAGGACGCGATCCGCATGGACACGGGCTCCTTCGAGCTGGCCTACTTCGACCGCAAGGGGCTCGTCTACGACAAGGAGTTCCTGCTCAACGACGATCCGCACGCCGTGCCGGCCCACGCCGAACCCTTGTCCCGGGGGAACTGACGCCGTGGCCTTCACCGTGACCGTCATGGGCCTGCTGATCTTCGCCGCCGCCGTGGCCGCGAACTTCGCGGGCATGATCCTGACCTCCACCATCCTGGGGCCGAAGCGGCGCAACAGCGTCAAGGACCAGCCCTTCGAGTGCGGCTCCCTGCCGGTGGGGCCCACCCACACGCGCTTCCACATCCGCTTCTACCTGACGGCCATCCTCTTCCTGATCTTCGACATCGAGGTGGTCTTCCTGTACCCGTTCATCACGATCCTTCGGCCGGAACTGGGCGTCACCGGGCTGTGGATCATGGGCGCCTTCCTGGCGGTCCTGGTCTTCGGGCTGGCCTACGAGTGGCGCCGGGGGGGCATGGAATGGGATTGAGGGAGGTCCTCCTGGCGGTCTTCGCCTTCGGCGCGTTGGCCTTCGCCCTGGCGGTGGTGTCCACGCGCAACACGGTCTACGCCGCGTTGGAGTTCGTCGCCCACCTTCTGTGCCTGGCGGCGCTGTACTGCCTCCTGGACGCGCCCCTTCTGGGCGTGCTCCAGGTGATGGTCTACGCCGGCGCGATCATGGTGCTGTTCCTGTTCGCCGTGATGATGCTGGACATCCAAGAGACCGGGCGCGAGAGCGCCTTCCAGGGGCCCGGCCAAGTGGCGGGCGCCCTGCTCCTGGCGGCGCTGCTGTTCGCCCTTCTGGTGTTCGGCGCCGACCGCTTCCCGGCGGCGGCGCTGGCCCCGGCGGCGGCCCCCGGCGCGCCCGGGGTGGGCGCCGACAACGTGGTGCGGGTGGCCCGGGCGCTGTTCGAACGGGGGGCCTTGGTCTTCGAGGCCGTGGGCGTGCTCCTCCTGACCGCCGTTGTGGCGGTCATGGTCATGGCCAAGCGCAGACTGGAGAATTAGGCATGTTCGGCGTCGGCTTCTTCCTGGCCTTGGCTTTCGCGCTCTTCGCGGTGGGCGCCTTCGGCGTGCTGACCCGGCGCGACCCGTTGGTGATGTTCATGTGCATCGAGATGATGTTCAACTCTGGGAACCTGGCCCTGGTGGCCCTGAGCCGCTACCTCGGCCTCGCCTCCGGGCACGCCCTGGTCTTCTTCGTCGTCGCCGTGGCCGCCGCCGAGGTGGCGGTGGGCCTGGGCATCATCATCGCCATCTTCCGCACCGAGAAGGACGTCAACGTGGACCACCTTAGTGAACTGAAGGGATGACCCGGCGATGAACCCCCTTCTCGTCGTCCTGTTCCTGCCCCTGGCCACCGCGGTGTTCAACCGGCTGTTCGGGGCCCGCCTGGGCAAGGGCGCCGCGGCCGGGCTGGCCTGCGCGTCCGTGCTGGTCGCCTTCGCCTTCGCCGCCGACAGCGTGCTGGGCTTGGCGGCCCTGCCGGCGGCCTCCCGGCAGGTCCTCGTGCACGTCTACGACCTGCTCGACCTGGCCTCCTTCCGGGTCGGCTTCGACCTTCTGCTGGACCCCTTGAGCGGCATGATGATCCTTGTGGTCACGGGCATAGGGTTCCTGATCCACCTCTATGCGGTCGGCTACATGCACGAGGAGGACGCCGGTGAGTACGCCCGGTTCTTCGCCTACGTGAATTTCTTCGTCTTTAGCATGCTCACCCTGGTGCTGGCGGCCAATTTCCTGGTGATCTTCACCGGGTGGGAACTGGTGGGCGTCAGCAGCTACCTGCTGATCGGGTTCTACCGCGGCAAGACCAGCGCCGCCGACGCCGGCAAGAAGGCCTTCATCGTCAACCGCGTCGGCGACTTCGGCTTCCTGATGGCGATCTTCCTGATTTGGAACGCCTTCGGCAGCCTGGACTTCTCCGCGGTGCTCCCCCACGCCGCGGCGTTGTCCCCGGGCATGGCCACGGCCGTGGGGCTGCTCCTGTTCATGGGGGCGGCCGGCAAGAGCGCCCAGGGGCCGCTGCACGTTTGGCTGCCGGACGCGATGGAGGGGCCCACCCCGGTTTCGGCCCTCATCCACGCCGCCACCATGGTCACCGCGGGCGTCTTCCTGGTGGCCCGCTGCCACGCCATCTTCGAGCTCAGCCCGCTGGCCCTGGGCGTGGTGGCCTGGACCGGCGCGTTGACGGCCTTCCTGGCCGCGACCGTGGCCATGGTCCAGGTCGACATCAAGCGCGTGTGGGCCTATTCCACGGTCAGCCAGTTGGGCTACATGGTCCTGGGCGTGGGCGTGGGGGCCTACACCGCCGGGCTCTTCCACCTGCTCACCCACGCCTTCTTCAAGGCCCTGCTCTTCCTGGCGGCGGGCTCGGTGATGCACGCGCTCCACGGGGAGCTGGACATGCGCCGCATGGGCGGCCTTTGGCGCAAGATGCCGTTGACCTGCGCGACCATGATCGTGGGCGCGGCCTGCCTGGCGGGCGTGCCGCTGACCAGCGGCTTCTTCAGCAAGGACGAGATCCTCCTGATGGCGTTGAGGGGTCCCCACGCCGATTTCGGGCTCTGGCTGCTGGGCTACCTGGGCGCGGCTTGCACCGCCTTCTATTCGGGGCGCCTCATCTTCAGCGTGTTCTTCGGCAAGCCCCGCGACCACCACGCCTATGAGCACGCCCATGAGAGCCCCTGGGTCATGGGCCTGCCCCTGGTCCTGCTGGCGGTGGGGTCCCTGGCGGTGGGGCTTTTGGGCCTGCCGGGCTTCCTCACCCATTGGCAGCCCTTCACCGATTGGCTGGCGCCCGTGTTCGCCGACCTGAAGGCCGTCCCCGAAGCCTCCGCCTCCCGCGCACTGGTGCTGGGGCTGATGGCCCTCTACACCGGCACCGTGGCGGTCCTGGGCTGGATCGCCTGGCGCCTCTACACCGGGGAGGCCGCGGCCCATCCCGCCGACGGGGAAGCCACCTCGGCGCTCCACCGGCTTCTCTGGAACAAGTACTTCTTCGACGAGGCCTACGGCTTCGTCTTCGTCCGGGCCCTCCTGGGTTATTCGCGCTGGCTGTGGCGCTGGGTCGACCAGGGCCTCGTCGACGGAACGGTCAACGGCGTCGCCGCCGCGGCCCAGGCGGCCGGGGACTTCCTGCGCGGCCGGGTCCACAACGGGCGCACGCGGCAGTACGCCGCCTACCTCGCCGCGGGGGCCTGTCTGCTCCTGGGTCTAGCCCTCATCTACCACCGTTAGCGGATTCAAGGGGTCCCCCTGCGATGCTTTCCCTGATCATTTTCTCCCCGCTGGCCTTCGCCCTGGCCTTGGCCTTCGGCCCCTGGGGCGGCCACAAGTCCGCGCGCCGCGCCGCCCTGGTCCTGAGCTTGGCCCAGGCGGCCTTCACGGCCTGGGTTCTGTGGGGCGGCGACTTCTCGGCCGCGGGCTTCCAGCTCCAGGAGCGCCTGGCTTGGCTGCCGGCCCTCGGCGCCGGCTACCATGTGGGCCTCGACGGGATCAGCCGCTGGCTGGTGGCGCTCAACGCGCTGCTGCTGCCCATCGCCGTGCTGTCGTCCTGGAACGCGGTGGAGCGCTACCCGCGGGCCCACTACGCCCTGATGTTCGCGCTGCAGTCCATGGTCTACGGGGTGTTCCTGTCCCTGGACATGCTGCAGTTCTACATCTTCTGGGAGGCCTCCCTCCTGCCGATGTACTTCCTCATCGGGGTTTGGGGGGGCGAACGCCGGCTTTACGCCACGGTGAAGTTCGTGCTCTACACCCTGGCCGGGTCCCTGCTCATGCTTCTGGCGCTGGTCTGGATGGCCTTCCTGGCCCGCACCCAAACCGGGCACCTGAGCTTCGACTTCCTGGACTGGAGTTCCCTGGCCATCCCGGCCGGCCAGCAGATGTGGCTCTTCGCGGCCTTCTTCCTGGCTTTCGCCATCAAGGTGCCGCTCTTCCCGTTCCACACCTGGCTGCCGGACGCGCACGTGGAGGCCCCCACCGCGGGGAGCATCCTTCTGGCGGGCGTGCTCCTGAAGCTGGGGACCTACGCCCTGATGCGCTTCAACCTGGGCCTCTTCCCCGAGGCGGCCCACGCCTTCCAGAAACCGGTGCTCATCATCTGCCTCATCGGCGCGGTCTACGGGGCGTTGATGGTCCTGGTGCAGCGCGACTTCAAGAAGATGGTGGCCTACTCTTCGGTGTCCCACATGGGACTGTGCGTGCTGGGCCTGTTCAGCTTCACGCTGGCGGGGGAGCAGGGAGCCCTGCTGACCATGCTCAACCACGGCATCTCCACGGGCGCGCTCTTCCTCATCGTGGGCATGTTCTATGAGCGCACCCACACCCGGGACCTTTCGGTCTACGGGGGGGCGGTGCTGAAGATGCCGGTGCTGGGGTTGCTGTTCCTGCCGGTGGCGCTCTCCAGCATGGGGGTGCCGGGGACCAACGGCTTCGTCAACGAGTTCCTTTGCCTCAGGGGAGCCTTCGAGGCCTTCCCCTGGGCCGGGGCCGTGGCCGCCCTCACGGTGATCCTCGGAGCGGCCTACATGCTGCGCCTCACCCAGAAGGTGATGTACGGCCCCTTGGGGGGGGCCAAGATGGAGGCCCTCACCGACATCACGACGCGGGAGCGGGCCTCGCTGGGCGTCCTCGTGGCCCTGATCTTCGCGCTGGGGATCTTCCCCGAAGGCATCCTCTCCAACACCCAACCCTCGGTCCAGGCCGTGCTGGCGCGGTTGACGCCCGGGGCATCGACGCCCGCGGCGCCCGCGCCCGCGGCGGGCGGGGAGGCGCGCCCATGATCCCCGCCTACGGACTTCGCGATCTGGCGGTTCTGGGGCCCGAAATCGCCTGCATCCTGGGGGCGGCGCTGGTCCTGGGCCTGGACATGGCCTTCCGTTCCCAGTCCTCCAAGCGCTTGGTGGAGGCCGCCGCGGCCCTGGCCCTGGGCGTCTCCGCGGCCCTGGCCCTTGGGCGCCTGGCCGCCGGGCCGGGCTCGGCCTTCGGCGGGCAGGTCCTGGACGGCGCGGTGCCGGACGTCTTCAGGCTGGGCCTGGCCGCGACCGGGTTGCTGACCCTGGTCCTGGCGCGCCGGGAAGGCGGGTCCCAGGGGCTGCTCCACGCGGAGTTCTACGCCCTTCTGCTCTTCGCCCTGGGCGCGATGGAGCTCATCACCGTGTCCCAGGACCTCATGCTCAGCTTCGTGGCCCTGGAGACCTTCTCCCTGGCCATGTACGTCCTGGCCGGCTTCAACAAGGCCTGGCATGGCAACCGCGAGGCGGCGCTGAAGTACTTCCTTTTGGGCGCCTTCGCGGCGGCCTTCTTCGTGCTGGGCATGGCCCTGGTTTTCGGGGCCCTGGGATCCGTGCGCCTCGACGCCGCCTCGGCCCTCCTCTCCGGCGGCAAGCTGGCCGCGCCCCGCGAGATGCTGCTGGACCTGGGGCTTTCCCTGTGCGCCACGGCGCTGCTGTTCAAGGTGGGCGCCGCGCCGTTCCATCTTTGGACGCCCGATGTCTACGCCGGTTCCACGACCCCGGTGGCCTACTTCCTTTCGGCCGGGGCCAAGCTGGCCGGCTTCGGGGCCCTGCTCAAGCTCCTGGGGGCGGTGCCGGGGTGCCCGGCCCCCTTCCCGCAGATCCTGGCGGTGCTGGCCGTGGCGACCCTTCTGGCCGGGAACCTGGGGGCCCTGCGCCAGACCAACCTCAAGCGCCTGCTGGCCTACTCCTCGGTGGCCCACACCGGTTACGTCCTGGTCGGGCTTCTGGGCCTGGGGACGGCGGGCTCCGGTGCCGCGGCGTCGGTGCTGGCCTACACCCTGGTCTACGCGGTCATGGCCTTCGTGGCCTTCGGCTTGGTGGCCGCGGCCGAAGGCGGGCTGAAGCGTCCGCTCCTGCTGGAGGACCTCCAGGGCATGGGCTTCGAACGCCCCTACTTCTCCCTGGCCCTGGCCGTGGCCATGGTGTCCATGGCGGGCCTGCCCCCGACGGCCGGCTTCATCGTCAAGCTGGGGGTCTTCAAGGCGGCCCTGGACGGGGGGCATACCCTGGCCGCCGTGGTGGCCATCCTCAACAGCGTGGTCTCGGCCGCGGTCTACCTCCGGGTATTGGTGGCCCTGTACATGCTCCCGAAGTCGCCGGACGGGGCCCAGGGCGGCGCCCGTCTCAGCGGGACGCTGGGCTTCGCCGTGGTGGCCTTGGCGCTGGCCCTCCTGGCCCTGGGCCTGCTTCCCGGGTCCCTGTTGGCGCTGGGATCCCTTTAGGGCCGGATCCCTTCGGCGCCGGCCCCCGGGCCGGCCCTTGCGGTTTGGACGTTTCACGGGCACATTTGTTCCGCGCGCCGTTCCCACATCCAGCTAGGCGGTCCCCGTGTACCTGAAGAAGATCGAATTCCAGGGCTTCAAGAGTTTCGTCGACCCCACGGCCTTGTCCTTCGAGCCCGGCATCTCCGGGATCATCGGCCCCAACGGGTGCGGCAAAAGCAACGTCTCCGACGCCATCCGTTGGGTGATGGGCGAGCAGAGCGCCAAGGCGCTGCGCGGCTCCAAGATGATGGACGTGATCTTCAACGGCACCGAGGGGCGCAAGCCGGCCGGCATGGCCGAGGTCACGTTGACCATCTCCAACGAGGACCGCGCCCTGGCCGTGGACTACGCCGAGGTCAGCCTGACCCGCCGCTCCTACCGCGACGGCAGCAGCGAATACCTCATCAACCAGGCGCCCTCCCGGCTCAAGGACATCCACGCCCTTCTGGCGGACACCGGCCTGGGGACCGACGGCTACAGCCTCCTGGAGCAGGGCAAACTCGACCTCATCCTCAGCTCCAAGCCCATGGACCGCCGTTCCGTGTTCGAGGAGGCGGCCGGGATCACCAAGTACAAGACCCAACGCGACGAGGCCCTGCGCAAGCTGGAGGCCACCGACCTCAACCTTTCCCGCGTCAACGACATCGTGGGGGAGGTCAAGCGCCAGATCGGGTCCCTGGAGCGCCAGGCCAAGCGCGCCGAGAAGTACCAGGCGCTCAAGACGGAGTTGGACCGCCTCAGGGGCGGGCTGATCCTGGGCGACGTGCGGGAGGCGCGGGCGCGCCGCGCCGAGCTCGACGCCGAGGGCTCCCGCCTGTCCCTCGAGTCGGAGGGGCTCGACGCCCGCATGAAGGAGCGCGACGCCCAGTCCGCGGCCTTGCGCCTGGACTTGACCCACGACGAGGAGGCCCTTTCCGCGGCCAACCGCGAGCTCTCCACGCTGGACAGCCAGGCCGCCGGCCTGGACCGCCAGCGCGAGCTGAACCTGGCCCAGATCTCCAACTTGGAGGAACGCGGGCGCCGGGCTTTGGCCGACGCCGGGGACCTCCGGGGCAGGGAGGCGTCCCTCAACGAGGAACTCGGGCAGGCCCGCACCCGCGTCGCCGAGGAGGAAAGCGCCTTAGGGGGGCTCAAGGACGCCCTGGCCCGCTCGGAGGGGGCGCACCGGGAAGCCTCCGGCCGCCGCCAGGAGCGCAGCGCCGAGGCCCAAGCCCTGCAGCAGCGCCTCATCCAATCGATGGACCTCAAGGGCGCCGTGAAGGCCGAGAGCGAGGCCCTGCGTGGCCGGGTGGCCATGCTCGAGTCGCGGGCCAAGCAGATCGAGGGCGAACTGGGGGCGGCCCAGGAGTCCTTGGCTGAGGCGGGGCGGCGCCTTGAGGAGGCCGCGGCGCAGGCCGGCGCCAAGGGCGAGGAGGTCCGCTCCCTGGAGGGGCTGCTGGGCGACCAATACCTCCGCAGGCTGGAGTTGGAGGAGGCGGTGCGCGCCGCCGAGGAGGGCGTCCACGCCGGCCAGGTGCGCCTGGGCTCGGAGCGCGCCCGCCTGGCGACCCTGGAGGAGCTGGCCCGGGCCCTGGAGGGATACGACGCGGGACCCAAGGCCCTGCTGAAGGCCGCCGCCGCTGGGAAGTCCCCGGTGCCCGTGGACAGCCTGGCGCAGAGGGTGCGCCTGTCCCGGCCCGAGGCCGAGGCGGCCGTGGAACTGGCCCTGGACAAGCGCCTGCAGGCCCTGGTGGCGGCCTCCGAGGCCGACGCCCTGGCCTGCCTGGAGTGGCTCAAGGAGACCCGCCAGGGACGGGCCGCGGTGGTGCCCAAGGACGCGATGCGGGCGGCCCGTCCCGTATTCCCGCCCGAGCTCC
Source organism: candidate division FCPU426 bacterium (assembly GCA_027451505.1). Taxonomy (GTDB): domain Bacteria; phylum Oederibacteriota; class JAJYGY01; order JAJYGY01; family DAIDJD01; genus DAIDJD01. The sequence goes on from DAIDJD010000139.1 coordinate 20,098, forward strand.
TCGCCCGCGACGGGGTGTTGGGACCGCTTACGGGGTTCCTCGAGGCCGATCCCGGATACGAGCCGGCCCTGGACTGGCTCGCCGGCGGCCTGCTCCTCACCAAGGACTTGGCGTCGGCCCGCGGCGCGGCGCCCCTTCTGCCCCCGGGCTGCGAGGCCGTCAGCCTGGACGGTTGGCTGGTGTCGGCCGAGGGCACCCTCAGCGGCGGTTCCGGCTGGGAGGCTTCGCGGGGCCTGCTTTCGCGCGAGCGCGAGATGGCCTCCCTCAAGCGCGACATCGAGTCCGGCGAGGAACGCCTGGCCCGCCTGCGCGACGACCGGGAACGGCTGCGCGGGGAACTGGGCGAACTGAGCCGGTCCATCGAGCAGCAGAACCGCCAGAAGTCGGATCTCGAGATCGCGGTCGCCCGGCTGCAGAAGGAGCAGGGGGCCCGCCAGGACGACGTGCGGCGGCTCTCCCACGAGAGCGAGGAGAAGCGCAAGGCCATCGAGGCCGTGCAGGTGGAGGTCGCCGGCTTCCGGGGCAGCCTGGAGACGCTCAAGGGCCGCCTGGCCGAGGCCGAGGCCGCGGAGGCCGGGCTTCAGGGCGAACTCAACGTGGTCCTGGACGCCATCAACGTCCTGCGCGCCGACGAGGAGGCCCAACTCAAGGCGGTGAACGAGCAGCGCGTGGCCCAGGCGGGCTGCGAACAGCGCCTCCAGAACCACCGGGTCGCGGTCCAGCGCCTGGCCCAGGAGGCCGCCTCCGCCTCCGAGCAGGCCCAACGCCGGGAGGGCGAAGCCGCCGCGGCCTCGCGGGAGCAGCAGGCCCTGGCCGAGGCCAACACCCGCATCGAGGCCGACCTCAAGGCCGTCTTCGAGCGCCGCACCGCGGCGCAGGGGCGGCTCGCCGCGGCCGTCGAGGCGCGCCAGGCCCGGATCGACGCCCTGGCCGCGGTCGAGGAGGGCCTGCGGGCCCTGCGCAACGAGGGGGCGGCCCTGGCCGCCTCCCGCCACGAGCTGGACCTTCGCGTCCAGGAGCTGGCCATACGGCTGGAGGGCCTGGAACGTACCCTGGCCGCGGAGTTCCACGTCGACCTGGCGGCCCTGGACGAGGCCCAACTGTTCGGGGGGGGGGAGGGCCCCGCCCCCGAGCCCGAGGCGGCCCGGGCCCGGGTGGCGGAGCTCTCCGCCAAGATCGCGGAGCTGGGGGTGGTCAATCCGGCCGCGGCGGAGGAGTACCGCGAACTCGAGCAGCGCCACAGCCTGCTGGTCGGCCAGCTCGAGGACCTGCGCACGGCCAAGAACGATCTGATGAAGGTGATCCACACCATCAACCAGGAGAGCCGCGAGCGCTTCATGGCCACCTTCGAGAAGGTGCACGAGTCCTTCAAGCGCACCTTCCGCACGCTCTTCGGGGGCGGCGAGGCCCAATTGGCCCTTCTCGAGGAGGGGGACCTGCTCGAGGCCGGCATCGACATCATCGCCCGGCCCCCGGGGAAGCGGCAGCAGAGCATCAGCCTGCTCTCCGGCGGGGAAAAGGCCCTCACCGCGACCGCGCTGCTGTTCGCCCTCTTCGAGACGAAGCCCTCGCCGTTTTGCGTGCTCGACGAGATCGACGCCCCCCTGGACGACGCCAACATCGGGCGCTTCTGCGACCTGCTGGTGCGCTACGCGGAGAAGACCCAGTTCATCGTCATCACCCACAGCAAGATCACCATGGAGCGCGCCGACGTGATCTACGGCGTGACCATGGAGGAGGCGGGCGTCAGCCGCATCATTTCCGCCAAATTCAAGGAAGACCGGGCCGTCACCGCCTGAACCGGCGGCCCTCCCCTGGGGCTAAGCGCAGCGATGGGATGGAAGGACCTATTCTCCAGGGGCCTGGCCCGCACCCGCGAGGCCCTGGGCCGGGTTTTGTCCGCGGCCTCCGGGCCCGGGCGCGGACCGGAGGCCGAGCGTTCCCTCGAGGAGGCCTTTCTCGGGGCCGACCTGGGCCCGGAGCTCGCCGCGCGACTGGCGTCGGCCTATGTCCGGGGCGGCGCGCGCGGGCGCGCCGAGGCCGCGGACGCCCTCCTGGATTGCCTGCCGCCCGCGGGCCGCGGCCCCTCCGGTTTCCTGGCCGCCGCCCCCCTCGCCCGCCCCGAAGTGACCCTCCTGCTCGGCGTCAACGGATCCGGGAAAACCACCACGGCCGGGAAGCTGGCCGCGGCCTGGACCTCCCGCGGCCAGCGCGTGTTGCTGGGGGCGGGGGACACCTTTAGGGCCGCCGCCGCCGACCAGTTGGGGCTGTGGGCCGCCCGTGCCGGGGCCGAATTGCTGCGCCAGTCCGAGGGCGCCGACCCCGCGGCCGTGGCCTTCGACGCGGTCCGGCGGGGCGTCGCGGCGGGCTTCGACCGCGTCCTGCTCGACACCGCCGGCCGCCTGCAGACCAAGGTCAACCTGATGGAGGAGCTCAAGAAGGTGCACCGGGTCGTGGGGAAGGCCCTTCCCGGGGCGCCCCATAGGGTCCTGCTCGTCCTCGACGGGACGGCCGGCCAGAACATGGCCTCCCAGGCCCGCCTGTTCGCCGCGGCGGTGCCGCTCGACGGCTTGGTGGTGACCAAGCTCGACGGCACGGCCCGCGCCGGCGCGGTGCTGAAGGTCTCCGGGGACACGGGGGTGCCGGTGGCGTTGGTGGGCCTGGGCGAGGGCGCCGGGGACCTCGCCGACTTCGACCCGCCGGCCTTCATCGAGGCGCTGCTGCCCGCGGCGGAGGGGGCCGCCTGAGCGCGCCGGATGGGGCCCTCTGGAGGCTGCGGCCCACGGCGCCGGGGGCCCTGGAGGCGCTGCGCCGCAACGGCGCCGTGCCGCCGCCCCTGGACCGCGTGCTGGCCGCCCGCGGCCTGGCCGACGCCCCGGCGGCGGCGGCCCTCCTGGAGCCCGCCGCCGGGCACGACCCATACCTGTTGGGGGGCATGGCCGCCGCGGTGGCCCGCCTGGAGCGCGCCTGGCGCCTGGGCGAGCGCGTGGCCGTGTACGGGGACTACGACGTCGACGGGGTCACCGCGACGGCCCTGCTCTCGAAGCTGTTCGCGTTGCTGGGGGCCCCGCACGAGACCTACCTTCCGGACCGGGCCCGCGAGGGCTACGGCCTGAACGCGGCCGCGTTGGAGGGGCTGCGCGCGCGGGGATGCGGCCTCGTGGTCACCGTCGACTGCGGGATCTCCAACGCGACCGAGGCCGTCCGGGCGAGGGAACTGGGCCTGGACTTGGTGGTCACCGACCACCACCTGCCCCCCGGACGCCTTCCGGAGGCCGCCGCGGTGGTGAACCCGAGGCTCTCGCCGGACTACCCCTGCGAGGCCCTGGCCGGCGTTGGGGTGGCCTACAAGCTCGCCGACGCCCTCCTGCGGGCGCTGGACCATCCGCGCCGCGGGGAGTTCCTCGACGCCATGCTGGAACTGGTCGCGCTGGGCACGGTCTGCGACCTGGTGCCCTTGGAGGGCGAGAACCGCGTCCTGGTGCGCGACGGCCTGGCCCGCATGCGCTCCGGGCGTTGGCTCGGCCTGCGGGCGCTGGCCTCCGCGGCCGGCCTCGATCCCGCCGACGCCGACGCCGGGGCCCTGGCCTTCCAATACGGGCCCCGCATCAACGCCGGGGGGCGCATCGGCGACGCCGCCCTGGGGCTGCGCCTGCTCCTGGGCAAGGATCCGGCCGCGGCCAGGGAACTCGCCGGGCGCCTGGACGCCCTCAACTCGGAACGCCGCGGCCTGGAGCGCTCCGCGACCGAGGAGGCCTCCCGCCGGGCCGAGGCCCTGCTCCGGGACGATCCGGGGGCCCGGTCCTTGGCGCTTTGGGACCCGGCCTGGCATCCGGGCGTGGTCGGCCCGGTGGCCTCGCGGCTCCTGGAGCGCTTCGGTCTTCCGGTGTTCGTGTTCGCGGTCGTGGGGGACGCGGCCAAGGGTTCGGGCCGGGCCCGCGCGCCCTTCGCCCTGGTCCGGGCCCTGGAGGCCTGTTCCGGGCACCTGCTGCGCTGGGGAGGGCACGAGGCCGCGGCGGGGGCCACCGCGCGGGCGGCGGACCTTCCGGCCTTCGCGCGTGCCTTCGGGGAGCGTGCGCGGGAGGCCCTCCCGGAGCGCCCGGGCAGGATCTTCGAAATCGACGCCGAGGTCGGCCTGGACGAGGTCGGGGAGTCCTGGATGGGGCCGCTCGGGCGCCTGGAGCCCCACGGGCGGGGGAACCCGCGGCCCCTCTTCCTGGTCCGCGGGGTGCGTCCGGCGCCGGGCGCCCGGACCATGGGGAAGGAGGGGGAGCACCTGCGGCTCGCCCTGACGCGGAGGGGCCGGACCCTGGAGGGCGTGGGCTTCGGGTTGGGCGCGCGCCTGGAGGGATTGGGGGAGGGGCGCGCCCTGGACGCGATCTTCCATCTGGACTGGAACCGCTGGAACGGCAGGCGCACGCTGCAGGCCCAGTGGAAGGACCTGCGACCCGCCGTGGAGGCCGCCTAAATGCGCATCTTCTCGGGCACGGCCCGGGGCCGTTTCGTGAATGTGCCCAAGGGGGCGGACCTGCGCCCCACCACCGACAAGATGCGCCTGGCGGTCTTCAACGCGGTCGGCGCCCTGGTGCCGGGGGCGCACTTCCTGGACTGCTTCTGCGGCTCGGGCTCCATGGGGCTCGAGGCCCTTTCGCGGGGCGCCCGGCTGGCCACCTTCATCGACTCCCAGCGCGTCTGCGTCGAGGCCGTGCGGGCGGCGTCCCGGGAGTTCGGGTTCGAGGAGCCCCGGGTCCGCGTCTTCGCCGCGGACTTCCGGCGGGGCCTCGCCGCCTTGGACCCCGCCGAAACGGTCGACCTGGCCTACCTGGATCCGCCGTACCGTGCCGGGCTGGGCGCGGAGTGCCTGGGCCTGCTCGCGCGCTCCGGCCGCCTGGCCGCCGGGGGGGCCGCCCGGGTGCTCCTGGAGCACGCCTCCGAGGACGCGCCTCCGGAGGTCCCCGGCTTGGTGCTGCTGCGCCGCTACCGCCACGGGGCCGGATCCGTGGCGCTCTACGCCCCCGCGCCGGCGGTCTGAAGGTGCGCCCCATGCGTTTCAGCTTGAGCTTCGGTCCGGGCGGGCGCCGCCGCGGCCCCGTCGCCTGGATCACCCAGTGGCTGGTCAGCGCGGTGTCCCTGGCGTTGGTGGTCCGCTTCGTCAACGGCGTCACCCTGCGCGCGTCCGATCCGCTTCGGGGGGCCTTGAGCGTCCTGGGCGCGGCGGCCCTTCTGGGGCTGCTCAACGTCCTGGTCAAGCCCGTGCTCCTTTTGGTGACCCTGCCGGTGAACGTCCTCAGCCTGGGCCTGTTCACCCTGGTGGTGAACGGCGCGGTCCTTTGGATGGCCGCGGCCCTGACGCCCGACCTTCGGCTGGCGGGCTTCGGCACGGCGGTGTGGGCCGCCTTCTGCCTGTCCGTGTGCAGCCTGGTCCTGGGCGCCCTGTTCGGGGGCGTCCGGGTGGAGGCCGGGCGGGGAGGGTCCTGATGGCGGCCAAGGGCCCCTCCATGATGGAGCAGTACCGGGCCGTCAAGGCGCGCAACCCGGACTGCCTGCTGTTCTTCCGGCTGGGCGACTTCTACGAACTCTTCGACGAGGACGCGCGGGAGGCCAGCCGCCTTTTGGGACTGACGCTCACGGCGCGCGCCTCCGGCGAGGGACGCACGGTGCGCACCCCCATGGCCGGCGTCCCCTACCACGCCGCGTCCCAGTACCTGCGCCGCCTGCTCCAGGCCGGCAAGCGGGTCGCCATCTGCGAGCAGATGGAGGATCCGCGCACGGCCAAGGGGGTGGTGCGCCGGGAGTTGGTGCGGGTTCTGACCCCCGGGACGGCCCTGGAGGACGGCTTCGCCGACGAGCGCGCCAACAATTACGCCGCCGCGTTCCTCGCCGTGAAGGGGGCGGGCGCGGCCCTGGCCTGGGCCGACAACGGCACCGGGGCCTTCGGCGTGCAGCGCTTCGACCCCGGGGAGCCGGCCCAGGCGCTGGAGGACGCGCTGCGGAGGGTGCGCCCGGCCGAGGTCATCCTCCCGGCGGGACGCCCCGCGGAATCGGGCTTCGACCCTGCGCTGGCCTCCTGCGGCGCCGTGTTGGCGGAGGAGGACGCCGCCACCTTCGCCCCGGCCGAGGGGGCCCGGCTCCTCAGGCGCCACTTCGGCGTGGCCTCGCTGGCCGGCCTGGGGCTCTCCGAGGACGGGCCGGACGCCGGGGCCGCGGGCGCCCTTCTGGCCTACCTCGGGCGCACCCAGCGCAGCGCGCTCGAGCATGTGGCCTCGGTGGAGGTCTTCCGGGCCGAGGGCCACCTGATCCTGGACGCCTCGGCCCAGAGGGACCTGGAGTTGGTGGCCAACCTCGAGGACGGCGGCACGGCCGGGACGCTTTTCGGGATCCTGGACCACACGGCCACCGCGGCCGGGGCCCGGACCCTGAAGCGCTGGATCACGGCGCCGTTGGGGGATGTGCGGGCGATCGCCGCACGCCAGGACGCGGTGGAGGCGCTGGCGGGGGACGGCGCCTTGAGGTCGGCCCTGGCCGGCGTCCTGGGGCGCTCCAGCGACCTGGGAAGGGTGGTGTCCAAGGCCGCCTGCGCCGCCGCGGGTCCCCGCGACCTGGCCGGCGCCCGGCAGACCCTGCGCCTGCTCCCGGAGCTGGGGGCGCTGCTGGCGGGGAAGGCGGCCCTGCCGGCGCCCCCGGACCCGGCCCCCTTGGAGGGCCTGGGCCGTCTTCTGGAGGCGGCGCTGGTGGAGGAGCCCCCGGCCTTGGCCCGTGAGGGCGGCTTCATCCGTCCCGGCCACGACCCCGAGCTCGATGAGGCCCTCGCCGACGGCCGCGGCGCGCGCGAGCGGGTGCTGGCGGCCCAGGAGCGCGAGCGCGGACGCACCGGCAACCCGAAGCTGAAGGTGCAGTTCAACGGGATCTTCGGCTTCTACATCGAGATCCCCAAGGGCCAAGCCCATTCGGCGCCCGCGGACTACGAGCGCAAGCAGACCTTGGTCCACGCCGAGCGCTACACCACGCCCGAACTGCGCGACATCGAGTCGCGGGTCCTCACCGCCGAGACCCGGGCCAAGGCCCGCGAGGCGGCCCTCTTCGAGGGGCTGAGGGCGGCCCTGCTCAAGGAGGCGAGGCCCCTGCCCCAGGCGGCGGCGGCCCTCGCCGAACTCGACGCGCTGGTCTCCCTGGCCGAGGCGGCCGCGCGGGGGGGCTGGGCGCGTCCGGTCGTCGACGACTCCGAGGTCCTGGACATCGCAGAGGGGCGCCATCCCGTGGTGGAGCGCCTTTTGGCCGCGGAGGGGGGCAGCTTCACCCCCAACGACTGCCGTTTGGACGCCGCCGGGGCCCAGATCCAGGTCATCACCGGACCGAACATGGCGGGGAAGTCGACCTACATGCGCCAGGCCGCCCTGATCACGGTGCTGGCCCAGGCCGGTTCTTTTGTCCCGGCCCGCTCGGCGCGCGTGGGCAGGGTCGACCGCGTCTTCACGCGGGTGGGCGCCAGCGACCGCCTGAGCCGCGGCATGAGCACCTTCCTCGTGGAGATGACCGAACTCTCGGCCATCTTGCGCGGGGCGCTCCGGCGCAGCCTGGTCGTGCTCGACGAGATCGGCCGCGGCACGGGCACCTACGACGGCATCAGCATCGCCTGGGCCGCGGTGGAGCACCTCCACGACCGCATCGGTTGCCGCACCCTCTTCGCCACCCACTACTTCGAACTCACCGAACTCGCCCGCCGCCTTGAGCGCGTGCGCAACCACTGCGTGGCCGTGCGGCAGTGGCAGGGCGCGGTCGTCTTCCTGCACGCGGTGCGCGAAGGCGCCTCCGAGCACAGCTACGGCATCGATGTGGCGCGGTTGGCGGGCGTGCCCGACGCCGTCCTGGCCCGGGCCCGCGCGGTGCTGGCGTCCCTGGAAATGAACCGGCGCCCGCCGGAGGCCCCCGCCGAAGGCTCGCCGCAGCCCGATTTATTCCTTCCCGCCGATCCGGGGGCCGAGGCGGCCGCGCAGCGGTTGAGGGCCTTGGATCCCGAACGCATGACCCCGCTGGAGGCGCTCCAGGAGCTCTCCGAACTCAAGCGCCTGGCCGGCGGCTGAATCGCCCGAACCTGGGCGGCCACCCCATGGAGGTGCGCCATGAAGACCCCCGCTGAGGAGCAGATCGAGGCGCTCCTGAACCTGAAATCCGGACGCGGCACGGCTCCGGATGCGCCGCGCAAGGCCGCCCCGGCCCGCGAAGCCCGCGTGCTGAGGGTGGACGCCCGCACCTGGGGTCAGTTGGAGCAGCGCAGGAAGGCGGAATTCAAGGACTCCCGCAGCCTGGCCGCTTGGGCTGCCCGTTTGGTGCTGGCCCTGCCCGCTGGGGCCGCCAGCCTGTCCCCGGAGGAGCACGCGGAGCTTTTTGAGCGCATGCGGCAGTGGGCCCGGGAAAAAGGATTGCATGGATCCGGTGGGGGGGAGCCGAAGGCTTCGGATGCGCGGCCTGGGCGTCAAGAAAAAACGTGACGTTCGTTTCACCCATTGAAACGTTCGGCTGGGCCATGTGGGTAACAGGCAAAGAAGCTGGATTTTCAATGCGTTCCATTAATCCCTTGACAGGAACTTAGCTCAAGACTAACATCCCTCTGCTTGA
>DAIDJD010000140.1 GCA_027451505.1 candidate division FCPU426 bacterium
CCGTGAAGAAACACCACACGCCCCGCTTCATCCAGAAGCCACGAAGTGGAAGCCGTGAGCTTCGGTCCAATGGGCGCCGTGGCCGCTGGCACCGCCTTCTGGGAGCCACCGCACGCAACCCCACCCAGCAAGAGAGAGAGCATCGAGAGAGAAGGAAGCGTGGCCCTGACCGCGTCGCGCAGGCGCATGAGCGCTAGATGCCGAGAGTTCATCTTTTTCGCAAGTTTTCCGCGTTGTTCGTGGAAAGGGAAGGGAACGTCCGCGCCCCCAGGGCAACGGGGTGCCCGAGTGCGATGTGCAATTCCTCCACGGTTCGCTCGAGCGCCTCGATGCGGCGGTTCTTGCGCCGGAGGATCCGGTTCGTCGCGTCGAGCTCTTCATGAAGCACGGCAATGCGCTCCATGAGCCCCTTGGGATCCAGGGAGGAGAGCGACTGAAGCTCCACTTGCTGCCGTAGACCACCCACGCCAGAAGCTACCCGCCCTCTGGAGCGAGAGACGCGCGCTCCACCAGGGCGAGCCTCGGTCGTGGAGCCAGGTGAGAGGGACGAGACGAGCACGGGAGCGTCCTTGCTCTCAAGAAGCGGTGATTCATCGGTTGGCATGAAGGTTCTCCTGGAGAAGCGTGCTGAGCACTTTCTGGGCGCCGAGGCCCGCATGAACACGCCCGGCACCGTGGAGGGCAATTGGCGCTTCCGCCTGGCCCCCGGCGCCCTCACCGATGCCTTGGCCCTGCGCCTGGACGGACTCACCCGCCGCCACGCCCGGTCCCGGGACTGAGACCGCCCATGCCCACCGACTTGGTCGTCCACGGACATTTCTACCAGCCCCCCCGCGAGAACCCCTGGACCGAGGACGTGGATCCCGAACCCTCGGCGGCCCCGTTCCATGATTGGAACGAGCGCATCTACCGCGAGTGCTACCGGGCCAACGACAACGCCCGGATCATGGACCCCGGGGGCGTGGTCGAGGACATCGTCTCGAACTACCGCCTCATGAGCTTCAACATGGGGCCCACGCTGCTGGCCTGGATGGAGCGCCGCCATCCCTTGGGGTACCAGCGCATCCTGGCGGCGGATAAGGCCAGCGTGGAGGAACGGGGGCACGGCAACGCCATCGCCCAGGCCTACAACCACGCCATCCTCCCGCTGTGTTCCCCGCGCGACCGGCGCACCCAGATCCGGTGGGGCATCGAGGATTTCCGTCACCGCTTCGGGCGGGAGCCCGAGGCGCTGTGGCTCCCGGAGACGGCGGTGGACCGGGACACGCTCGACGCCCTGATCGAGGCCGGGATGCGCTACGCCATCCTGGCGCCCCGCCAGTGCGCCCGGGTTCGCCCCCTCGAGGGGGGGGAGTGGCGGGACGTCTCCGACGGGTCGGTCGATCCCGGGGAGGCCTACTGGTACCGGCATCGCGACGGCTCCGCCCGGGGGATCGCGCTGTTCTTCTACGACGGGGCGGTGTCCCAGGCCATCGCCTTTGAGGGGGCCCTGGCGCGCAGCCAGGACTTGGTGGCCCGCTTTGAGGGCCGCGGCGCGGCCGGGCTCGTGCACGTGGCCACCGACGGCGAGAGCTATGGGCACCACTCGCGCTGGGGTGACCGCGTGCTGGCCTACGCCCTTCTCACGGAGGCGCCCGCCCGGGGATTCCGCGTCACCAACTACGGCGCCCACCTGGAATCCCATCCACCCCGCTTCGAGGCCGACATCCACTTGGGGGAGGACGGGCTGGGCTCCTCCTGGAGCTGCGTCCACGGGGTGGGGCGCTGGATGCGCGACTGCGGGTGCCACACCGGCGGCGAGGAGGGCTGGAACCAGCAATGGCGCGGTCCCCTGCGGGCGGCCCTCGACCACCTCAGGGATTCCCTGGCCCCCGAGTTCGAGCGCGCCCTGGGGGCCCTCCTGCGCGATCCCTGGGCCGCGCGGGACGCCTTCGTGCGCGTGGTGCTGGATCCCAGTCCCGCCTCCAAGGACCGCTTCTTCGAGGAACAAGGCGCGGGCAGCCTGGGGCCGGCCGGGCGCCGGCGCGCGCTGGGGCTGCTGGACATGCAGCGCCAGTGCCTGCTGATGTACACGTCCTGCGGTTGGTTCTTCAACGACCTGCAGGGGATCGAGACCGTGCAGATCCTCAAGTACGCCGCGCGGGCCCTCGACTACGCCGTCGAGCTTGGGCTGCGGAATCCGCGCGAGGGCTTCCTGGAGCGGCTGCGGGCCGCGCGCTCCAACGCCGGCGGCCGTCCGTCCGGCGACGCCGTGTTCCACGGCCACGTGGAGCCCAACCGGGTGGGGCCCGAGCGCCTCGCGGCCCACTGCGCGATCCTGGCCCTGGCCGCCCGGGGCGAGGGACCCGCGGCCGGGCGCTTGGGGGGCTGGGACTGGTCCGTGGAGGGGTTCGAACGCGCCGAGCGCGGGGTCGTCGCCTGCGGAGCGGCCAGGGTGAGGCTCGAACTGCGCACCACCGGGAGGGCCTTCGACGCAAGCGTGGTCGCCCTGCACTTCGGGGGCGTCGACTTCGTCTGTTCGGTCAAGCCCTGGCCCGGGCCCGAACTGCACGCCGCCGAATCGGGCAAGGTCGCGGAGGCCGTCCAGGCCGGCCGGGTCGCCGGCATCCTGACGGCCTTGAGGACCGGACACGGCGGGGTGGAGGTGGGGCTCGACCAAGTGCTTCCCGACGGCCGGGAACTGGTGGGGCGCCAGGTGTTCCAAAAGCTGCTGGCCCAGGTCAACGAGCAGACCGCCCGGGTCTACGAGGACAACCGCCACCAGATCGACTTGTTCCAGGCGGCCGGCTTTCCCCTGCCCCGCGTGCTGCGCGAGGCCGCCGAATTCACGCTGTCCCGGCGCCTCGAGGAGGCCATCCGCTCCCAGAAGGAGGACCCCGACCCGAGGGCCTACGCCAAGGCGCTGGCGCTGGCCCGGGAGGCAGCGTCCCTGGGCTACAAGCTCGACGCCTCCGAGGTCGGGCGGGTCTTCGGCGAGATGATCACGACCGCCGTGCGCCACGCCATGGCGAGCCCCGACTCCACCCGGTTGAAAGGAGCCGTGGAGCTCCTGCGCCTCACCCGCGACCTGGGGATCGCCCCGGACCTGGACCGGGCGCAGGAGATCGCCTGGAGGGCCGGGGACCACATGCACAATCCCGACGACCTGCGGGAACTGGCCTCGTTGCTGAGGCTCGATCCCAGCGTTTTGGCCCGCCGGGGCCAGGCCGCTTGAGCGGCCCGAGGTTCCGTTGGACCAGGTAGACTAGGAGGATCCATGACCCTCAACCCGACCGACGAGGGCCTCCGGCGGCTGCTGGAGTGCCGCCACCACGACCCCCATGCCCTACTGGGGGCCCACCCCGCGGCGGGAGGCGCGGTGTTCCGGGCCCTGCGCCCGGACGCCGAGGCGGTGTCGGTGGAGGCGCCGGGATGGCCGGCCGTCGGGCTCACCCGGGTCGGCGAAGGGCCGTTGTGGGAGGGCGCCCTGCCCGCGATGCCGGGGGCGCCGGGGTTGGTGGTGCGGGCGCGCTATGCCAACGCGCCGGAGTGGTCGGCGCTGGACCCCTACGGATTCGCCCCCTCCCTGGGGGGCCTGGACCTGCACCTCCTGGGCGAGGGCAACCACTGGCTGGCCTACGAAAAAATGGGGGCGCACCGCCTCGCGCTGCAGGGGTTCGAGGGGGTTTCCTTCGTGGTGTGGGCCCCCGGGGCCGCGTCCGTGTCCGTGGTGGGGGACTTCAACCGCTGGGATGGCCGCCT
>DAIDJD010000141.1 GCA_027451505.1 candidate division FCPU426 bacterium
GTGAGCGTGAACACGCCGCCGGTTCCCGGGGTGATGGTGGTGGCCAAGGGCTGGCCGTTGACCACGATGGCCGCTCCGGACAGCACGCCGGTGGCCTGCACCGAGATTTCAAAGCCCCCGGCCGCCGTGCCCGCGGTCGGGCTCAAGGAACCTGGAACCAGGCTGGGGGCACCCGCCACGGGAGGCGTCGCGGTGGGCGTCGCCGTGGGAGTTTGGGTGTCCGTACTGCCCGGTGGGGGCGGGGTGAAGGTCGGCGTGGTCGAGAAGGTGGCCGTGGGCGAGTACGTGGAAGTGGGCGAATCCGTGGCGCTGGCGTCGGCCGTGAAGGACGCCGTCGGGCTCACGGTCGGGCTGGCCGTGGCCGTGGCCGCCGGACTCTGGGTCGAGGTGGGCGTGGCCGTGGGGCTGGGCCCGGACGTGAACGTGTCGGTGACCGACGGGCTCGGGCTCCGGGTGAAGGAAGGCGACGTCGACGAAGTCGGGGTCACCGTGGTCGACGGTGTGGGGCTCACCGTGGCCGTGTCGGTGGGCGAGGCCGTCGTCGTGTCCGACGGGCTGGCCGTGAACGTCGGGGAAATGGTGGGTGTGTTGGTGTCCGTGCTGCCCGCCGGCACCGGGGTGAAGGTCTCCGTCACCGTGGGCGTGGCCGTGGCCGTGGGGCTGGCCGTGGGCGAGGCCGTGGGCGTCGCCGTTGGGGATGCCGTGTCGGTGCCGGTGGGGGTGGGCGAGGCCGTGGACGTCGCCGTGGGCGAAGCCGTGGAGGTAGCCGTGGGGCTGGCGGTGGCCGTGGGGCTAGGGCTGGCCGTCGGACTGGGCGAAGCCGTCCAGCTCGGAGTGCGCGAGGGGCTTGGGCTGGGCGAGGGCGACGGCGATGGAGTCGGCGTTTTCCAGGTGGTGACGAAGGCGATGTCGTCGAAGTATAGGGTGCCGCTGCCCTGGCCCGAGGCCAGCTTGAAGCTGACCGACAGCAGGGCCTGGGGCTGTTCGGTGTCGCCCTCGCTCAGGCAGGGGCTGGGCACGATGCTGTTGGGGTTGCAGACCTTGTCGTAGGGGTCCTCCACGAACTGGGCGATGGGCAGTTCGACGTACTGCCAACCGGCCGAGTCCGGCGCCGCGGTCTGCATGGCCGAGAGCCAGGCGGCACCGTCGGCGCCCTGGACCGTGGCCGTGAGGGTCCCGGCCTCCTGGAACTCGGCCTGGTAACGGAAGCCGGCCGGGGCCTTGATCCAGAAGGCCAGGTACACCGCCCCGGAGTCGTCGGAGACCAAGCCGTTGCCGTAGGGGCTGCTCTCGCCGCCGCCGCAGCCGAAGCCGGCGGCCGCGCCGGTGTTGTAGGTCAAGGCCCCCCCGTGCGCGCCGTCGACATAGTCCCCGGAGGCGGAGGTGAGGGCCCAGGACGCGGAGGCCCCGTTGGTGGTGTCGGCGTAGCTGTCGACGTAGTTGAGCTTGGTCGTGGAGGTGGCGCTGGTGGCCAGGGAATTGGGGCTCTCGAAGTCGTCCCAAATCTGGGTGTAAGGGTTCACCAGGGGCGTGGCCGTGGCCGTGGGCGTGAAGGCCACCGTGGGCATGAAGTCGATGTCGTCGACGTAGACCGTGCCCGCCCACACCGCGTTGGTCTGGATCTGGCAGGTCATCACCGAGCTTAAGGTCAGGCCCGTGTCGCCCGCCGGCGGGGTCGTAGTGGGGTTGTTGCTCGTGTCCCACGTGAAATTCGCCAGCGGGATGTTGAAGTGCTGCCAGCCCGGGACCACCTGCAGGGTGATGGGCGGGGAGTCCCACTGGTAGCCGTGCCCCCCGGCCACCGCCGTGGTGGTGGTGCCGCCCTCCTTGAAGTCGACGTAGACATTGAGGGCGGTGGTGCCGGTGTTCTTGAAGGAGATGTTCAACGAGGTCGTGCCGCTGGCGTCCACCACCCCGAGGTTGTTGGCGTAGTTGCTGTTGAAGCCGGCCCCGCCGTATTGGTAGCTGGTGCCCTTGACCACGTTCAGGTTCAGCTGGTCGCTGTAGAGCCCGGTGTTGGCCTGGGAACTCGTCACGGCCTGCGTGACGGTGCTGCCGGTGTAGGCGAAGGTGTAGCCCGAGGCCACCTGGCCGTACTCGAAGTCCTCGAACACCACCCCGTTGGCGATGGGGGTCTGCGTGGGCGAGGGCGTGGGCGTTCCGGCGTAGGGCGTGACCGTGGCCGTCGGGGTCGGGGAGAAAATGGCGGCCGGGTCGGCGATGTTGGGCATGTTGCCCTGCATCAGCAGCAGGCTCAGCAGGTTCCAGGAATCGTCGAAGTAGCTCGTGGTGCCCAGGGCCATCAGGTAGTTGTAGTAGGTCTGAAGGCTGGAGGCGTACGTCGAGCTGACCATGAGGGCGCAGCCCGCGGGCCCGATGAAGGCCGAATGGTTGATGTTCGAACTGCAAGAGTTGGACGTCCCGCCGACGTTGACGTTGTAGCAGTCGTCCACCGAGCCCGGGCCGATGTTGTTGAAGAAGGAGGCCAGGCGGTCCATCTCGGTCTGGGCGCTGGAGCTGCCGTTGTAGACGTAGTCCAGGGCCATGTAGAAGGGCACGCGGCAGCTGTTGTACTGGTCCTGGGTGGTGCTGACCCCGCAGCCCCCGCCGACGCCCGTGTCCGAGGTCTGCTCGGCGATGAGCCCGCTGGTGGTGTTGCAGGCGGCGTTGATGGTGCTGTAGCAGTTCGCGGCGATCGTGCTCCAGTTCGGGCTGCCGGTCTGGTAGCCGAAGACCGCGTATTCGCTGGGCATGAAGTAGCTGGGGTAGCGGCAGCTGTCGAAGCTGTCGCCGGG
Source organism: candidate division FCPU426 bacterium (assembly GCA_027451505.1). GTDB lineage: Bacteria > Oederibacteriota > JAJYGY01 > JAJYGY01 > DAIDJD01 > DAIDJD01. Next base: position 2,796 of record DAIDJD010000141.1, read on the forward strand.
CTTGACCTTCAGGTTCCCGTCGATGTCGTTGTCCTGGACCAGGGTGGTCTGGTTCTGGGCCAGGCTCTGGTAGTTGAGGGTCCCGTTGCCCCATTGGTAATAGGCCAGCCAAAGGGCGTAGGCGATGTCCTCGTCGCCGTCGCTGGCGGAATTGGAGCCGATGACCCCGCCGCCGGAACTGATGTCCCAGTTCATGAGCCCCAGGGAATCCAGGTGGGACTGCTCATAGGTCCACAGGGCGTTGAAGGTCGTCTGGTCGTTGAAGTACACCGCCAGGATCATGCCGTAGCCGATGGCCTCGCTGACCGTGTCCCCGCTTTGCTGGGCGCTGGAGACCACGCGCTCCCCGGAGCCCGCCCCGTTGGAGGTGATGTAGTTGGCCTTGTAGGTGGCCCACTTGTTGGCCAAGGTGGTCCAGTCCGCGGCCCAGGACGCGCCCGCCGGGCTGGCCGGCTTGATTCCGTGGGGATAGGTCCAGGCCGCCGCCGGGGGGAACGGATAATTGGCGGCCGCCAGGGGCGAAACCAAGCCGAAAAACCCCAGCGTCAGCGCCAGGGCTCCATATCGCTGTACGCGCATGAAACCGCTCCTGTCCATTTCGGGGAGAACGCGTATACGATAGCAGAATATTTCGGTCCGGAAACAGGGCAGAACGATTTCATCGGCAAATTCGCTTAAACGTTTTGGAGTGTGGAACTGACAAGAAAAATAGGTACCAAAAATACAAGGAGGTCCGCCGGATCCATCAAACGGGCCCGTCCTTAGGGGCTAGGCCAACCCCAAATGCAGCAGGACATCGTCGCTGGCCATGGTCCGGGGATTCCAGGGCGGGTTGAAGACCAGGTTCACGTACACGTCCTCGACGCCCGGCAGCGCCGCCACCGCGCCGTGCACCGCGGCCCTCAGCTGCGGGCCGACCGGGCAGGCCATCGACGTCAGGGTCATCTCCACGACCACCCGCTTGCCCTCGGACTCCTGCTTGATCCCGTAGATCAGCCCCAGGTCCACGATGGAGAGGTTGAGTTCGGGATCCACCACCGGGCGCAGCGCCTCGTAGATTTCGGTATCGCTGGGCATCGCGCCCCCCTTAAGCCGCCGGGCCCGCGGACCGGTCCGCGCCGGCCAGGGCCTGCACGTCGGCCTTGAGCCTTTGGTGGATGTTGTAGAAACCGTTGACCCTTGAAGGCGTCAGGGCCCCCAGGACGCCGGTGGCCTCGATGAAGCGCGGGTCCACGGCCAGGAAGCCCTCCGGGGTCAGGCCGTCCAGGCCCCGCACCAACAGGGCCAGCAGCCCGTTGACGATGAGGGCGTCGGCGTGCCCCTTGAGGGCCACGGTGCCGCCGGGACCGGCTTCGGCATAGGCGTGGACCACGCTTTGGCAGCCCCGCACCCGGCGCCCCTCGGTCCTGCTTTCGGGGGCCAAGTCGGGCAATTCCTCGCCCATCTCGATAAGGGCGTCGTACTTCCCCTCCAGGTCCGGGATCGCGGCCAGTTCCGCGACCATGTCCCGCAGGCGCCCGGGCAGGGCGCCTGGGTCGGGGGCGCTCACGCCTTCGCCGCCGCGGGGGTGGGCCGGCGCAGTTTGGAGACCGCGCGCCGGAGCCCCTCGGCCAGGGCGTCGATCTCGGAGGCCGTGTTGTAGAGGTATGCGCTGGCGCGGATGAGGCCGTCCCCCGCGCCCAGGTGGGCCATGAGGGGTTGGGCGCAATGGTTGCCCACCCGCACCTCGATGCCCTGGGCGTCCAGAAGGGCCCCGGCGTCGAAGGGGTCCACGCCCTCCAGCGAGAAGCTGAACACGGCGACCCGTCCCTCGGGCGCGGCGGGCCCGCGCAGCCTCAGCCCCTCCACGCCCCGCAGGGCCGCCAGGGCCCGCGCGCACAGCGCCCTCTCGTGCGCCTCGACGGCGGGCCAGCCCAAGGCGCGCAGGTAGTCCAAGGCCGCGTGGAAGCCCACGGCCCCGGCGATGTTCGGGGTCCCGGCCTCCAGCCTCCAGGGCAGTCGGTTCCAGGTCACGGTCTCGAAGTCGACGGTCTCGATCATGCTGCCGCCGGTCTGCCAGGGCCGGAGCCCCTCCAAAAGGGATTCGCGCCCCCAGAGCACCCCGACGCCCGTGGGTCCCAACATTTTGTGCGCGCTCAGGGCCGCGGCGTCCACCCCGCGCTCCTTGAGGCGCAAAGCGAAATGCGGGGCTGCCTGGGCCGCGTCCACGAAGACCAGGGCCCCCACCGACCGGCCCAGCGCGGCGAGTTCCTCCACCGGATTGACCGCGCCCAGGACGTTGCTGACCCAGGTGAAGGCCAGCACCCGGCAGCGCGGGCCGACCAGCCGGCGCGCCGCCTCCAGGTCAATGCGGCCGTCCTGGTCCAGGGGCAGGGGCACCAGGCGGGCGCCGCGCTCCTTGGCGATCTGGAACCAGGGGACCAGGTTGGCGTGGTGCTCCGAGACCGACAGGGCGATCTCGTCGCCCGGCCCGAGGTGGGCCCGGCCCCAGGACTCGGCCAGCAGGTTGACGGCCTCGGTGGTGTTGCGGGTGAAGGCCACCTCGTTGCCGTTGTGGGCGCCGATGAAGCGCTCCACGGCCCCCCGGGCGCGCTCAAAGGCGGCCGTGGCCTCGCTGCCCAGGCCATGGGCGCCGCGGTGGATGTTGGCGTTGGAATTCGCGTAGAAGGAGGCCTCCGCCTCGATGACCGAGCGGGGCTTCTGGGAGGTCGCGCCGTTGTCCAGGTAGATCAGGGGCCGCCCGTGGACCTGGCGCGAAAGGATCGGGAAGTCGGCCCGGACGCGCTCGACGTCGTAGGCGGCGGGGCTTTCCTTAGCGGACGCGGCGGCCTCGAGGCCCCCGGGGATCGTGGGTTCGGGCAAGGCAGGCTCAGGATTGGCCCGTGGCCAGGTCCTTGAGGATGGCCACGAAGCGCTCCTGGAGGTTCGCGTCGGGCAGGCGCTGCCCCAGCTCCGCGGCGAATCCCTCGGTGATGATGGTCTCGGTGTCCCGCAATGGGATGCCCCGGGAAAGCAGGTAGAAACGCTCCTCCTCGTCGATGCCCCCGATGCTGGCGGCGTGCTTGCAGGCCACGTCGTCGGCCTCGATCTCCAGCGTCGGCACGCTCTCGGCGCGGGCTTCGCCGCTGAGCAGCAGGTTGGGGTTGCTCTGGAAGGCGTTGGAATTCTGGCCGCTCCGGTAGATCTTGACCACGCCATCGAAGTAGAAACGGCTGGATCCGCGCAGGATGCTCTTGACGAGGGCGTCGGAGTCGGCGGAGCGCCCGACATGGTCCTGGAGGGTGCGGATCTCGATGCGCCGGGATCCCGATCCCAGGGCCAAGCCCAGCAGGTCCGCGGAGCCCCCCCCGCCGTCCAGCCGCGTGCCCAGGAAGCTGGTGGACCAGGCCCCCCCGGCCACGATGCCCAGGGTGTAGAGGCGGGCGTCGGCGGCCAGCACCGTGCTCTGGCGCTGCAGGGAGCCGCTGGCCTGGTTGAGGCCCTGGAAGCTGATGTAGTTCAGTTGGGCGCCCCGCTCCAGGACGAGCTCGGCCACGCCCGAGACCAAGCCGGGGGCCTCCCCCGCGGAGCGCGTCTCCTCCACCACCGTCGCCGAGGACCCCTCCCCGGCGAGGACCAGCAGATGGGGGAAGAACCCGGCGTGCCCCCCGGTGTGCACCCCGCGCAGCCTTAAGGGCCGGGACAGGCGCACGCCCTTGGGGATGTGGATGAGGGCGCCCTGCCCGAAATAGGCGGCGTGCAGCCCAGTGTAGAGCGTCTCCTCGGGGGCGGTGCGGCTGAAAAGGTGGCGTTCCAGGAGCTCGGGCCGGCTGCGCAGGGCCTCGCGCAGCGGCAGGAAGAGCACGCCGGCCCTGCGGGCCTCCTCGTCGAGAAGCAACGCGCCCTCGGACTCGCAGCCGTAGGTGTAGGCCCCGGACAGGGGACCCCACTCTCCGTCCAGGCCCAGGCCCAGCGCCGCCGGAAGGGCCAGCTTGGGTCCCGGATCGAGAGCCTCGTCGGGCCAGGACTCGGCGACCTTGAGCCAGCGGGTCCCGGCCGGGCGCGGGGAGGCCTCCAGGCCCGCCTCGAAGGCGCGCCAGCCCCTCAGCCGCAGCTCCCCGAGCCAAGCCGGGTCGCCGCAGGCGGCTCCCAGGCCCCGCGCGGACTCCAGGGAGAAGAAGTCGCGGAAACGACGGGTCGCGGTCGCCGTCATCAGCCTATGCCGCCTTCCATTTCCAGCTCCATGAGGCGCCGCAGCTCCACGGCGTACTCCAGGGGCAGTTCCTTGGTGAAGGGCTCCATGAACCCGTTGACGATCATCAGCCGGGCCTGGTCCGCGGTGACGCCGCGCGAGGTCAGGTAGAACAGCTGCTCGTCGCCGATCTTGCTGACCGTGGCCTCGTGCCCGATGTTGACGTCCTTCTCGTCGACCTGCATGGTCGGATAGGTGTCGGAGCGGCTGCCTTCGTCCATCAGCAGGGCGTCGCAGACGGTGTGGACCTGGACCTTTTGGACGCCCTTCATGACGCGGACCAGGCCCCGGTAGCTGGTCCGGCCGCCGTCCTTGCTGATGCTCTTGCTGGTCACGGTGGCCGAGGTGTTGGGGGCGAACGCGATGACCCGGGCGCCGGCGTCCTGGTGCTGGCCCTTCCCGGCGAAGGCCACGCTCATGACCTCCCCGCTGGCCCCCTCCCCCTTGAGGTGGATGGCCGGGTACTTGACGGTGAGGCAGCTCCCCAGGTTGCCGTCGATCCACTCCACGCGGGCGTTCTCGTAGGCGAAGGCGCGCTTGGTGACCAGGTTGTACACGTTCTTGGACCAATTCTGGATGGTGGTATAGCGGATCGTGGCGCCCTTCATGGCGATGAGCTCCACCACGGCGCTGTGCAGCGCGTGCTCGCTGTAGGTGGGGGCCGTGCAGCCCTCCAGGTAGTGCACCTTGGCTCCCTCATCGGCGATGATGAGGGTCCGCTCGAACTGTCCCATGTTGTCGGAGTTGATGCGGAAATAGGCCTGCAGGGGGATGGCGACCTCGACCCCCTTGGGCACGTAAACGAAGCTCCCGCCCGACCACACCGCCGTGTTCAGGGCCGCGAACTTGTTGTCGCCCGTGGGGATCACCGTGCCGAAGTACTTGCGCACGATGTCGCCGTGCTCGCGCAGGGCCGAGTCCATGTCCGTGAACAGCACGCCCTTGCTCGAGAGCTCCTCCTTGACGCTGTGGTAGACGACCTCGCTGTCGTACTGGGCCGAGACCCCGGCCAGGAAGTTGCGCTCCGCCTCGGGCACGCCCAGCCGGTCGAAGGTGCGCCGTACCCCCTCGGGCACGTCCTTCCAGTCCCTTTGGGCCCGGTCGGACGCGCGCATGAAGTAGTAGATGTTGTCGAAGTCGATGTGCTCGAGCGCGTCGGTGCTGAGGAAGCTGGGCAGGGGGTAGCGCAGGAAGGTCCGGTAGGCCTGGAGGCGGCGCTCCAACATCCACTCGGGCTCCTTCTTCAGGGCGGAGATCTCCCGCACCATCCGTTCGTCGAGCCCCTTGCGGCTCTTGAAGGAGTACTGGATGTCGTCGTCGTGGAAGCCGTAGGCGTAGTCGTCCTTGACGATGTCCTTGACCCGGTCCTTGAGCTCTTCGCGCAGGACCGCCTTGTTCTCGGTGGTGGGCATGGCTGACTCCTCGGTTCCCTAGGCGGCGGCCAGGGACTTCTTGATGAAGCGATCGTATCCTTCGGACTCGAGCGCCGCCACCAGCTCGCTTCCGCCGCTCTCCACGACCCTCCCCGCGACGAAGACGTGCACGCGGTGCGGGGTGACGTAATTGAGCATGCGCTGGTAGTGGGTGATGATGAGCATGGCCATCTGCGGGTTGAAGATCCGGTTGATGCCGTCGCAGACGACCTTGAGCGCGTCGATGTCGAGCCCGGAGTCGGTCTCGTCCAGGATGGCCAGCTCCGGCTTCAGCAGCGCCATCTGCAGCATCTCGCAACGCTTCTTCTCCCCCCCGGAGAAGCCGTCGTTGACGTAGCGCCGGGCGAAGGCCGGGTCCATGGCCAGGGTCTGCATGGCGCCGGCCATCTCCGCGCGGAACTCCTTGGCCGGGCCCTCCTCCCCGCGCCGGGCCTTGGTGATGGCCCGCAGGAAGTTCGTCACCGTGACCCCGGGGATCGCCACCGGGTACTGGAAGGCCAGGAAGACCCCCTTGCGGGCCTTCTCATCGGTGGGCATCTCCGTGATGTCCTCGCCCTTGAACCAGATCCTGCCCTCGGTGATCCGGTAATGGGGGTGGCCCATGATGGCGTTGGAGAGGGTGCTCTTGCCCGACCCGTTGGGGCCCATCAGGGCGTGGATCTCCCCGCGGCGCACCGTCAGGTCCACGCCTTTGAGGATCTCCTTCTCGCCCACGGCCACGCGCAGGCCTTCGATTTTGAGCAGGACTTCGGACATTCAAGCCTCTTGGAGTTGCGGGGCCTGGGCCAGGTCGGCGACGCTGACCCGCTCCAGGTAGCCGTTGATGCGTTCGGAGAGCCCCTTCCAGACGGCCTTGATGGAGCAGGACCCGTCGTGGACGCAGGCGGCGCCGTTGTTCCCGGTGAACTTGCCGCAGACATCCTCCAGGGCCCCGGGGTCCAGGGCCTGGAAGACCTCGTTCAGGGTCATCTCCCGGGCCGGGCGGGCCAGCACATAGCCGCCCTGCACGCCGCGGGTGGAACGCACCAGGTCGGCCTTCTGCAGCAGGAACATCAGCTTGCCCACGTAGGCCGGGGAAAGGCCCTCCCCATCGCTGATCTGGCGGATGGTCACCGGCTGGACGCCCCCGCGGCGCGCCAGTTGGATGAGGCAGCGCAAGCCGTATTCCTCGAGCGGCGACAGCTTCACGTCCGGACCTCCTTATGCCCTCAGGATGTACCTGGACATACTATACAAAAAAGTCTTGATTATCAAGGACGTTTTGTCCGGGCTGAAATAAGATGGTCCTATTGACCTATTTCCATCCGCTGGTGTACCTTCTGGGTTCCCGGGCGCGCCCGTCCCAGCGCCATCCCCCGCGCTTGAGCGCGGGGCGCCCTGGGCCCCCCCAGGAAGGATCCCATGCGTTTCTACCGCATCGCGTTCTGGATCGCGTTCGCCGTCCATCTTTCCCTCGCCGCTTGGCTCTGCCTGACCCCGGAAATGGCCCGCCAGCAGCTCGGGGACCCCATGCTGCCCCTGATCTACCTTCAGGAGCATGGGCTGTTCCTGTTCATGCAGGCTTGCGCCTACGCCTATGTGGCCGAGCGCCCCGCCAAGTCCATCCCGGTGGTGGGGCTGGCGGTCCTGGTCAACGCCTGCCTGCCCCTCTTCGCCCTGAGCGCCTTCGGCCGGGGCGACATCGGAGCGCGCCACTTGGTGTTCCAACTGGTGTGCGCCGTTGGCATGCTCCCGTTCCTGGGATCCTACATCGCTTGGTTCTACCACGTTCCCAGGCCCAAGAGCTTCATGCCGCTCCTGGGCCTCTTCGGCAAGGACAAGTGACCGCCTGACGGCGCCCCGCCCGCGTCAAAAGGGCGGTCCGTACGCCCGCTGCAGCCAAGTCATGGTCTTCCGGTCGACGCGATTGATGGCGAAATAGATCATGGCCCGGGAGTCCGAGGGTTCGCGCCGCGCGTTGAAGGTGACGTTCCCCCGCATGCCCCGGTATCCCGGGATGGCGTCCAAGGCCTGGACCACCTCCGCGCGGGTGGGCTCGGGCAAGGCCTGGGACGTCGGCGTGGTCCCTGGGGCCTGGGCCGGGCCCGCGGCCTTGAGCGCGGCGTCTCGCACCGCGCGCACCGCCAGGGCCGCGGCATCGTAGAGCATGCTGGTCCAGCGCCCGGGATGGCGGAAGTCGTAGTGCAGATAGGCCCGGTACTGCGGCGAGGTTCGCGGCAGGGCGAACCCGAGGTTGCGCACCAGGTTCCCCATGCCATCGTAGTCCGGGCAGGGGAAGACCGCGCGGGTCCTGGTGCCCTTGAGCCGGGTGATCCTGAAGAAGTCCGGCCCGAAGATGGGGGGCATCCCGAAAAGGTCGGCGTTGAGGAGGGAATGCTCGGTGCGCATCGCCAGAAGCAGGGCCGCGGCATGGGCCGCGTCCCCGGTGTAGAACACCATCTGCGGCCAGTACGGGGCCATCGCCTTCACCGTCGAGCTGAGACCCTCCGCGTCCCCCTTCCAGGTGCCCAGGTAGGGGATGTGGCCGCCCAGGGCGCGGAAACGGTCGGCGAAGGCTTGGCCAAAGGCTCCGAGGTGTCGGAGCCGTCGTCCACGACGGCGACCTGCTTCAGGTGGGCCCCGCGACGGGCGTAGAGCGCGGCCGTGGAGGCCAACGCGGTCCCGTAAGGGGACAGCCAAGTCGCGCCGCCTTGGGCGGGGCGGGGCTGGGCCCAGGAGGTCGCCTCCACCACGGCCAGACCATCCCGGTCCAGGGCGTCAAGCACCTTAGGGGAGGCCCCGGCTTCGCCGTAGACCACCACGGCCAGCACGTCCGGTTCCGAGGCCAGCTTCGCCAAGGCCTGCGCCATCCCCGCGTCGGCCGGGCCGGTGTTGAGGATGTCGAGCCGCAGCCGCGGTCCACCGGGGGCCGCGTCGTCCACGGCCTTTTCCACGACCGCCGTCTCCAGGCTGCGCCCCTCGGGGAA
>DAIDJD010000142.1 GCA_027451505.1 candidate division FCPU426 bacterium
GCGCTGGCCCTGCGTTCCAGGGTGCGGGGGGCCTGGGTCGCCTGGTCCACCTTCGCCGCCGCCCTGGGCTGGGTCCATGCGGCCCTTTACGAGGCCTCCGTGGTGGCCCTGCTCTGGGCCCTCGGACCGGCCGTTGGCGAAGGCCCCTCCCCGCCCGAGCGCGAAGGGCCCCCTTCCGCTCCGGATCCCGAGCTTCGGGCTTGACTCAAGGCCGAGCTCTGGCCTAATATTTCCACTCTTACGCGGGTCCGGACTCCGGGCCCGCGCCGACCAAGTGGGCCGGCCCAGCCGGCCCCACCCATGCCCGCCTCGAGGGCCAGGGTCCGTCACCAACGCGCGGATACGTTGCAGATTTCCGGAACCGGGACCGGCGGCCTTAAGGCGCGCCGGGACGTCGGCGGGGCTTTGTCCGCGCCCCGGGCAGCGGATCCGCGCATTCCACGGGAGCGCCACCATTTCTCTAAGCCTTCGCATCAACGACCGCATCCGCGTCCGGGACGTCCGCCTCATCGGGGCCGGGGGTGAGCAGGTCGGCATCGTGCCCACGTACAAGGCCCTCGAGGCGGCCCGCGAGCAGGGGCTGGACCTGGTGGAGGTCTCGCCCGACGCCCGTCCGCCGGTGTGCAAGATCCTCGACTACGGCAAGTACAAGTACGAGCACGAGAAGCGCGAGAAAGAGGCGCGCAAGAAGCAGCACATCGTGGTGGTCAAGGAGATCAAGATCCGGCCCAAGATCGGCGACCACGACCTGGAGGTGAAGCTCAAGCACGTCCGCGAGTTCCTGGTCGCCGGGGACCGCGTGCGGCTCGTGATCACCTTCAGGGGCCGCGAGATGGCCCACCAGGAGCTCGGGCGCGCCGTCCTGGACAAGGCGCTGACCGTCCTGAACGAGCACTGCGTCCTCGAGCAGTCGGCGAAGTTCGAGGGCAACAACCTGGGCTGCCTGCTGGCGCCCAAGGCGAACGCCGTCAAGCCCGCGGCGCCGAAGGCGGCAAAAAGCGAGGCAGTCCCGGCCTTGAAGGCCTGAGGGTCCCCACCAACGAAGGAACCAGCCATGCCGAAGATGAAGAGCCACAGCGGAATGAAGAAGCGGGTCAAGATCACGGGGACGGGGAAGATCCTGTTCAAGCGAACCGGCCTGCGCCACCTCAACATCCGCAATTCCAAGGCCAACAAGCGGCGCAAGCGCAAGATGGAGCAGCTCATCAAGGGCTTCGAGAAGACCGTCCGCCACATGCTGCCTTACGCTTAGGAAAGGGTGAACCATGGCCCGCGTCAAGAACTCAAAGAACAGCCGCGCCCACCGCAAGGCGGTGCTCTCGCGCACCAAAGGCTACATCGGCGGCCGCAACAACCGCCTGCGCCAGGCGCAGGAGACCCTCAAGCGCGCCGGCGCCTACGCCTTCCGCGATCGCAAGCAGAAGAAGCGCCAGGCCCGCGGCTTGTGGATCACCCGCATCAACGCGGCGGCCCGCGAACACGGGGTCAGCTACAGCCGCCTCATGAGCGCGCTCAAGGGCGCCGGGGTCGGGCTCGACCGCAAGGCCCTGGCCGAGCTGGCCGTCAGCGATCCGGTGGCCTTCGGGCGCCTGGCGCAGCTCGCGCAGAAGTAGTTCCTGGGGTCCGGCCCGATCCGGCCGGCGCCGAGCAACTCCGCACCCCGCCCCTTTCCGGAGCGGGGTGCGCCGCGTTAGGGGGCCATGGCAGCACCGGAAACCACACCGCAGGGCTGGCGGCGCCTGCGCAGCCTCCTCCAGGACCCCGAATTCCGCCGCGCGAGCGGTCGCGCCGTCGCCGAGGGCCCGCGCCTGCTCGCGGAGGCGCTCCGCGGCGGATGCGTCCGGGCCGTCTGGGCCACGGCCGAGGCCCGGGCCGCGGTCGACCCGGAGTTGAGGGGCCTGCTGGCCCGGCGGGGGCTGGTTCCGGAGCCCATCGAGGCCTCGCGCCTTCGCGCCCTGGCCGACGCCCGCGAACCCCAGGGGTGGCTGTGCGAGGTGGAGCGCGGAGCGCGCCCCGTCCCCGCCGGAACCTCCGTGTTCCTGGCGTTGGACGCGGTCCAGGACCCCGGCAACCTGGGCGCCCTCTTGCGTCTGGCCTGGGCCTGCGAGGCGGCGGTGCTGTTGGGCCCGGGTTGCGCCGACGCCTGGTCCCCCAAAGTCCTGAGGGCCGGAGCCGGGGCCCAGTTCCATGTGCCTTTCGACGCTCCCGCCGACTTGGGCGCCTCCCTGCGGGAACTCGCGGCCCGGGGGGTTCGTCTCTTGGCCACGGATCCCGGGGCGCCGATGGACTATTTGGACGCGCCCTTGGAGGGTCCGGTTTGTTGGGTTCTCGGCTCCGAAGGCAGGGGCTTGGCTCCGGAACTGGGGGATCTCTGCGAAATCCGGGTGCGCATCGGGTATCCTGGGGGGGCCCAGTCGCTGAACGTGGCGTTGTCAGGGGCGATTTTGCTGTTCGAGACACTCAGGAGAAGGAGAGCCAGCGCGGGACGTTAAGCACAGTCGTCTGCGGTGCGCATCTCGAAACGCCCTTTACTTGCATTTCGTCAGATATCTTGGTATAGTTACCTCGGCGTCCCTGATACGCGGAGAAAAAACCTTGAAATCAAATCATTTTTGGGATCGTTTCGAAAAGACGGGATCCCTACAGGCCTATTTGCGGTTTAGGCAGGCTGAACTCGGCGAAGCGCAGAGCCGGGGCTATGAGCCCAAAGCTGAGCCCAAAGCGCTAGTGGCGGCCTCCAAAAAATCCTTGTCCCGCGAGGCGGCCCGCGCCAAGGGACGCTCCGTTGCCCATGATTGAGCGCGTCGAGTCCCTGGGAGCCGCGGCCCTCGCGGAACTCGAGGCTGGGCCCCTGGAGGAATCCTGGCTGGCCGACTTCGAGGTGCGCGTGCTCGGCAAGAAGGGTTCCTTGACCCTGCTGTTGCGCGAGACCGGGTCCCTGCCCGGGCCCGAGCGTCCCGCCTTCGGCGCCAAGGTCAACGCGGTCAAGGCTGCGGTCCAGGAGCGCCTGGGGGAACGCCGGGCGCGCGCGGCCCAGGCCGGCCTGGCCGCCCGCTTGGAGGCCGAGCGCCTGGACGTCACGCTCCCGGGCCGTCCGCTGCGTTGGGGCGGCGTGCATCCCCTGACGCGCATGACCTGGGAGATCTGCGACATCTTCGGCCGGCTCGGCTTCAACGTCGAGGGCGGGCCGGAGCTTGAGGACGAGTTCCACAACTTCGACGCGCTCAACATGCCGGCGGACCATCCGGCCCGGGACGGGATGGACAGCTACTACCTGGAGGGCGCCGGACCGGGGGGCGCCCGCGGGGTGCTGCGGACCCACACCTCCAGCGTGCAGGTCCGTGTCCTGCGGCGGCGCAAGCTGCCCCTGCGCATGCTGGCGCCGGGCCGGGTCTATCGTCGCGACGCCGCCGACGCCACCCACGGGGCCCAGTTCCACCAGGTCGAGGGGCTGGCCGTGGACCGCTTCGGGGCGGTGCGCTTCAGCGACCTGAAGGGGACCCTGGAGGCCTTCGCCCGCCTCATGTTCGGGCGCCGGCTGGGCGTGCGCCTGCGGCCCAGCCATTTCGGTTTCACCGAGCCCTCGGTGGAGGTGGACGTCCAGTGCTTCCAGTGCCAGGGCTCGGGCTGCGCCCTTTGCCGGCGCTCCGGCTACATCGAGGTCATGGGGGCCGGCATGGTGCACCCGGGGGTTTTCCGGGCCTGCGGCCACGACCCGGAGGCCACCGCGGGCTTCGCCTTCGGTATGGGCGTGGAACGCATCGCCATGCTGCGCTGGGGTATCCCGGACATCCGCCTTTTCACCGAGAACGACCCGCGGTTCCTGGCCCAATTCTGACCCTCCGCCGGGGCCCCGGGCCCGGCTCCCCCGTGGTACAATGGTCCCCACCGCCCCGGGGATAGACATGCCTTCCATACCCGACAAACGACAGATCCTGCGCGGCGTCCTGGCCCACGCCGCCTCGGGCGCCTGGGCCCAGGCGCGCGACCTGAGCCGGCGCGCCTGCGAGATGTATCCCGACGACCCCCGTCTGCGTTCCTTGGCCGAGGATCTGGCGCTGCGCTGCGCCGAAGAGGCGCACGTGCGCGCTCCCCAGGCGCCCGCGCCGCCGCCCATGGCCGCCCGTGCCTGGAGCCCTCCGGCCTTGGCCCCCGGGCCGCCGCCCGCCGCCGGGGAGGGACCCGAACCCGAGGCCGCCCCGGCCCCGGACTCCAGCGCGGCCCTGCACCGCGCCTTCCAGGAGGAGGCGCGCCGCCGTCTCGAGCGCCAGGAGGTCGCCCCGCCCGGGGAAGCCCCGTCCGGGGCGCGGAGGGTCACGGACGTCCTTCGGGAGGCCACCACCCGGCACCGCGAGGAGGACGTCGCGGGCATGCTCGAGACCGCCCGGGCCCTCGCCGCCCGGGGCCTTTCGGCCGAGGCGCTGCGCCTGT
>DAIDJD010000143.1 GCA_027451505.1 candidate division FCPU426 bacterium
CCTCGCGGCGCGAGGCCAGGGCCCGCGCCACGGTCACCTGGTCGGCGTACTCCAGTTCGCTCCCCTGCGGCAGGCCCGCGGCTAGGCGCGTGACGCGGGGCCCCAGCGGCTTGAGCAGCCGCGTCAGGTACAGGGCCGTGGCGTCCCCCTCCACGTCCGGATCCAGGGCCAGGATGACCTCCTCCACCCCCTGCCCCGCCCGTTCCACCAATTCGCGGACCTTCAATTCCCCCGGGCCTATCCCCTCCAACGGCGACAGCACCCCCAGAAGCACGTGGTAGCGGCCCCGGAATTCCGCCGTGGCCTCGATCACGTCGACGTCGCGGGGATCCTCCACCACGCACAACACCCGCCCGTCCCGACGCGGATCCCCGCAGATCGCGCAGAGCTCCCCCGACGCCAGGTACGAGCAACGCGGGCACAGCCGGACCCTGGCGTGCAGGCCGGCCAAGTCCCGGCCCAGGGCCGCGGAAAGGGCGGGTTCGGATTTGAGCAGGTGGAAGGCCAGGCGCTGGGCGCTTTTGCGGCCCACGCCCGGCAGCCGGGCCAGGTTCTCGACCAGGCTCTGGAACGCGGGCGGGTGGCTCGCCACGGGGCCGCTAGAAGGGCAGCTTGAAGCCGCCGGTGAGGCGGCTCATCTCGGCGGAGGCCTGGGATTGGGCCTGCTCCAAGGCGGCGTTGCAGGCCGCAAGCACCAGGTCCTGGAGCATGTCGCGGTCTCCGGCCCGGACCAGGTCCTCCTGGATCGCCACGGCCTTCAGCTTCATGTCGCAGGTGGCGGTGGCCGTCACGGCCCCGCCGCCGGCGGAGGAGGTGACCTCCTTGAGGGCCAGTTCCTCCTTGAGCTTGGCCATGCGGGCCTGGAGCTGCTGGGCCTGTTTGAGCATGTTTCCCATGTTTCCGGGGAACATAGGGCGTCCTCCTAGTCTTCGCTGATCTCGACGATCTCGCCGCCGAAGAGGTCCTGCACCCGCTTCAACTCCGGGCTTTGCGCCAGAAGGCGCTGGACCTCCTCCGGCGAGGGGGGCGCGCCCTTGGGGCCGCGCGTCCGGGGGGCCGGGGGCTCGTAGGAGACCCGCACCTCGAAGGGGCGCCCATAGCGGCCCTCCAGGGACGCCTCCAGGCGGCGCTTCTCGGACGGGTCCTCCAGAACCTTGCGCTGGAACGCGTTGACCGCGGCCAGGGTCAGGCGGCCGCCCTCCAGGGCCTTCAGTCCGGCGTCCTTGGCCGCGGAGGCCAGGTTCAGGGAGCCGGCCGCGAGGTCCGCCACCAGGGCCTCCCAATCCGCGGCCAGGACCGCCAGGTCCGGTTCCTTGGGCGCGGCGGGTTCCTCCACCGAGAGCACCGGCGGCACGGGTTCCCCGGCCTCGGCCGGGTCCTGGGCCGGGCCCGCAGCGGGCGCACCCGAGGGCGCCGGGGAGGACTCCATCCCGCCCGTGCCGGGGCCGGGGGCGGCCTCCGGCGCGGGGCCCGGTCGGCCGGCCTCCCGGGCCATCGCCTTCGCCGCGGGCGCCCCGGACGCGGCGGCGTGCGTCTCCGCGGGGGCCGCCTGGGGCGCGGACCGCAGGCGCTGCTCCAGGTCCCTCAGTTCGTCGACGATCTCGCCGAGCCCGGCGGAGGGCCCCGCCGGCGCCAATTCGATGAGCAGCAGCTCCAGGGCCAGCCGGCCCTGGCCGCCGTAGCGCAGCGCGGTCTCGGCGTCCGAGCAGGCCTTCAGGGCCGTGAATAGCCGCGACAGTCCCAACCCCGGAGCCGCCGCCGCCAGGGCCGCCGCGGTCTCGGGAAGGAGTTCGGCGTCGGCCCCACCCTGGGGCGCGGCCTTCATCAGGATGAGCCCCCGCAGCAGCGCCCGGAAGGCCTCCAGGACCTGCTCCAAGTCCGCGCCGCGCTGGTACTGCTCCTGAAGCCACTCCAGGGCCTCGGCCAGGTCCCCCCGCAGGGCCGCCGACAAGGCGGCCCAAGCCTGCCCCTCCTGGACGCCCCCCAGGACCGCCAGCACGTCCTCGGCGCGCAGGGCCCGGCGTTCACCCCCGGTCAGGGCGAAGGAGATGACCTGGTCCAGCAGCGTCTGGCTGTCCCGGACGCTCCCCTCGCCGGCGCGGGCCACCAGGCGCAGGGCCTCCTCGGAGGCGCCCAGCCCCTCGGCCTCCAGGATGCGGGCCAGCTGGGCCGCGACGTCGGCCGAGCCCACCCTGCGGAAGTCGAAGCGCTGGGTGCGGCTGACGATGGTGGCGGGGACCTTGGACGCCTCGGTGGTGGCGAAGATGAAGACGACGTGCGGGGGCGGCTCCTCAAGGGTCTTCAGCAGGGCGTTGAAGGCCGCCTGCGAGAGCATATGCACTTCGTCGATGATGTAGACCTTGTAGCGGTCGCGGGCGCCGACGTACTGGACCTTCTCCCGCAGCGCGCGCACGTCCTCGACGCTGTTGTTGCTGGCGCCGTCGATCTCGATGACGTCGACGCTGCCCGGTCCGGCCACCTCAAGGCAGGCCGGGCAGGCCAGGCAGGGATGCGGGGTGGGGCCCTTCTCGCACTTGAGGGCCTTGGCCAGGATGCGCGCGGTCGAGGTCTTGCCCACGCCGCGCGGCCCGGTGAAGAGGTACCCGTGCGCCACCCTGCCCGCGGCCACCGCGTTCTGCAGCGTGCGGGTGACGTGGGCCTGGCCGACGACGTCCTCAAAGGTCTGGGGGCGCCATTTTCGGGCGATGACGAGGTAGGACATGGGGCCTTCCGCGCCGGCGCGGGGCTGGCGGCAGGGTGGCCGGCTTCACACCGCTCCCAGGTACCGCTGCTCCCTTCCGGGCCTGACGGGGTTCCCTGGTCGCACACGTTGAGCCGGGCCCGGCCGCCAGCCCGGCGCCGGCGCCGCGCGGGATGGAGGACGGCCGCGCGCCCTTCAAGGGCGGACGGGAGGTCGATGATATCCCCGCCGGGCCCCTCAAGGCAAGCGGGGGGCCTCCCTGGCGGGGCGCCCGGCCGCCTCGGCGAAGGCCGCCAAGTGGCCCCGGGCGCTGCGGTCCCAGGAGAAACGGACGGCCCGGGCGCGGCCGGCCCGCGCCAGACGGAACCGGGCCCCGGGGGCGCAGGCTCGCGCCAGCCCTCGGGCGAGATCGGGGACATCCAAGGGATCGGCGTAGACCGCGGCCGGGCCGGCCACCTCGGGGAGGGCGCCGGCCCGGGCCGCCAGCACCGGGCATCCCAATCCGAAGGCCTCCAGCACCGGGAGGCCGAACCCCTCCTCCAGGCTGGGGAAGGCGTAGCACAGGGCGCCCTGGTAGAGGGCCTTGAGCGCGGGGTCGTCGACGTAGGGCAGGAACCGCACGGCCCCGGCCACGCCGGCCGAGGCGGCGGTGCGGGCGTAGGTGGTGGTGGCCGCCTCGCCCGGGCGCAGCGAGGTCACCACCAGTTCCGCCCGGGAGAGGCCCCCCCGCCCGGCGCGGGCCCGGGCGAAGGCCAGGATGAGGCGGTCGATGTTCTTGCGCCGGTCCGAGGCCCCCGAGGCCAGCACATAGGAACCCTCCACGCCCAGTCCCCGGCGCAGTTCCGCGGCCTGGGCCGCGGGCAGGGGCTCCCGGAAGGCCGGGTCCGCGGCCGAGGGCAGCACCCGCACGCGCGCGGGATCCACCCCCAGGGCGGCGACGGCGGCGGCCGAATGGCGCGACACCGTAAGCACCAAGGCGGCGGCATGGGCCGCGCGGGGGCAGACGAACTTGCGGTAGGGGTCCTGGAGGCGCTGGCGCGCCGTGGGGCGGGCGATGGCCTCCCGCAGCGGCCGCAGCCATAGGGTGTCGTGGAGGGTCAGCGCCAGGGGCAGGCCGGGCCCCAGGGGGCCGGTGTTGTCAGGGAAGTGCAGCACGTCCGCCCCCCAACTCCGCGCGCGCCAGGGGATGACGCACTGCTCGGCCAACACGGGATGGAGACGGGAAAGGTCCTCGGTGTCGAAGCGGGGGTCGCGGGGCACCAGGTCCCGCACCGAGGCCCGGCCGAGGTAGAGCCGCAGGCGCACATCCTCCCGGGAGGCGGCCACGGCGCGCAACAGGTTGGCCAAATAGCGGCCTATGCCCCGTTGGCCCAGCACCCGAGCGTCCACGGCCACGGCCAGCGGCCGGCCGACGCCCTTCAGAACCGCCACAGCAGGGCTGCCGCCGTCAGCACCGGGGCCCCCAGGAGCCCGGCCAGGGCGTCGTCGACCACGATGCCCCAGCCCCCGGGCAGGGACTGGCTGCGCCCCACCGGGCCGGGCTTCCACACGTCGAGGATCCGGAAGAGCAGGAAGGCGGCGGCATAGGTGCGGAAGTCGGCGAACGCGGACCCAGGCAGGAAGGCCATCGTCAGGAGGGTGCCCACGGTCTCGTCGACCACCGCGGCACCGGGGTCGTGGCGCCCCAGCGCGGCCTCGATGCGGCCGGCCGCGGCCACGGCCGGCAGGAAGAGCGCCAAGGCCGCGGCCAGGCACCAGGGGTTCCAGGGCCCCCAGGCGGGCAGGCGCCCCAGGGCCCAGGCCAGGGGGAGCGTGGCCAGGGTCCCGGCCGTGCCCGGGGCCACCGGGGAGAGCCCGGAGCCGAACCAGGTGCCCAGGACCCAGGCCCAGGCCGGGGCCGCCTTGCGGGCCGCGGGGGTCGCGGCGGGGGGCCCGTCCGGCGCGGGGGCCGGAGGCCGGTTCCGGCGCGGCCGACGGACGGCGGGGCTCACGGGTCCAACCTCTCGGCGTCCTCAAGCTCCAGGCAGACCACCTCCCAATTCCTGCGGAAGTAGTGGATGCCCGAGACGATGGCCAGGGCCGCCGAGGCGAGCATGGCCCAATAGGGCACCGCGTTGGTGTCGAGCATCTCGGCGCTGATCCAGCCGGCCGACCCGAGGTTGCCCAGGCGCAGGCGCCAGTCCGGCACCGCCGCGTTGAGGGTGTTCTGGAGGCAGTACACCAGCATGCCCCCCACCACGGCGACCACCTGCAGCGCGGTCTTGGCCTTGCCCCAGGCGTCGGCCGCCAGCACGTGGCGGCGGGCGGCCATGAGGATGCGCAACCCCATGACGGCCAGTTCCCGCCACCAGATGACCACGATCATCCAGCCCGGCACCAGGCCGAGCTGCACGAACAGGATCATGGCCGTGAGCATGAGCAGCTTGTCGGCCAGGGGGTCCATCACCTTGCCGAAGTTGGTGACCATGCGGAAGCGCCGGGCCACATAACCGTCGAGCCAGTCGGTGAAGGCGCAGATCCCGAAGACGCCCAGGCCCAGCCACTGCGAGACCACCCCGTCGCCCAGGAAGAGCCAGGCGTAGAGGGGCAGAAGGGCGATGCGCAGCAGGGTGAGCTGGTTGGCCAGGTTGACCTTGTGGATGCGGAACAGCGGGAAGGGCAGCGCCAGGAAGCGCCGGAGCAGGCGGGCCCCCTCCCGCACCGGGCGCGTCCGGCCCCCGGCGGCGGCGCGTCCGGCCCGCGCCTCGGCCCGCGGGCCCAGGGCCGCCTTCACACCACCCTCCCCACGAGGTCGTGCTCCGTGGAGCGTTCGATGCGCACGCGCACGAAGTCCCCGGGGCTGGGGGCCGCCCCCGGCGCCGGGGTGAAATAGACCCTGCCGTCGATGTCCGGGGCGTCCCATTCGGTGCGCCCCACCCAAAGATCCCCCGCGGACCTGCGGATGGTCGGGGCGACCCGACGGGGCGCCAGGGAGCCGTGCTCCACCGAGTCCACGACCGCCGCGTCCGCGTCCCGGGAGGGGCGCTCGGCCATCACCTCGAGGGTCTCGCCCACCCGGCCCTTGAGCCTCCGCGCCGAGACCTCGGCGGCCACGGCCATGGCCCGGCGCCGGCGCGACTCCTTGACCCGCTCCGGGATCTGGTCCGGCAGCGAGCCCGAGGGGGTCAGGGCCTCCTGGCTGTAGGCGAAGACGCCGACCCGGTCCAGCTGGGACTCCCGGATGAACTTGAGCAGCGTCTCGAAGCGCTCCTCGGTCTCCCCCGGGAAGCCCACGATGAAGCTGGAGCGCAGGGCCGCGCCGGGAACCCGATCGCGCAGGCGCTCCAGGAGTTCCAGGTTGGCCCGGTACCCTCCCGGGCGGCGCATGGCCTTGAGCATGGCGTCGTCGGCGTGCTGCAGCGGCAGGTCCACGTACTTGGCCAGGCGCCTGCCCCGGGCCAGGGCGGCCAGGACGCGGTCGTTGAGGAAGGCGGGGTAGAGGTAGTGCAGGCGGATCCAGCGCGGCCCCTGGACGGTGTCGAGGGCCTCCAGAAGGGCGTCCAGGCGCGGCCGCCCGTAGAGGTCGCGGCCGTACTCGCTGGTGTCCTGGCTGATGACGTTGATCTCGCGGACGCCCCGGCCCGCCAGGGAGCGGGCCTCGGCCAGGATGTCCTCGACGGGACGGCTGCGCATGCGCCCGCGCAGTTTGGGGATGGCGCAGAAGGTGCAGGCGTGGTCGCAGCCCTCGGCGACCTTGAGGTAGGCCATGTGGGGCGGCGTGCTCAGCAGGCGCGGGCTGGCGGAGTCGTAGAGCCAGGCCGGGTTGCCGACCTTGAGCAGAGGCTCCTCGATCTCCTTGCGGCCGAGGAGGCCGCGCACCACGCGGGCGATGCCCGGGTAGTCGGCGCTGCCGAGGAAGGCGTCGACCTCGGGCAGTTCTGCCCGCAATTGCTCGGCGTAGCCCTGCACCAGGCAGCCCGTGACCAGCAGCCTGCGGCAGGAGCCCTTCTTCTTGTACTCGGCCATCTCGAGGATGGTGTCCACGCTCTCGCGCCGGGCCGAGTCGATGAAGCCGCAGGTGTTTACGATGAGGACCTCGGCCTCGGCCGGGTCCGCGGTGATCTCGTAGTGGTGCCGCGCCAGATCCCCCAGCATCAGTTCGCTGTCCACCAGGTTCTTGGGGCAGCCCAGCGACACCATGCCGACCCGTACGGACGCGGCCACGGCTCCCTAGTTCCGCGGCGCGGGCGTCGCCGCAGCCGCGGCCGCGCGGGCCCGCTCCAGGCGGGATTCGGCGATCCTGAGCGCCTGAACCACGGTGTCGTCCTCGTTGGTGTTGGCCAGGGCCTTCTCCACGGCCGGGAGGGCCGAGGGGTCGCCGATGGCCGCCAGGGCCAGGGCCACCTGGATGCGCACCAGCGGGCTCCGGTCGCGCCACACCGCCGCGGCCATGCGCGGGGGCACGGTCTTGAGGTGCTCACCCAGCCGGAAGGCGGCGTCGCGACGCTCGAAGGGCGAGGAGGCGGTGTAGAGCTTGCGCAGTTCCTGGCGGTCCTGGTAGAAGTCGAAGTCCGCGGGATCCCAGGCGAAACGCTCGCTGTAGCGCACCGTCGACGAGGGCGGGGCCTGGGCCTCGGGCACGCCCATGTAGTGTTCGAACTCCTCCCGCCGCATCCAGGGGTAGCTGTCGATGCGCACCCGGCGCAGGATGGACTGGTTCCCGGGGAAGACCAGCTTCTCGGTGACGTGCTCGGAGTGCCCCAGGTACTTGGCCGTGATGTAGGCGTCGTCGACCTCCTGGAAGGTCAGGCGCATGCGCCCCTCCTCATCGTAGCGGAAGAGGCTGGCCACCTGGACCCGGCCGTAGATGTCGTCCTGGACGATGTGCTTGACCTCCCAGAAGCGGATGTCGTCGCCCAGGATGTCGGGGAAGGCCGTCCACAGGCCCCGGACGGGGTCCGTCTTGAAACGGAACACCTGGAACGCCCTCCAAGGGCGCTCGCCCCGCCCGTCCTGGCGCAGGATCACCGCGTACCAGTGCTGGCGGCCCAGCTCCGGGACGGTGAGGACGGCGAGCTTGAGGCGCTCGAACTCCAGGAACTGGGCCGTGACGCGGACCGGCGCGTCGAAACGCGGGTAGGCAACCTCGCCCCGGCCCCTATCCTCCCGGATGAAGCCCAGGGCCTTGAGCGCGGCGGCGTGCCGGAAGGGGTCGGTGGTGCGCAGGCCGGCCATGACGTCCTCGAGCTTGACCAGGGGCTGGTCGGCCTCGAGGGTCCAGGTGCGGTACCCGGGGCCCTGGACCACGACCGGGCGCGGGTCGAGGGCCCGGAGCGAGCCGGCGAAGGCCAGCAGGAGGGCGGCGACGATCGTCAGGGAACGCTTCATGCACGCTCCTACTTGAAATTGGTGAACTGGATGTCGAGCTCCAGGTCCATGCCCCGCACCAGGGCCATGACGGCCTGCAGTTCGTCCTTGCTCTTGGACGCTACCCGTACGCTGTCGCCCTGGATGCTGGCGGTGACCTTGAGCTTCTTGTCCTTGATGGCGGCCACGATCTGCTTGGCCTTCTCCGCGGGGATCCCGTCGACGAGCTTGGCCTTGCGCCGCCACAGGCCCCCGCCCGCGGGTTCGGGGTCCTTGAGTTCCAGGCAGCGCAGGCTCAGGCCCCGCTTGACCAACCGGCCCTGGAGCACGTCCAGGACGGACTTCAGCCGGCCCTCGCTGTCGCTCTCCAGGCGCAATTCCTTGGCCTTGAGGTCGAGCTCCACCTTCGTGTGGACGCCGCGGAAGTCGAACCGGGTGGCCAATTCCTTGAGGGTCTGGTTGACGGCGTTGTCGAGTTCCTGGGCGTCGGGCTTGGATACGATGTCGAAGGAATTCTCGGAAGGCATGCTCCTCCCTTCTCGTTGGCTATTCGATGCCGGCGGGCAGGGGCAGGTCCGCCCCGGGATCCGGGCGCGGCTCATGGCCCCTCTCGAAGACCAGCCCGTTGGTTCGCCGGTCCAGCGGGCCCAGGTACCCCAGGTTGTCCCCCTGCCACCACACTCTCAGGGCCCCGATGTTGCCGGCCAGGAGCACGGCCCGGTCGTCGACCTGGAAACGCACCTTTTGCCCGTCGGCCAGGGTCAGGGTCTCGGGAGGGCGGCCGTCAACCTTGAGCACCAGCCAGCAGGGGCGGCGGGCCCTCAGGACCAGGGAGGTCGGCGCACCGGCGTCGGCCCCCGCGGCCGTCCCCGAGGCCGACACGGAGGCGCCGGCGGAGGCCGCGTCATAGGCCCGCATGGCCTCCGGGGCCAAGCGTCCGACCGGTCCCCCGCCCAGGGCGCCCGGAGCCGGGACCGCGGCCGCCGGGTGGGCGCCCGGAGCCGTTGCCGCCGTGGCGGCGGCCGGGGTGGCCGCGGCCAGGATGGCGGCGGCTTCGCGGTCGCGCCAGCGCTGCACCGACCAGGCGGCCAGGAAGCTCAGGGAGCCTGCGGCGCCCAAAAGGGCCAGGAGCAGGCCCAGGGGCAGGGCGCGCAGCCGGGCCGAGGCCTCCAGCATGGCGGATCCCCGCGCCTCCCCCCCCTCCCGCCGGGCGGCGGCGTAGACGGGCTCCAGGGGCGCGCCCTCCGGGCCGGCCTTATGGGCCAGGGAGGGCGGCGGAGCGGGCGTGTCGAAACTGCGGTCCCCGCCCGGCCGGGCCGGAACGGGCGCGGTGGCGGCCAGGGTCCTCAGGGCCAGGTCCGCGGCGCGGGTCCCATCGGTTCCGCAGGCGCGGGCGATGGCCACGCTGAAGGCCCGCACATGGGTGTTGGAGGGCAGCTCGCCCCAGCGGCCGGCCTCCAGGGCCTCCACGAAGCGCGCCTGGATCTTGGTCCGGGCGCACACCGCCTCCACATCGAGGCCGGCGGAGCGGCGCAGCCCCGCCAAGTACCCTGCCAGGTTCTCCTCGTCTCGTCCGCTCACAGCCCGTCCATGTCGAAGACCTGGTACCGCCGCGGGGGCCGGTACCGGAACGCGTCCTTGCGCAGCCTTTGGCCGGGGTCGGCGCGAAGCCCCGCCGCGCTCATGGCCCGCACCCCGGGGAAGTCGATGTCGTCGCGCACCCCGGCCCGGTCCAGGACCACGCGCAGCACCACCCAGCGGCGCACGTTGACCCACACCTTCAGGCGCCGGAAGTCCGCCACCGCGCCGCGCCGGGGGGTCAACACCAGGGCCTGGTCCCAGTCCGGGTTGAACCCGGGGCCCAGGCGGGCCGGCCGGGGCTTCCCCAAAGCGGCATAATGCCGAATGCTGCTTGCCAGGTCGAGGAAGAAATTCCCGCCCGCGGCCAGGCGGGCCTGGTCGTAGCGGTAGACCTGGCCGACCTGGGGCAGTTCCACCCAGAGGTGGCGCCCGTCGGCCACCACCAGCCCCTTGGCCGGCGCCGTGATGCGCAGGCGGGCCTTCCCGCGCGCGCACAGGAGCCTCCCCCGGGTCACCTGGGCCCGACCCCGCGGACGATCCCGCGCGTCCAGGCGCCGCTCCACTTTGACCACCCCGGCGCGGGTCCAGTAGCGGGAATCCTGGGCCGCCAACAGGCGGCGGATCAGGTCCCCGGGGCTATAGTGCGGACGCCTCCCGCGGGCCGCCAGCGGGGCCGTCGGCGGCAGCGCGGCCAGCAGGGCCGCGGCCAGGACCACCCCGACGGCGGCCCGGGGCGCCCACGGCCTCACGCCGCCGGCGCCGAGCGGGGGGGCTCGTCGCTGTACTCGGAGGCGTTGATGAGCAGCTTGCGGGGCTTGTTGTGCTCCGCCGGCCCGATGATGCCCTCGGCCTCCATGCGGTCCAGCAGACGCGAGGCCCGGCCAAAGCCGAGCTTGAGGCGCCTCTGCAGCACGCTGGTGCTGCCCTGGCCCGCGGAGATGACCACCTTGAGGGCCTCCTCGTACAGGGCGTCGTCGACGTCGCCGTAGTCCTCGCCCACGTCGGCGGCGGATTCCCCGACCGCCGGGGCCGCGAAGCGGGGATCGTAGACCGGCTGGGCCTGCCGCTTCACGTGGGCGACGACGCGGGCCACCTCCGCCCCGGAAAGGAAGCAGCCCTGCACCCGCACCGGCTTGTTGACGTTGTACGGGTTGTAGAGCATGTCACCCCGCCCCAGAAGGGCCTCGGCCCCGTTGCCGTCGAGGATGGTCCGGCTGTCGATCTTGCTGGAGACCTGGAAGGCGATGCGGCTGGGCAGGTTGGCCTTGATGACGCCCGTGATGACGTCCACCGAGGGCCTTTGGGTGGCGATGACCAGGTGGATGCCCACGCCGCGGGCCATCTGGGCCAGGCGGCAGATGCTGTTTTCGACCTCGTTGGCGCTGACCATCATCAGGTCGGCCAACTCGTCGACCACCACCACGATGTAGGGCAGGCGGCGGTGGGGGTCGGTCTCCCTGGGGACGGCCTCGGCCTCCTCGGCGGACAGCTCCGGGCTGCGCTCCCGCTCCCCGTCGCGCGCGGCCACCCACTCGTTGTAGTCGTCGATCTTGCGCATGCCGGCCTGGGCCAGCAGCTTGTAGCGGTCCTCCATCTCCTCGACGAGCAGGCGCAGGGCCCCGGCGGCCTCCTTGGGGTTGGAGACCACCGGCCGCAGAAGGTGGGGGATGCCGTCGTAGGGCGTCAACTCGACGCGCTTGGGGTCGACCATGAGCAGCTTGACCTCGTCGGGCGCGGCCCGGAAGAGGACGCTGGTGATGATGGCGTTCAGGCATACCGACTTGCCCGAGCCCGTGGACCCGGCCACCAGCAGGTGCGGCATCTCGGCCAGGTTGCTGAAGATCATGCTCCCGCCGATGTCCTTGCCCAGGGCGAAGATCAGCTTGTGGGCGCTTTCCCGGAACTCGGCGGTCTC
The DNA here is from genome assembly GCA_027451505.1 of candidate division FCPU426 bacterium. GTDB lineage: Bacteria > Oederibacteriota > JAJYGY01 > JAJYGY01 > DAIDJD01 > DAIDJD01. Next base: position 11,544 of record DAIDJD010000143.1, read on the forward strand.
GACGAGTTCGCGCATCATCACGGGCACGGACTTGGAGTTGGGGATTTCCACGCCCAGGGTGCCCTTGCCCGGGATGGGCCCCTCGATGCGCACGGCGCTGGCCTTGGCCCCCAGCGCGATGTCGTCGGCCAGCGAGACCACCCGGCTCATCTTGACCCCCGGGGCCAGGGCGATCTCGTAGCGGGTCACCGTGGGGCCGGGGCAGACCTCCACCACCTTCGCGGAGACCCCGAAGCTGGCCAGCACCCGCTCAAGGTTGGTTGAGACCTGCTCGTAGTCCTTGGGCGCGGCGATGGAGCCGGCAGCCGGCTGCAACAAATCGGGGTCCGGAAGCCGGTACCCCTCCAGGGCGCTGGCGCTACCCTGCGCGGTCACGGCCAAGGCGTCGGTGCTGGCCAGGGTGTTCACCCTGGGCCCGGCCTCGGAGACCTTGATCTTCTCGCCGCGCTTGCGCTCGATGACGCGCTCGGCCAGGGCCTCGCGCTCCCGCGCCGAGGCGGCCCGGGCCCCGGCCGGATCCGCGACGGCGCCGGCATCCCCCCGGCCGGCCCCCGCGTCCGCATCCTGCTCCCCGGCCTCCCCGGCTTCAGGCTCCCAGGACGCGCCCTTGCGCCCCAGCCTGGGGGCCGCGTCGGCGGCCTCCCCGGCGCCGAGGCGCCCCAGCCGAAGGCGCTCATAGGCCCGCAGCACCACGGTCTTGACCCGGGCCTCCTGCTCCAACAGGTAGACCGAAACGGCCAGCAGCGCCAGGCACACGAGGACCGTGCCCACGGCCGAAAGGTACTGCTCCATGGCCGCGCCCAGGAGGGTCCCCAGCATGCCGCCCAGGTAAAGCCCCTGGGCCGGGCCGGTGGCCAGCGGCGCGGGCGCCACCAGGTGCACCAGGCTACAGACGGCGACCATGGCCAGCCCGGTGCCGGCGGCCTTCACCGAAGGAGCCCTCAGGGAGCGCCGGCGCAGGTTCAGCCAGCCCAGCAGCAGGAGGGCCAGGGGCGGCGCCACGTAGGACAGGCCCAGCAGGCCGAAGCAGGCCCGGAAGCAGTACATGCCCGCCACGCCCAGAAGGTCCTTGTCCAGGGGCACCAGGGCCAGGGCCAGGGCCAGGCCGGCCAAAAACTGCATCAGCCCGGTCAGTTCCTGGCGCCGTTCCTGGCCGAAATCCAGGGCGGCCTCCCAGGCCTGGGCCACGAACCCGGGACGGGACCGTCCCCGGGGCGCGGCCACCGCCGGGACGCGGCGGGACGCGGCCCGCCGAGGGGCGGCGGGGGCACGGCGAGATGGCTTCCTGGCGCGGGCGCTGGACAAACGTCCTCCCTCCGGGTCGCGGTTCACAGCTCCAGGACCGCCGGTACGATCACCGGGCGGGCCTGGAGCCGCTTCTTGAAGAAGCGCTTGAGCGTGGTGGTGGTGAGGTCGCGCGCCTGGTCCCAGTCCGGCGGCTTGCCGTAGGCGGCCTGTTCCGAGAGCACGGCGTGCACCTGCCCCTCGGCCTGGGCCAGCAGGCCGTCCAGGTCCGGGGCCATCAGGCCCCGGGCCAACAGGTGGGGCCCTTGGAGCACTTCCCCGTCGCGGCGGCTCAGGCCCACCGAGCAGACCACGAACCCGTCCTCGCGCAGGTGCTGGCGGTCGCGCAGCACCACGGAATCGGGCTCGTCCGTGGCCAACCCGTCGACGAGCACCTCGCCCGCGGGCACGAAGACGTCGGCGGCGGCCCGGGCCCCGTCGAAGGTCCAGCGCTGGCCGTTCTCCAGCAGGAACACCCGCTCGGAGGGGATGCCCTCGTCGTAGGCCAGGCGGCGGTGGTTGACCTGGTGGCGCAGTTCTCCGTGGACGGGCAGGAAGAAACGGGGCTTGAGCAGCCTCAACATCTCGCGGCCGTCCTCGCGCGAACCGTGCCCGCTGACGTGCACGCGGTCGTTGCGTTCGGTGATGACCTCGGCGCCGCGGCGGTAGAAGTTGTTGATGAGCGCGCCGATGGTGCGTTCGTTGCCCGGGATGGCCCGGGCCGAGTACACCAGCACATCGCCCGGGGCCACCTTCAAGTCGGAGTGGGTGCCGTCGGCCAGGCGGGCCAGCCCGCTGCGGGGCTCGCCCTGGCTGCCGGTGCTGACCACCACGCTACGCTCCGGGGGCAGGCGCTGCACCGTGGCCAAGTCCACCAGCACGCCCTCGGGCACGCGCAGGTAGCCCAATTCCCGGGCCAGGCGCATGTTGCCCTCCATGCTGCGGCCCAGGGGGCAGACCACGCGCCCCGTGTCGCTGGCGGCGTCGAGCACCTGCTGGAAACGGTGCACATGGCTGGCGAAGCTGGTCAGGAAGACCCGGCCCGGGGCGTCGGCCAGGGCCCGTTCCAGTCCGGGCCGCACGCTGCGCTCCCCGGGGGTCCAGCCCGGCAGTTCGACGTTGGTGCTGTCGCTCATCAGCGCCAGCACACCCTCCTCGCCCAGGCGCCGCAGCAGCTCTCGGTCCAAACGCCGCCCGTCGACCGGGTCGGAGTCGAACTTGAAGTCCCCGCTGTGGACCACCATCCCCAAGGGCGTGCCCACCGCCACGCCCATCCCGTCGCAGACGCTGTGGCAGACGCTGAAGAAGCGAAGGCGGAAAGGCCGCAGCTCCAGGGTGCCGCCGGCGGCGACCTCCACGAAACGGGCCCGTTCCAGCAGCCCCATCTCCCGCACCCGGCCCTGGGCCAGCGCCAGGGTGTAGCGGGTGCCGTAGACCGTGAGGGGCCTCTCCCGCAGCAGGAAGGCCAAGGCCCCGATGTGGTCCTCGTGGCCGTGGGTCAGGACCAACCCCACCACCTCCCCGGCCTGGCGGAGGTAGCTGAAGTCCGGGATGATCAGGTCGATGCCCGGGTGCTCCGCCACGTTGGGGAAGCGCAACCCGCAGTCGATGATCAGGGTCTTGCCGCCGTACTCGATGAGGGTGAAGTTCTTGCCGACCTCGCCCACCCCCCCCAGGGGGGTCACGGAGAGCACCCCGGGTGACGGCGGGGCCAATTCCGCGGCTTTATCCCCGCTCAGACGTTCCTGCACCACCTGGCCGGCCTGGACCTCCATGCACCCTCGTCAGCTTATGTTTTGGACCAGAAATTGTACCATAAGAAAGGCCTTTTCACCGCCCGGCACGGGCCACCAGGACCCCCAGGCAACGGTCCGCCACCACCCGGTATCCGGCGGCTTCCAGGCGGGCCTCGGATTCGGGGTGGCGGATGCCGGTCTGAAGCCAGACGGTCCGGGGCCGCCGCGGCGGGGGCAAGGCCAGCAATTCCTCGGCCAGCTCCGGGATGGCATCGCTGCGGCGGAAGACATCCACCACATCCGGGACTTCCCTGAGATCGGCCAGATGGGGCACGGAGGTCTCGCCCAAGGCCGCGGAGATCATGGGATTCACCGGGAGAACCCTCAGGCCCCGCTTCTGGAGCATCTGCGGGATCTCGAAGCTGGCGCGCCCGGGTTTGGACCCATCGGTCATGCCCACCACGGCCACGACCCGGGCGGTGCGGGCGACTTCCAGGGCTTCCTCGTCGGAAAGCATGCGTTCCCCCGAATATTCCGTGAAAATCCTTTATTTAGAAGCGTATTTCTTGGTCGCCATAGAAGAACTTGCCGCTGACTTCAAAGGGCAGGGCCGCCAGGGCCAAGACCCGGTGCCCGCCGTCGACGGGTTCCCCCGGCGCGTTGGGGCCGCCGAGGTCGGTCTTGAGCCAGCCCGGATCCAGGGCGTTGACGGCCACCGCGCCCTTGAGCTCGCCGGCCCACAGGATGGTCAGGCCTCCCAGGGTATATTTGGTGAGGCGGTAGGTGGGCATGTCCGGGGTCTCGATGAGGGCTTGGCGCGTGCCGGCGCCGGAGCTGACGTTGATGACCCTGGGCTCGTCGCCGTTGCGCAGCAAGGGCAGCAGGTGGAAGGTCAGCTCATGGGGCGCCAGCACGTTGACGCGCAGTTGGCGCTCCAGAAGGTCCACCCCTTCGGCCATCCAGTCCTTCTTGTAGGTCTGCACGCCGGCGTTGTTGACCAAAAGGTCCAAAGCTCCCCATTGGCGGCCGACCGCCTCGGCCAGGCGCTTGGGCGCGGCCGGGTCGAAGAAATCCGCCACCACGGGCGTGAAGGCCCCCAGGGCCTTGAGCTCGGAGGCGGCCTTCCGCAGGCGTTCCGGGTCGCGGCCCGTGCCGAGGACCTCGGCGCCGGCCTCGAGGAAGAGGCGGGCGGCGTGGTAGCCGACGCCGCGCGAGGCCCCGGTGATGACGATGCGTTTGCCTTTGAACGACATGGGTTCTCCTGACGGGAAGTCCACCGGCCCCGGGCCGGCGCTTGGCCATGATACCCGCCCGGGCCCGGGGACGCCACGCCTTAGGGTCCGGCCGGCGAATCCCGCTGGCTCCCCTTGAAGCGGCCCGCACCCGTAGTCCGGCCCCGGAAAACCGGGACGCCCCCAAGATGGGGCTGGACAAGACAGGGGGGGCTTTTGAGAATCGAGCTTCCATCCACCCCAATGAGGACCCTCCCTGTCGCGGGGATGCGGCCTCAAGGAGCCCCACGATGCCCGTGATCGAGACCACGCCCGAAATGGTGGAGCGCGTCTACGCCACCACCCGCAGGAACCTAGCCGCCGTGCGCAAGCGCCTGAACCGGCCGCTGACCCTGGCCGAGAAGATCGTCTTCGGCCACCTGGACAAACCCGAGTCCCAGGAGCTGGCCGTGGGCGCGGCCTTCCTGGACACCCGCCCGGACCGCGTGGCCATGCAGGACGCCACGGCCCAGATGGCCATCCTCCAGTTCAGCCAGGCCCAGATCCCCACGGTGCGCGTCCCCTCCACCGTCCATTGCGACCACCTCATCCAGGCCTACCGGGGCTCCTCCCAGGACCTGGCCACGGCCGAGGACACGAACAAGGAAGTCTACGCCTTCCTGGCCTCGGCCTCGGACAAGTTCGGCATCGGCTTCTGGAAGCCGGGCGCGGGCATCATCCACCAGGTGGTCTTCGAGAACTACGCCTTCCCCGGCGGCATGATGATCGGCACCGACAGCCACACCCCCAACGCCGGCGGCCTGGGCATGGTGGCCTGCGGCGTGGGCGGGGCCGACGCCGTGGACGTGATGGCCGGCCTGCCCTGGGTGGTCAAGCACCCCAAGCGCATCGCCGTCGTACTCACGGGGGCCATGTCCGGATGGACCTCGCCCAAGGACGTGATCCTGAAGGTGGCCCAGATCCTCACGGTCAAGGGCGGCACCAACGCCATCGTGGAGTACATCGGCCCCGGGGCGCGCAGCTTCAGCTGCACCGGCAAGGGAACCATCACCAACATGGGCGCCGAGATCGGGGCCACCACCTCGGTGTTCCCCTACGACGCCTCCATGGCCCGCTACCTTCGGGGCACGGGCCGCGCCGCGCTGGCCGCCCTGGCGGACGCGAACAAGGACCTCCTGGAGCCCGACCCGGAATGCGAGGCCGACCCCGAACGCCACTACGACCAGGTGGTGCGCATCGACCTGTCCGCGCTGGAGCCCCACGTGGTGGGACCCCACACGCCGGATTTGGCCCGCCCGGTGAGCCAGATGGCGCGGGACGCCGCCTCCAACGGCTACCCCGTCGAGCTGAAGGCGGCGCTCATCGGCAGCTGCACAAACTCCAGCTACGAGGACCTCGGACGGGCCGCCGATGTCGCCGAGCAGGCCGCGTCCCGGGGCGCCAAGACCTCGGCTCCCCTGCTCATCACCCCGGGTTCGGAGCAGATCTACCGCACCATCCAGCGCGACGGGCAGATGGCCAGCCTGGAGAAGGTGGGCGCCACGGTGATGGCCAACGCCTGCGGGCCCTGCATCGGCCAGTGGAAGCGCGACGACGTCAAGAAAGGGGAGGTCAACAGCATCATCAGCTCCTTCAACCGCAACTTCCCCGCCCGCAACGACGGCAACGACGCCACCATGAGCTTCATCGGCTCCCCCGAGGTCGTGATAGCCTTCGCCCTGGCCGGGCGCCTGGACGTCAACCCCCTGGCCGGGGAGTTCACCACGGCCGCCGGCGTGAAGGTGCGCCTCGAGCCGCCCAAGCCCGCCGACGACCTCCCCAAAGCCGGCTTCGTGCCTCCCCAGGGCGTCTACGCGGCCCCGGCCAAGGACGGGTCCGCGGTGCGCATCGTGGTCGACCCCAAGAGCGACCGCCTGCAGTTGCTCTCGCCCTTCGACGCCTGGCACGGCCGCGACTTCACGGGCCTGCCGCTGCTGTTGAAAGCCAAGGGCAAGTGCACCACGGACCACATCTCCCCGGCCGGGCCCTGGCTGAAATACCGTGGCCACCTGGACAACATCTCCAACAACATGTTCCTGGGCGCGGTGAACGCCTTCACCGGCAAGCCCGGCCAGGCCAAGGACCAGGCCACCGGCGAATGGAAGGAGCCCCAGGCCGTGGCCCGGAGCTACAAGGCCCGCGGCCTGAAGTGGGCCGTGGTCGGCGACGAGAACTACGGCGAGGGCTCCAGCCGCGAACACGCGGCCATGAGCCCGCGCCACCTCGGCGCGGCCGTGGTGCTGGTCAAGAGCTTCGCCCGCATCCACGAGACCAACCTGAAGAAGCAGGGCATCCTGCCCCTGACCTTCGCCGACCCCAAGGACTACGACAAGGTTTTGGAGGACGACACCCTCGACGTGCTGGGGCTGAAGGACCTGGCCCCGGGCCGGGACTTGACCGTGGTCCTGCGGCACAAGGGCGGCTCCGAGGAGCGCATCCAGGCCCGGCATTCCCTCAACGCCGACCAGATCGCCTGGTTCAAAGCCGGCAGCGCCCTGAACCTGATGAGCAAGAACTGACCCGCGCAGGCCGATGAAACGGAAAGGGCCGCCCCATTGGGGCGGCCCTTTCGCTTTTTGAAGGCCCGTCGACCCGCTACCAGGCGTACGCCTCGGGGGCGGTCCCGCCCGGACCCGGGAACAGGCGGTCCAGTTCGCCCAGACGCTTGGCGTCGAGCTCCACCTTGAAGGCGCCCAGGCTGCCCTCCAACTGCTCCAGGGTGCGCGGCCCGATGATGGGCGCCGTGACCACGGGGTTGCGCAGCAGCCAGGCCAGGGCCACGTCGGCGGGGGCGTGCCCCCAGCGCCGGCACAGGCGCTCGTAGGCCTCCAGGGTCTTGGCGTGCTCCTTGACGAAGCCCTTGGTCCACTCGTGCTGGCGGCGCTTGCCCTGCCCCCGGGTCGCCCCCCCGGCCAGGGCGCCCCCGGCCAGCGGGCTCCAGGGGATCAACCCCAGGCCGTAGCCTTGGGCCGCGGGCAGGACCTCCAGCTCCGGGACGCGGCAGGCCAGGTTGTACTTGGTCTGCTCGCAGACGAGCCCCAGGAAGCGGCGCGAACGGGCGGCCTCCTGGGCCTGGGCCAGGTGCCAGCCCGCGAAGTTGCTGCTTCCGAAGTACGTGACCTTGCCCTGCTGCACCAGGACCTCGCAGGCCTGCCAGATCTCCTCCCAAGGCACGTTGCGGTCGACGTGGTGGAACTGGTACAGGTCGATGTGGTCGGTGCGCAGGCGCTTGAGGCTGTCCTCGCAGGCCCGCCGTATGTGCAGCGCCGACAGCCCGCGCTCGTTGGGCCACTCGCCCATGGGGTTGAAGACCTTGGTGGCCAAGACCACCTTCTCACGCCGCCCGCCGCCCAGGCGGAACCAGCGGCCCAGGATCTGCTCGGTGAGGCCCTCGCCCATCTTCCAGCCGTACACGTTGGCGGTGTCGAAGAAGTTGATGCCCAGCTCCAGGGCCCGGTCCATGATGGCGAAGGCCGTGCTTTCGTCGGAATCCCATCCGAAATTCATGGTGCCCAGGCACAGGCGGCTCACCACCACGCCGCTGCGCCCCAGGCGCGTTTTTTGCATCTCCATCGCAGCACTCTCCCAAGGAAAAGGTACGTCCCACTTTACCACCGCGCCGCGCGTGGGGCATGAAAAAGCCCTCCCCCGGGCGGGGGAGGGCCCTTCGAAAAGCCTTCAGGAACCCTGGAGAGGCTAGTATCCCACCGTGGCGGCTGCGTTGGTGACCGCGGCGGCGGCATGGGTGGTGGCCGAGACGGCCGCGGGCAGGGACTTCTTGATGGACTTCAGCTTGCCCTTGGCCAGGCGCTCGGCGGCGGCCTGCAGCGACTGCAGGTTCTGGTCCAGCCGGGAGTGGTCGGCACCGTCCTTGGTGAGCTGGGCGACGCCCTTCTGGTACGTGGCGATGGCCGCGGCCCGGTCGCCGGAATTCACCTGGGCCGAAGCCAGGTCGTTCCAGGCGCCTTCCAGGTCCGGGTTGAGGGCCAGGGCGGCCTGGGCCGCCTTCTCGGCGTTCGCATAGTCGTTCTCGCCCAGGTACGCGGTGGCGAGGTCGAGCTGGCGGTACGGCTCACGCTTGGCCTTGCCGTGGTCGGCGACCTGCTCGCCGATGCCGGTGAAGTACGCCACCGCATCGGCGTACTTGCCCGCGTCCAGAAGGGCCTTGCCCTTCTTCAGCGAACCGGGCGCGTCGTTCTTGGCCACGCCGGAGGCATCCGGAGCGGCCGCGCCGGCGGCGGCGGTCGAACCGGTCGCGGCCGTGGACGAGGTGGCCGCCGGGGCGTCGGCCCTCAAGGCGCCGGACAGTCCCAGGCACGCGCAGGCGGACAGGGTAAGCAACAAGGACTTGTTCATCAGGAACCTCCCAGGGCCGAAGTGAGTGGATGCGGCTGAAATGATGATAGGTAGGGGGCGGCACAAAATCAAGGAGCGCATGAAACGTCGTTCCAAAAAAGTTGCGCCCGTGATCCCGCAGGGGGAAGGGCCGGGGCCCCTCCCGGCTCAGCGGATTCCGGATGCCGATGACCCCGAACGCTGAAGCCTAAAAATGCAGAAAGCCCGAGTCTCGAGAGACAGGGGCTGCTGCTTTTTTTAGCGCCTACGGGGCTCGAACCCGTGATCTCCGCCTTGAGAGGGCGGCGTCCTAACCAGCTAGACCAAGGCGCCTCAGTTTTCCTTTGTGTCGCAAGGCTTTTGGCCCGCGTGGGGAAGCCAAAATGCCCGTGTGCGCCAGGACGGATGGCGTGGGAACGCAAATCCTGCCGACGCACAGCGCCCCGGTTCAGAACCCAAACCAGGGGCGGATACCATACGGGAAGGGGGTGTTGGGGTCAAGGGATTTTGGGGAGTGGCAGGAGACACGCGCCACCTTGCCGCCAGTCCCCGTAGGTGCCGACTTCTTTAAGATCCTGCTTTAAGGCCGTGGTGCTTCATCAAGAACGCCCACACCCAGCGTGGAACCGCCGCTGGAATAGGGCGATGCCCCTCTTCCCACGAAATCCAGAATCTATTGAGACGCTAACAAGGTGCTACCAAACCCGCATTCGATTTCCTCCCCGAGCCCTTAAAGCCTTCGATTAAAGGCTCAAATCAAGTTCTGGCCACACATTGCGGGGCTGGGTTGGGATCCTTGGAAGGGTTGGGAAAGAAGGCTGGGCTTATTCCCGAAGGTGCGGAGTTTTGATTTTAAAGCTATATCATATATGATATAATCATTCCGAGGAGACCCATGGCAGGGTATCGGATCAAGGAATACCTACTCAATGGCGAGAGCCCCTTCAGGCAATGGCTTGATGCGCTGGACAAGCCTGTTCGTATTCGGATCCAGGCCAGGATTCAACGATTCGAAGTGGGCAACCTGGGCAAAGGGCGACACTTTGCTTCTGGTCTCTGCGAAGCGATCCTGGATTTTGGACCTGGCTATCGGCTCTATTACGGTCTGCATGGGGACACTCTGGTTGTCCTCCTCTGCGGTGGTTCCAAGTCGGGACAACAGAGCGACATAGCCCGAGCAATGCAATACTGGGAAGACTACCTACAGGAGAAGGGCCATGCCCAAAAAGAGTGTTGATTGGAATGAGGGGCTGCTGGAGGACCTCAAGGACCCTGAATTCGCCAAGGGTTTTGTCCACGCTTGCCTGGAGGAGGGAATCCCCCTGAAGGTAGCCGTGGGCAAAGTTGTGAAGGCGCAGGGTTATTCTGCTGTAGCTCGCAGAATCCACATGGCGGTTCCAAATGTCATAAGGGCGGCTCAACCCAAGTCCAACCCCACCCTTGAGACATTTGAAAAATTGATGGCTGGGGTAGGCTTGAAATTTGCCGCAGACTCTATTGGCGTCACCGGAGTCAAACGCAACGGTTCCCGCAGGTTGGCGAAAGCAATTTAAACGGGAGCCCCCTGAGGCTTGAGAACCTCCTCCCGCAGGATGTGGTCACAAACTTCCTTGGGTGTGCTTCCCCTGGCGTAGAGTCGGCGTGGGGGCTGGGCCGCGACGTTGTGGGAGAAGCCGACATTACGGCCGGGGGAAATGGGCGCTCACCAAGGCAGGGGCCGGTCGCGGATCGGGGCAGCGTCTTTGGGGATGTCCTTGAGGCGGGCCCCTCCGGCGCGTATGCAGATCCATTTCAGGGGCACCGGGCTCGTGGGCGCGCAGCGCCAAGTGCGCAGCACACCCTGGCCCACCCGCACTGCGGTGCCGGCCTTGACCGGAACGACCCGGTCGTCCAGACCCATCTCGCCCTCGCCCTCCAGGAACAAATAGAGCTCCTCCAGGACGGAATGGGAGTGCCAATAGTCGACGCCCTCGCCCGGGACGCGCGAATTGAGCGAGACCCCGAAGTATCCCAGGTCCATCTCGCGGTCCACGAATTTTCGGCCCGGAGCCAGCGTTTGGGGGGAGTACCCGCCGAAGAAGGCGCCCCAGGACTCCATAGGCCCGAATTCCACAACTTGGTAATCCGATTCCGCCATCCTCGCCTCCTGGAAGGGTCTTGGGGCGGCGTCCCGCCTGCACGCCTAAGCTGGCCCGTCGGCCCGGCCCAGGCTATCATAGCCCCATGCCCACCCCCACGCGGAAGATCCCCGGCGGGACGGTCCATCCCCTGCCGCCGGACCTGCGCTCCATGCTCCGGGCCGACGCCGCGGCGCGCGCGGCCTGGGACGACGTCACGCCCCTGGCCCGCAACGAGTGGATCTGCTGGATCACGTTCTTCAAGAAACCCGAGACCCGGGTGGAGCACCTACGCCGGGCCCGGGAACAGCTCAAGGCGGGAAAGCGCCGGCCCTGCTGCTGGCCGGGCTGTCCGCACCGGGAGCGCGGCTCCGGGAGCCGCGGGCGGCCCTGACCCGCGCGGGCCTCCCGCATCGTTCCAGGAATGACGATCCGTCCCCAACGGCGTCCCCCGCGCCGAAACCACCCCTCCGGGAAGCGCCATGCTCACCCTCAGACCGGGCACCCAACGCGGCCGGGCCGATCACGGCTGGCTCCTGTCCCTGCACACCTTTTCCTTCGCGCAATACCACGACCCGGCGCACATGGGCTTCCGCTGCCTGCGCGTGATCAACGAGGACCGGGTCCAGGGAGGCCACGGCTTCGACCTGCATCCCCACCAGGACGTGGAAGTCCTCACCTACGTGCTTGAGGGCGCCCTGGAGCACCAGGACAGCCTGGGGCGGCGCGCCACGATCCGCGCGGGGGAGGCTCAGCTCATCAGCGCCGGGACCGGGATCGCGCACAGCGAGGTCAACGCCTCACCGACGGAGGAGACCCACTTCCTGCAGATCTGGATCCTCCCCTCCCGGCGTGGGGGCGAACCCGCGTACCACCAAGCCACGCTGACGGAATCCGCCTTGCGCAACCGCCTGGCTCCGGTCGCCTCGGGCGACGGCCGGGAGGGCTCCCTACCTTTGCTCCAGGACGCCGTGGTGGAGGCCTGCCGCCTGGACGCGGGGGCCCGGGTGGGGCGCACCTTGCTGCCCGGGCGCCACGCTTGGGTGCAGGTGGCGCGGGGAAAGCTGGAACTCCAGGGCCAGCGGCTCGTCCAGGGGGATGGGGCCGCGCTCAGCGGGGAGCGCTCCCTGGATATTCGGGCGGCCGGCGCCTGCGAATTCCTCCTGTTCGACCTTCCCTGAGGCCACCCCGGCCTAACGCCCCCCATCGCGCAGGGGCGCCGGCAATTGCTCCAGGGCCGCGGGGGTCCAGACGGCCCCGGCCGAGGCGGGCCTGAGGCGAGCCAGCAGACGCAAAGCCTCCCCCCGCTCCAACTGCGCGGAGCAGTACGCGCGGCCCTCGAACTGCAGCTCGACCTCGTAGGTGCCGGCGGGGTTCTTGGGCGGGCGGCAGTCCACCCCCCGGATCCCGTCCCAGGCCACGAAGCGGTAGCGGAAGGCCCCCAAAGACAGGTACCGCAGCCCAGCCGGCTCCAGCCGGAACCTGGGCCTCGCGGTGGAGGCGGCCAAGGCCAAAAAAACCGCCGCCAGCCCCAGGCTGGCCACCAGGTCCATGCCGTAGTCCTGGGGGCCGGCCTTGGCCATGCGATGGACGTCCAGGCCGCACTCCACGATCTGGGTGAGCATGAGGAACCCCCAGACCCAAGGGGAACGCAGAATCCCGCGTTCGCGGAAGTCGTTGGGCGAGGCTTCCTTCACGATTCCCCCTTGGTTCGGGCCGTCGGCCCGTGGAAGGCGCGGCGCTCCTGGAGCATGGCCAGAATGGCGGCCTGGCGCCGGGCCAGGGTTTCGGGTTTCTTGGCCGTGGCCAAGCGGTAGGCGATGGCGTAGCGGTTGGCCTTGTCCAGGCCCTCGAAAAAGGCTTGGGCGCCCTTGTGGCGGGCGAGGGCCTTGAGAAAGCCCTCGGGCAGCGCCGCGTCGGAGCGCGAGGGCGGGGCATAGGCCTGGGCCCAGCGCCCGTTGGCCTTGGCCTCGGCCACCCGCGCCAGGCCCGCGGGCCGCATGCGCCCTTCCCGGGCCAGCCGCTCCACGTGCCCGACATTGACTTGGGACCAGAGGCTGCCCGCGCGGCGGGGGGTGAAGCGCCTGAGCCAGGACCGGGCATCGCCCTTGCGCAGGGGGCCGTCGATCCACCCGTAGCACAGGGCGCCGTCCAAGGCCTGCGCGTAGCTCATGGAAGCCACGCCCGATGCCTTCTTGTACAGCCGCACCCATAGGCCCGGATGGGAGGCGTGGTGGGACTCCAGCCAGGCCTCCCAGTCCTTCGCCGAGGGGAAGGCGCGGATCTCGCCGGGGACCGGGGCCGTCATTCCGCTCCCTGGAGCAGGGCCGCCAGGGCCTCGACCGTGCGCAGGTTGCGCAGCGTGCACACCGTCTTGAGCCGGGAGTCGAAGTAGGCGTTGGTGAGTTTGGTGCCGGCCACCCCGTGCGGCAGGAGCAGGTGCACTTCGCGTCCCAGCACCCGGACCTCCTCGCCCGGGGCGCGGGGCGCCTGCCGCACTGCCGCGTCCGCGGCGGCCTTGGCCGGCGCTTCCTTGAGGAAACCGATGTGGCGGTGGGCGGGATCGGCCCCCGGAAAGGGCCGGGCGGCCAGGGCCTCCCCCCATTCCCGCGCGGAACGCTGGACCACCGGCGCTTCGAACCCGAAGCGCCCGCGCAGGGCCGCTTCCAACCGCGCCGGCAGGTCCTTGGCCAGGGCGGCGGGGGCCTCGTAGACGGCGTTGCCGCTTTGGATGTGGGTCACCACGCCGCCGCAGCCGAGCCCGGCCATGACCTCCTTCAGCTCGGCCATGGGCATCCGATGGGCGCCCCCGACGTTGACGCCGCGCAGCAGGACCAGGAAACGCATGGGTCGCTCCGGCCGGGACGGGCCCCTCAGGACAGCCAGTAGTTGGGGGCCTCGTTGGTGATGATGACGTCGTGGGGGTGGCTCTCCTTGAGCCCGGCCCCGGTGATGCGGATGAGCTTGGCCTTGCGCAGGTCCTTGACGGTGCGGCTGCCGGTGTAGCCCATGGCGGCGCGCACGCCGCCGACGAGCTGGGCCACCACCCCGCTCAAGGGGCCGCGGTAGGGGACGCGCCCCTCGATGCCCTCGGGCACCAGCTTCTGGTCCTCCACGCCGGCCTGGCCGTAGCGGTCCTTGCTTCCCTGCTTCATGGCCGAAAGGCTGCCCATGCCGCGGTAGACCTTGAACTGGCGGCCCTCCAGCAGCACCACCTGGCCCGGGCTCTCCGTGGTGCCGGCGAAGATGTTGCCCATCATCACGCAGCTCGCGCCCACGGCCAGGGCCTTGGCCACGTCGCCCGAATACTTCACGCCCCCGTCGCTGATCACCGGGATGCCGGCCTTGTCGGCCTCGCGGGCGGCGTCGGAGACGGCCGTGATCTGGGGCACCCCGATGCCGGCCACCACCCGCGTCGTGCAGATGCTGCCCGGGCCTATGCCCACCTTGACCGCGTCGGCCCCGGCCTTGGCCAGGGCGCGCACGCCCTCGGCCGTGGCGACGTTGCCGGCCACCACCTGGGCCCGGCTGAAGCGGCGCTTGATCGCCCGCACCGAGGCCACCACGTTGTCGCTGTCGCCGTGGGCCGTGTCCACGACGATCACGTCGACCTCGGCCTTGAGCAGCCCCTCGACCCGCTCCTCCATGTCGTGGCTCGGGCCCACGGCCGCGCCCACCCTCAGGCGGCCCTGGCCGTCCTTGCAGGCGTCCGGGAACTTCAGGCGCTTCTCGATGTCCTTGATGGTGATGAGGCCCTTGAGCTTGAAGTCCCGATCCACCACGGGGAGCTTCTCGATGCGGTGCTCGCTGAGGATGGCGGTGGCCTGCTCCAGGGTGGTGCCCACCGCCGCCGTCACCAAGTCCTTGCGCGTCATCAGGTTCTTGATGGGCTGCGTGGTGTCCTTGAGGAAGCGCAAGTCGTGGTTGGTGAGGATGCCCACGAGGCGGCCGTTCTTGTCGGTCACCGGCACGCCGCTGATGCGGAAGCGGGCCATCAGTTCGAGCGCCTCGCTCACCGGCGCCTCCGGGCCCATGGTCACGGGGTTGCTGATCATGCCCGACTCGCTGCGCTTGACCTTGTCGACCTCGGCGGCTTGGCGTTCCAGGGTCATGTTCTTGTGGATGACCCCCAACCCGCCCTCCCGGGCCAGGGCGATGGCCAGGGTGGCCTCGGTGACGGTGTCCATGGCCGCCGAGATGATGGGGATGTTGATCTGGATGGATTTCGTCAGGCGGGTGCGCAGGTCGGCGTCCTTGGGCAGGAAGTCGCTGTGGGCGGGCAGCAGCAGGACGTCGTCGAACGTGAGGGCTTCGCGGATGGGCTCTACGGGCATGGGGACTCCGGGTTTCGGCGTGAAAAACGGCGCAATCCTAGGACTTTAGGCCGGGGACCCAGGGGTGTCAACCTAGGCCCGGGCGGGGCCCCCCAAAGGCGTCACAGTCCGGGCCCGCGGCGCGTATCGTAGGGAAGGGGCAGGCCGCCCCGCCGGGACACAAGGGGGAGCCATGAAGGCGCTGGGACTGGTCGGGCTTTTGGTCGTGCTCGGGATCGCGGGATGGATCATGGTGGGGCAGGGAGGCCCTTCCGCCGCGTTGGGCGGCGGGGAGCTGGCCGAGGCCTCGCGGGCCCAGGCCATGGAACAGAGCGCCCGCAACGCCGTGGCGGAGGCGGACCTGGCGAATTTGAAAACGGCGGTGTCCGCGTTCCAAGCGGCCCAGGGGCGCCTGCCCGGGAGCCTCGACGAACTCAAGGACGGGGGCTACATCCAGTCCGTGCCCGCAGGGGTTCGCTACGACCCCGCCACCGGGGCCGTGACCGCGGTGCCTTGAAGGCCTCAGCCCAGGAGGCCCAGGAGCCGGCGCAGGCCCTCCTGGGCCAGGGAGGCCATGCGCACGCCGGCCACGGGCTCGCCGGCGGATTCCCCGGTCCACACCACCTCGCCCAGCAGCTTCACCACCCGCCTATCCCCGGGAAGGTGCACGTCCAGGCACAGGCCCTTGCCCGTGGAGACCCCCTCCAGGCCTTGCACTTTCAGGCGCAGCCCCGAGGCCGAAACGTCGCGGCTCTCCAGGCGCGTGAGCCCGTGGCGCGGCCGGCTCAGGGAAAGGGCCTCGTCGTCGAGCTCGGCGAAACCCTGGCCCGCCATCAGCGCGTGGCGTTCCTCGGGGCGCACCAAACGCGCGTCCACGCGCAGGCGCGCCGCGGTGCGCGGGGTGATCCTTTTTTCGCCGGATTCGGGGACGGTGGGGCGCGGTTCGGGATGGTCCTGGGTCACGTAGCTTCCGGACCTCAGGCGGGGACGGCTTCGCGGTCCCGGGGCAGCAGGGCCAGATAGCTCTTGAGGCGTTTGAGTCCGTCCTCGTCCATGGCGGCGAAACGCAGTCCGCAGGAATGGGGCCGGGTCTCGTCGGCGGCGGGTTGGGACCACACCACCTCGGCCAGGGCCTTGAGCGCCACGCGTTCGTCCAAAAGATGCAGGTCCAGGGCCGCCACCTCCCCTTCCTTCATGGGCAGGGGTCCTTCCAGGCACAGGCCGCCGGGACTGAGATTCTTGATGCGTGCCGGCAGCATGCCTTGGCGGGGCCGGCTCAGGGCCAAGCTGGCGTAGGCCAGTTCGCTGTAGCCGTGGCCGTCGAGGATGTCCTTGATCTCGGCGGAGGAAAGGGGCTTGCAGTCCACCCGCATGCGTACCGGAATGCGGTTGGAACTTCTCTGCTCCGTGAACACCATGTCAGCCTCGTTTCAGTGTGCGCGATTTCCATAGTCTATCAAAGAACCTCACACATGGAGGAGAAAATTGGTTAAATTCAATCGATTAAACCAGGTTAAATCAGATACTTTCCTACAACTAATGCATTAACCATTAGACAATTTCTTCAAAGCCATTAGGAGGCTGTTTTTAAGGTAAATTTTTCGTTACGGACCCCGAACCCCCCTGCGCCCCGCTTTTTCTTGGCGCGGGCCAATCCTCTGCGCTAAGGTGTCCGGACCCACTTAGCCCCAACTCAAGGCCGCCATGAACGCCCGCCCGTGGACCCGGTTCTACGCCCCCAACACCCCCCACGAACTGCCGCCCCTACCCGAGGACCACCTGGCGCGCTTCCTGCGGGCCCACGCAAGCCTGCACAGCCATAGGCCGGCCTTCACCACCGTGCTACCGGGAGGCCAATCCGGCACCCTCAGCTTCGGACGGCTCGACGAGCTCAGCGATGCCTTCGCCGCGCACCTGCGCGAGGACCTGGGGCTCAAACCCGGCGAGCGGGTGGCCCTGCAGCTGCCCAACTGCCTGGCCTACCCCATCGCCGCCTTCGGCGTGCTCAAGGCCGGGTTGGTGCTGGTCAACACCAACCCGCTCTACACCCCCGCGGAGATGGCCTACCAACTCAAGGACAGCGGTGCCGCGGCCCTGGTGATCCTGGACCTCTTCGCCGACAAGCTGGAGGCCGGACTGGCCGGGACCGGGGTGCGCCACGTGGTGCGGGCCTCGCTGGCCGAGGGCTTCGGGACGCTCCAGGGGGCCTTGGTGCGCTTCGTGCTCGAGCGCATGCAGCGCCGCGTGCCGCGCCAGGCCCGCGGCCTCGCGGACCTGCGCTCGGCCCTGGAGGCGGGACGCCGGCGCATCGCCTCGGGCGCCGACCCCATCGCCTACACCTCCGGATCGGGCCCGGACTCCCTGGCCTGCCTTCAGTACACCGGGGGGACCACCGGCGTGAGCAAGGGCACCATGCTCACCCACGGCAACCTGCTGAGCAACGTCGAGCAAACCTGGCTTTTCTGCCGCCACCGCATCGTGCCGGAGCAGGAGGTCGTGCTCGCCCCGCTGCCTCTGTACCACATCTTCGCCTTCACCGTGAACCTGCTGACGTTCTACCGCACCGGATCGCACGGCATCCTGGTGCCCAGCCCGCGGCCCCTGTCCAACCTGAAGGCCGCCTTCCGCGGGCGCCGGATCACGTGGATGTGCGGGGTGAACACCCTTTACGCCGGGCTGCTGGCCGAGCCCTGGTTCCGGGAGCGCCCGCCCGAAAGCCTCAAGTTCTCATTGGCCGGGGGCGCGGCCCTGCTGAGCGCGGTGGCCGAACGCTGGCGGGTGCTTCAGGGGAACCCCGTGACCGAGGGCTACGGCCTCAGCGAAGCCTCCCCCGTCGTCTGCGTCAATCCCCTGGGCGGGGAGCGGGTGGGCTGCATCGGGGTGCCGCTGCCCGGCACCGACGTGCGCCTGCTGCACGACGATGGGAGCGAGGCCCGCCAAGGCGAGGCCGGCGAGCTGTGCGTGCGCGGCCCCCAGGTCATGAAGGGCTACTGGAACCGGCCCGAGGACACGGCCCAGGTGCTCCGGGACGGCTGGCTGCGCACGGGGGACGTGGCCGTGATGGACGAGGACGGCTTCCTGCGCATCGTGGACCGGCTCAAGGACGTGGTGGTGGTCAGCGGCTTCAAGGTCTTCCCCAACGAGGTGGAGGACTGCCTGGCCAAGCTGCAGGGGGTGCGCCTCGCCGCGGTGGTGGGGGCCCCGGCCGGGGACCACGGCGAGCAGGTGGTGGCTTTCGTGGTGGGCGAACCGGGGTCCCGGCTGACCGAGGAGGCGGTGCGGGAGCACTGCCGCCTGAGCCTGACCGCCTACAAGGTGCCCAAACGGGTGGTGTTCAAGGACGACCTTCCCAAATCCAACATCGGCAAGATCCTGCGCAAGGACCTCAAGGCCGAGGCCGCCCGCGTGGTCGCGGCATGAAGCTTTTCGTCCAGACCCTGGGCCAGGGCGGCACCCCCCTGGCCTGCCTGCACGGCTTTCTCGGATCCGGCGACAACCTCTGGCCCCTGGCCGACCACCTCAGGGCCAGCCACCGCTGCCTTCTGGTGGACCTGCGGGGCCACGGCCGCAGCCCCCACGGGGGGCCCTACACCCTCGAGGGAATGGCCGACGACGTGGCCGAAACGCTCGCCGACGCCGGGGTGGGTCCCACCGCGGTGCTCGGCCACAGCCTGGGCGGCAAGGTGGCCATGGCCCTGGCCCTGCGCCACCCCGGCCTGGTGGAACGCCTGGTCCTGGCCGACATCACCATGGCCAAGGTCCCCCCGGTCTTCACCGTGCTGTTGGAGGACATGGCCAAGGTCCCCCTGGCGGGCCTGGAGCGCCGGGAGCAGGCCGAACCCTACCTCCGCGACGCCGAGCCCCTGCTGGCGACCCGACGCTTTCTTCTGAAGAACTTGGTGGCGCTCCCGGAGGGGGGCTTCCGCTGGCGCCTGGACCTGGAGGGGCTCACCCGGGACCATCCCCGCATCCTCGACGCGGTGCCCGCGGAGGGTTCCCCGTACCCGGGCCCGACCCTGCTCATCCACGGGCGGGACAGCACCATCGTCACCCGGGAGGGGCTGGACCTGACCCGGCGTTCCTTCCCGCGCCTGGAGGTCCTCGACCTGCCGGGCGGGCACTGGATCCACGTCGACGCCAAGGACGCCTTCAACGCGGCCGTAGAGGCCTTCCTCGGCAAACCCTGAGCCCGCCTCGCGGGCGGGCCTTCCCGGGATTTCAGGCCCGCCCGAGTTCGGCGAGGTCGCGCGGCTCCAACACGGCCTTGGGGGATTGCCCCAGCGCCACCCGCACCATGGCCCGGCCCAGGGTGGGGCCGTCCAGCACCATGCCGGCCCCCAGGACGCGCTTGAGGACCGGCAGCAGAGGCCCCAGGACGGCGTAGCCCAGGCGGGTCGCCCAGGCCCGCGAGCGGAACCCCGGAGTCGGCACCAGCGCGGCCAGGCGCACCATGCCGTGGTGGGCGAAGGGCAGGGCCAGCAGGTCGTTCTCGGTGCGGCCCTTGACCCGGGCCCACATCACCCGGCCGGCGCCGCTGGAGTCGGTCCCGGTTCCGGAGACATAGCAGAAGGCCATGCCCGGGTTGAGCTTGAGCAGGGCCCGGGCCGCGGCCAGGGTCAGGTCATGGGTGTCGCGGGTGTACTCGGCCTCGCCCAGCCCCAGTGAGGAACGCCCCAGGCAGAAGAAGCAGGCGTCGATCCCGCCCAACACCCCGGCCGCGTCGGAATAGTCGAAAAAATCGGAGCGCAGATGCTCGGTGAGCTTGGGATGGCTCCGTCCGCAGCCCCTGCGTCCGACCACGAGCACGGAGGCCACGGCCGAGTCGGCGAGGCAATGCTCCAGCACGGCGTGCCCCACCATGCCGGTGGCGCCGAACAGGGCGACCCTCAACCCCCCCTTCACCGGCCCCCTTCCTCGCCGGCCAAGCGGCGTGCGAAGGCGCGGAAGGCGGGCGGGTCGAGCTCATGGATGCGGCCCTCGTCGCAGGCCAGGGCCACGGCCGGGTCCACGGGCAGGCTGCCCCAATACGGCACCCCGTGCTCCTCGGCGGTGCGCGCGCCCAGCAGCGGCCCGAAGAGGTAGTAGGGATCGCGGCGCTCGGGGATCTGGACATAGGCCAGGTTCTCCACCAGCCCCAGGACAGGCACCCGCAGGGTCTTGGCCATGCCTAGGCTCTTGGCCACGATCATCCCCACCAGGGACTGCGGCGTGG
The DNA here is from genome assembly GCA_027451505.1 of candidate division FCPU426 bacterium. GTDB lineage: Bacteria > Oederibacteriota > JAJYGY01 > JAJYGY01 > DAIDJD01 > DAIDJD01. The sequence goes on from DAIDJD010000143.1 coordinate 31,812, forward strand.
TCACGATGACGACCCCGTCCAAAGGCAGGCTCTGGTAGATGGTGAGGGTGGCGTCCCCGGTCCCCGGGGGCATGTCCACGAGCAGGTACTCCAGCCCTTCCCAAGCCGCGTTGGCGTAGAGCTGGCGGATGGCGCCGTTGATGAGGGGCCCGCGCCAGATGACCGGGGCCTTCTCGTCGCCCAACAGCAGGTTCATGCTCAGCACCCGCACCCCGGATCGGGTTTCCACGGGCACCAGCACGTCGCCCTCGCCTTCCTTCACGCGGGGGCGCTCCTCGGTTCCGAAGATGCGCGCGATGCTGGGCCCGGTGATGTCGGCGTCGAGGATGCCGGTGGGGTGCCCCTCCCGGACAAGGGCGCAGGCCAGTTGGGCCGTCACGCTGCTCTTGCCCACCCCGCCCTTGCCCGAACCCACCGCCACCACATGGGGTACCTTCTTGGCCAGCAGGTTGATGCCCCCCGCGTTGCCGGTGAGCTTGCCCGCGGTGGCCCCCGGGCCGGCCGGCCCAGGCTCGGCCCCCGGGCCGCTCCCGCCGCGCGATCCTATGGCCTGGGACTTCTGGGCCCCCAGACGGCGCTTGAGCCGGTCGAGTTCCTCGGCGCTCAGGGCCCCCAAGGTGAGCTCCAGGCGGGCCTTGGGCATGGCCTTGCGCACCGCCTCCTCCACCTCCCGGCGGATCTGCTCCTTGAGCGGGCAGCCCGGGATGGTCAGGTCCACGCCGACTTCAACGAGGTCGCCGGAGACCTCGACTTTTTTGACCAAGCCCAGATCGATGATGGATAGGCCCAATTCCGGGTCGATGACCTCGCGAAGGGACTCCAGAATCCGCGTTCGGGAAGACATAAGCGCTTTTTTCCTCCAGGGTCGGGGAGGACCAGCCTAACGCGGGCCCCCGCGTTCCGCAAGGCGGACCCCGGGGACGCGCCGCGCCAGGAAACGCCTCGCCAAAGTCCTCGCCCCTTTGCTACGATAACCGGGCCCAAAGCAATTCCCACCCGAAGGAGCCCGCATGCGGCCGTCCAAACGTTTCCTGCTGTTCGCCCTGGCCCTGGCCTTCACGGCCCGCCTGTCCGCAGACATCACCACGGTCTACAATTTCGAGCACGGCACGGACGGCTTCGACGGCAACACCTCGACCTCGACGCTGTGGGCAAGTTCGGGCCAGCACTCGCTCGCCATCGACGCCACGGGCTCCACGGGGTGGAACCAGAACCTGGCGGTGAACGGGAGCAACAACGTCGACTGGACCCACGCGGTGGAGTTCCTCTGCGACGTGTACATGCCCGCGGGCACCAAGGCCGCGGCCACCTACGTGCAGTTCATCCCGACCTTCTCCGGACCGGTAAACAGCTTCTACCAAGCCGGCAAGGTGGACCTCGTCGACGGGGTCAACCACGTCGCCCTGAAGATCAACGGCTCTCAGATCACCACGCCCTGGAAGATCTACCTGATCCTCAACACCGGCGGGGCCATCCCCGGCAAGATCTACGTCGACGACATCCGCATGCGCACCCCGGGCAAGCCCGGGCGCCTGACGCTGACCCTGCGCACCCCCTACGGGTCCCCGGTCCCGGGCGTGGTAGTGGCCGCGGGCACGGCAGCGGTGACCACGGATTCCGGGGGCCGGGCCGTGCTGGCCCTGCCCAGCGACAACTATGACGCCGAGGTGCTGGGGTCCGACGTCGTGGACACGCCCTTCACGGCCCGCGTGCCCGTCGGCGACGGCAGCCAGGAGGTGACGGTCTCGTACCTTCCGCGCACGCCCCCGCGCCGGGCCCAAGTGGTGGTCCGCGCCGGGTCCGTCCTGCGCCCCTTCGACGCCGACCATGTCTACGGCCACAACCTGGCCATGTGGAGCGGCCTGGATCCCTTCACCAACCCGATCCAAAAGGCCAAGCTGCTGGCCATACGCACCCGCCTCATCCGCCTGCCCGGCGGCGAATACGGCAACCAATGGAACTGGCGCACGGGCGGCATCTTCAAGCAGACCGCCGATGCGCCCCTGGACTGGACGCCCGAGGCCAACTGGGACGTCTGGAAGACCTTCCTCCACGGCCTGGGCCCCCAGACCGAGGCCCTCATGATCCTCAACGTGTTCCAGAGCACGCCGCAGGAACAGGTGGCTTGGATCCGCAACGCCTTGGACTCGGGCCTGAAGGTCCCCTACGTGGAGTTGGGCAACGAGCCCGACCTGGACCCGAACCGCTACATGTCCGGGGTCCCGGGCGGCTCCACGGTGCTGTCGAACTACGTGCGCACGGTGCTGCCCTTCGCCCGGGCCGTGCGCGCCGCCTTCCCGAACATCAAGATCCTGGGACCGGTGATCGCCCAGATCGACGACCCGGTCTGCCCGGGCAAGCACCCCTGGGACTGCTACCAGTACGTCAACGGGGAGCAGGTCGACAACACCCGGGACAACTGGATCCACAAATTCCTGGCCCTCTATTCCAGCCTGGGCGGCCCCCTGGACGGGGTGAGCTTCCACAGCTACCCGTTCTACGAGAAGTGGGACAACCACCCCACCGGGTACTGGGACGCCACGCAGGCCTGGACCAAGATCCCCAAGCTGGTCCCCTGGATGCGGCGCTATGAGAAGTGGATGGCCCAGTACTACCCCTCCCAGGCCGGCCGCATGGAACTGGGCATGACCGAGTTCAACATGCAGGTCGACGAGACCTGGGCCACGGCGGCGGTGGAGGACGCGGTGTGGAACGCGGCCTACCTCGGCGAGTTCATCCGGGGCGGCGGCACCCTGGCCACGGACTGGGACATCAACACCGAGAAGCCCACGGACGGCGGCGGCCACGGGTTCCTGGACCCCAACAACGACCCCACCCGCCCCTACGCCGAACGCGCCCGGTACTGGCTGTATAAGATGATGGCCAACAACTTCACCGGGGATCTGGTGCGCTCCACGAGCAGCTCCCCCATGGTGGAGGTCTACGCCGCCAGCGACCGGGGACGGGTGACGGTCCTGCTCATCAACCACGACGAGAACCGCCCCGCGGACGCGACGCTCTACGTCGCCGGCGCCGGGGACGCCACCCGGCTCAGGGTGATGAGCCTCTCGCGGCGCAACTACCTGTGGAGCAAGGTCCTCTACCGCGCCGTGCTCAACCTGGACCCCACCGTCCCCCCGCAGGTCAAGGTCTACGGGGTCCCGCCCGAGCGCTCGGGCTGGCGCGTCTACACCCAGCACCTCGACCCGATGAGCGTGACCATGGCGGTGTTCGAATAGCCCGCCGGGCCGGCCCACCGCCGCCCGCCGCCCCGAAAACAAGGAAGCCCGGCGCCAAAGGCGCCGGGCTTCCTCCATTTAAGGACCCCTTGGGGCCGCCTTAGGGGCGGGATCCCGGCCCCGCCGCGCCTGCGGGAAGCTGCTTGGCGATCTCGCCGGGGTCCGAGGACTCGTAGGTGTAGCTGCTGACCACGCCCTTGGAGTTGAAGACCACGTCGAGGTTCTTCACGGTGGAGGCCCCGAAGGCGCTGTAGTGGTAGTAGGCGTAGGCCCACTTCTCGGAGCCGTCGTCGTACCCCACCCGGGTGGGCCGACCGAACTCGGCGACCAGATCGGCCTTGTCGGTCTTGCCCACGGTGATGGAACCGGGGCCGGGGAAGGCGAAGGGAGTCCCCAAGGTGGCGCAGGCCGAAGCCAAAAGGGGCAGGGCGGAGACGAGGGCCAGGGCGCGAAGCCTGGCGTACGGGACGGGGACGGGCACGGCGTACCTCCTGGGGGTTCGGGACATCATTCCTTCCACTTGATGGTGCAGCCCACGGCGAAGGTCTCGGGAAGGCGCACGGGGCGCCCCGCCAGGACGTCGTCGACCGCCTCGCGGAGCTCGCTGCGGGTGACCTTGGCGGGGTTGTCCCAACTGTCGTCGATGCGGCCCACGTAGGCCAGGCGCCGGGCGCCGTCGAAAAGGAAGACGTGGGGGGTGCGCACCGCCCCATAGGCGCGGGCCACCGCCTGGCTTTCGTCGCGCAGATAAGGGAAGTTGAAGCCCCGCTCCGCGGCCCGCGCACGCATGGCCTCGAAGGAATCCTCGGGGTAGCCCTCGGCGTCGTTGGAATTCACCGCCACGAGTTGGAAGCCCTTGGGGCCCAGTTCGGCCTGCATCGCGACGAAGCGGCCCTCGTAGGCCTTGACGTAGGGGCAGTGGTTGCAGGAAAAGACCACGCACAGGGCCTTGGCGTCCCCGAAGGAGGCCAGGGTCCGCACGCCGCCGTCCACCCCGGGGAGGCTGAAGTCCGGGGCCTTGGAACCGAGTTCAAGCATCATGCGCTCCCCCTCATGGGCCCGGGCAAAGCCCGGGCTACTGCACCGCCAGGAGTTCGACGTCGAAGACCAGGGTGGCGTCGGGCGGGATGGGCCCCTGGCCGGTGTCGCCGTATCCCAGGTAGGGCGGGATGACCAGTTCCCGCTTGCCCCCGACGCGCATGCCGTTGAGGCCCATGTCCCAGCCCTTGATGACCTGGCCCGCCCCCATGGTGAAGGTGAAGGGCCCGCGGCCGTAGCTGCTGTCGAACTGGGCCCCGGTGAGCAGGCGGCCGGTGTAGTTGACGGTCACGGTCTTGCCCGGCGCGGCCTCGGCGCCGGTCCCCAGAACCAGGTCCGTGATCTTGAGGCTGCCCAGGCCGGGATCCGGGGTGGCCGCCGGGGACGGGCTCGGGGCCGGCGTGGGCGTGGACGCCGGCTGCGGGGCCGGCGAAGAGGCGCATCCGAAGGCCAATCCGGCGGCGAGCAGGAGGGCGGTCAGGGTGGGCGGAGACGCGTACCGGGTCATGGTCTTACCTCGAGAGGGCGCCCGCGGGCGGGGTTCAAGCCAGCCCGAGGAAGGCGAAGAATTCGTCGCGGGTTCCGGTGCTGTGCGCGCGGTTCCAAGCGCTGACCTTGGCCGCCCAGGCCGCGTCCTGGCGGTCGTCCCAGCGCCAGTCGGCCGCCAATTCCGCCACCGTGTTGCGGCCGTCGAGCTCGTAGGGGCAGGGCAGGGCAGGGTTGATGGAAAGCGAGCTGACCCGGCGGCCGGAGGCGTCGAAGCCCAGGGTGAAGGGCCAGACCCTGCAGGTCACCGGCCTGTGGGCGTAGGCCGAACAGCGGTCGCCCACGAAGAAGCGGCAGGCTTCGCGCCCGTTGGCCCGGTCCTGGCGCTTCAGCAGCCCCAGCGTGCGCCGGCCGCCCTCCAGGTTGGCGAACTGCAGCCCCTCGCCCTTGTCGTCGAAGTCGGATTCGCGGTAGAGGGTGGCCACGTCGGCGGCCTTGAGTCCCATCCCCGCGGCCAAGCGCCGCACATCCTCGTCCGTGACCGGGACGATGGTGTCGCTGCAGCAGTTGCCGCATTCGGTGCAGCGGAATTTCAGGTAGCGTTCGCCCCGCATGCGGGGCCGGCGGGCGTGGTAGGGGTTCATGCTCTCCGGGTGGCCGTCAGGCCGGTTCGACGTAGTCCAGGTCCTTGTGGAAGCTTTCCTCCAGCCCGGAAAGCCCCCACAGGCCCAGGGCGAAGACGGCCGCCCCCACCACCAGGGCCGACGCCGTCGGCGTCAGCGCGCGGGACTGGAGCCAGGCGAAGGCCAGCGTCATCGGCACGGTGGCACCGCGGACCATGTTGGGCACGGTGGTGGCCACGGTGGCGCGGATGTTGGTCCCGAACTGCTCCGCGCCGATGGTCACGAACAGGGCCCAATAGCCCCCGGTCAGGCCCAGCGCCAGGCAGCAGGCGTAGAAGGCCCGCTGCGAATCCCGCCCCAGCAGGAAGTAGGCGCCCACGCCCAGGGCCTGGGCCAGCATGAAGAGGGCCACCGCCTTGACCCGGCTGCGCAGCGCCTGGCTGAGCATGCCGCTGAGGAAGTCCCCCGCGGCCAAGCCCACGTAGCACAGCGCCACGGCCGGCCCCGCCTTGGGCGCCGGGTTTAGGCCCAAGGATGCGCCTATCTCCGGGCTGAAGATGATGAGGATGCCCACCAAGTACCAAAGCGGCAGCCCTATGGCCACCACCCGAAGGTATTTGAGCGCCCGGCCCCGGTCCGTGAAGAGCATGAGGAAGTCGCCGCGCCGGGCCGCGGAGGCCTCGGCCTTGCGGAACAGGCCGCTTTCGGCGGCCCCCAGCCGCAGCAGCAGCAGGGCCAGGCCCAGCCCGCCGCCGATGACATAGGCGTGGCGCCAAGTGGTGAGGTCGGCCACGCCGAAGCCCACCACCGCGCCCAGGATGCCCACCGCGGCGACGATGCTGGTGCCCCAGCCCCGGCTCTCCTTTGGCATCACCTCGCTGACCAGGGTGATGCCGGCGCCCAGTTCCCCGGCCAGGCCCACGCCGGCGGCCAGACGCAGCCAGGCGTACTGGTCCACGGTGGTCACCAAGCCGTTGGCCAGGTTGGCGATGGAATAAAGGATGATCGAACCGAACAGGACCGAGAGCCGGCCGCGCCTGTCCCCCAACACCCCCCACAGGATGCCACCCAGCAGCAGCCCGCCCATCTGCATGTTCTCGAGGAAGGCGCCGGCGCGGAAGAGGTCCGCCGGGGCCACCCCCAGGCCCTTGAGGCTGGCTACGCGCACCATGCCGAACAGCAGCAGGTCGTAGATGTCGACGAAGTAGCCCAGGGCCGCGACCAAGATCAAAAGCAGGACCTGGCGCCGCTGCGCTGGGGGGAGCGAACCGAACACGCGCACCTCCGGGAAGGACGCCAGGGTAGCGGAGCCGGCGGTGGGGCGCAAGCCCCTAGGCCCGGACCGGTCCGGGGCGTGTCAGGCCGCGGCCCGTCCCGAGCGCATCGCGGCGCAGGGCTTGAGCCATGGGGCGACGCGGGCCAACTCGTCGGCCCGGTCGGCCCAGCGGGGCAGGCCGCGCACCCCGGCCAAACGCAGGGGCCCACCCTTGTAGGGCGGGAACCCGGTGCCGTAGATCATGGCCAAGTCCAGGAGCCCGGGGTCCGACACCAGACCCTCGTCCATGGCCCGCAGCGACTCGTTGAGCATGGCCAAATAGAGCCGGTCCTCCAGGTCGGGGGCCGGCATCCCGGGGTCGGGCCGTCCCACCCAGGCGCGGATGCGCGCCGCGTCCACGGACAGGCGCCCATCGGCGCCGCGGGGGAAGGCCGAAGCGAGGTCCTCGCGGTTCACCCAATCGGGCGCCGGGAGGTGGTCCCCGAAGGCCCCTCGCAGGATGCCCAGCACGTGCTTGATCACCGGCACGCCCACCTCGCCGATGAGCTTGATCGGACCCACCGGCATGCCGAACTCGAGGGCCGCGGAATCCACGGTCCGGGGGTCGACGCCCTCGGCCACGAGTTGGGTGGCCTCCAGGATGTAGGGCAGCAGGATTCGGTTGACCAGGAAGCCGGGGCTGTCCTTGACCACCACCGGGGTCTTGCCCATGCGCAGGGCCAGGTCCACGGCCGCGGCCACCGTCTTGGGCGAACTGCGCGGGCCCGGGATCACCTCCACCAGGGGCATGACCTCGGCGGGGCTGAAGAAATGCATCCCCACGAAACGCTCCGGATGCCGGGCCTTCGCGGCGATGTCCGCTATGGGCAGGGTACTGGTGTTGCTGCCCAGCACCGCGGCCTCCGGGACCAGGGCCTCAAGCTCGGCGAAGACCGCGTGCTTGATCTCGAGCACCTCGGGCACGGCCTCGATGACGAAGTCGACGCGCCGCAGGTCCTGGGCCTCGGCGCCCGGGGCCAGCAGGTTGAACCCCGCCGCCGCCTGCACCGGGGTGAGCTTCCGCTTCGCCACGGCCTTGTCCAGGTGGCCGCGCACCTTCTTGAGGGCCCGGCCCAGAACCTCCAGGTTGGCTTCCTTCAGCGCCGTGGGCAGCTTGGCCTTGGTCACCAGCGGGATGGCGATGCCCGAACCCATGAACCCGGCGCCGACCACGGCCGCGCGGGCGGCGCTGGGGGAGCCCTCCCCGGCCTGCTTCTTGGCGTCCTGCCCCAGGAAAAAGATCCTCACCAGGTTGCGGCTGACATCGGTGGCGAGCAGTTCGCCCAGGGCCCGCGCCTCCCGCTCGAGGTAGGCCGCCCGGCCGCCCGAACGGTCGCCCAGGAGCGCCAGGACCTTGAGGGGGGCGGGGTAGCGGCCCTTGGTCTTGGCCAGGACGTCCTTGCGGGCCTTGGAAAGCGCCAAGCTCCGTAGGGGGGCGGAATCCAGGACCCGGTTCATCCTCGGGATCCGGGCCCGCCTCACCCGGGCCGCGCGCTCCGGGGCGCCGGGCCGGGCCAGGGAGAGGGCGAGTTCCTCGGCCACCTGGACCAAGCGCGGCAGGGGCGCCAGGGTGTCGGCCAGGCCCGCCTTGAGGGCCCGCCGGGGGTCGAACGGCGCCCCGGTGAGGATGGCCGGAAGGGCGGCAGGGAGGGTCAGCAGCCGCGGCAACCGCCAGGTCCCGCCGAAGCCGGGCAGGATGCCCAACTGGGTCTCGGGCAGTCCGACGCTGGCGCCTTCCTCGGCCAGGACGCGCGCCGTGCAGGCCAGGGCAAGTTCGCATCCCCCGCCCAGGGCCGCGCCGTGGACCGCCGCCACCACGGGCTTGCCCAAGTCCTCGACCAGGTCCATGAGGCCCTGGCCCTCGCGGGCGGCCCGGTACCCGGCCTGCGCCGCGTCGGCGGCCTCGGAAAGGGCCTTGAGCTCGCGCAGGTCGGCCCCGGCCAGGAAACCCCCGGGCTTGGCCGAACGCACCACCACCGCCCTCACCGCGGCGTCGGATTTGAGAGCGGCGAAGCGCTCCTTGAGCTCGGCGATCATGGCCGCGCCCAGGGTGTTGAGCTTGGCCTCGGGGTCGTCCAGCACGAGATGGGCGACGGCCCCGCTGGTTTCCAGGGTGGTCTTGGGTGCCACGGCGTCGGACCTGAGAGGAGGGGGCTTCAGCGGGTGTGTTCGTCGCGTTCGAGGACGAAGGCGGCGCCCTGGCCGCCCCCCACGCACAGCGTGGCCAATCCGCGGGCCGCGCGGCGCTCGATGAGTTCGTGCGCCAGGGTCAGCAGCAGGCGACCGCCCGAACTGCCCACGGGATGCCCCAAGGCGATGGCCCCCCCATGGACGTTGAGCCGGGCCGGATCCAGCGCGCCCGCGGCCCGCTTCAGCCCCAGCCGGCCCACGGCGATTTTCTCGTCGGCGAAGCCCTTGAGGCAGGCCAACACCTGGGCGGCGAAGGCCTCGTTGATCTCCACGACGTCCATGTCGGCCATGGAAAGGCCCAGGCCGTCGAACAGGCGCCCCGTGGAGTACACCGGGCCGAGGCCCATGCGCCGCGGGTCGAGGCCGGCGTAGGCTTGGCCGCGCAGGATGGCCAAGGGTTTGAGTCCCCACGAGAGCGCCCGCTCCATCGTGGTGATGAGCAGGGCCACGGCCCCGTCGGTGATCTGGCTGGAGTTGCCCGCGGTGACCGTGCCGTGCTCGCGGGCGAAGACGGCCTTGAGCTTGGCCAGCTTCTCGACGCTGCTGTCGGGGCGGATGCCGTTGTCCTTGGTCAGGGGCGCCATCGAGGGGGGCGCGAAGAGGGGCACGATCTCCCGGTCGAAGCGCCCCGAGGTTTGGGCCTGGGCCGCCTTGAGGTGGGACCGCACCGCGTACTCGTCCTGCTCGCGCCGGCTGATCCCGAACTCGTCGGCCAGCAGTTCGGCCGTCTGGCCCATGCCCATGCCGCAGGTGGGGTCGGTGAGCCCCTCCAGCAGCGTGACGCGGGGCTTGAGGAACTCCCCCCAGGGCGCCTTCAGCAGGAGCCCGGCCTTCTGCAGGGGCGTCTTGGCCCGGCCCAGGCGGGCGAACCAGGCCACGGCCTTGCGGTTGTAGGCCAGCGGGGTGTTGCTCAGGCTTTCAGTGCCCCCGGCCACCACCACCTGGGCGCGCCCGCTGAGGATCTGTTCGCAGGCGCTGGTGACCGCCTGCATGGAACTGGCGCAGTTGCGGTGGACGGTGTAGGCGGGGATGGAGAGGGGCAGCCCGGAGTTGATCTGGGCCACCCGGGCCACGTTGGCCTGGTCGAAGGGCTGCGCCACGCAACCGAAGATGATCTCGTCGATCTCCTGGGGGTCCACGCTCACCCGCTTGAGCAGGGCCTGCAGGACCTGGCGGGCCATTTCCCCGGCGCTGGCCTCCTTGGCGTCGGTGCCGGATTTGAGGAAGGGCGTGCGCACGCCCTCGGCGATGACCAGGATGGGTTGGGACACGTCCGACTCCTTCGTCTTTTGGGGGGACCGCCGGCCCCGAAAAACGGCTTAAAATTGGGGCAAAATCGTCCTAGATTCCATCATACCAGCGTCGCCCCAGGGCCACAAGGCCGGGGGCGCCGGGGGGCCAAGGGCCTGCGCCGGGGCCGGTATGGCCCCTTGTACGGCCCTCGGCCAGACCCGATAATCCGGCCGGGCGCCGCCTTCCGCGGCGCTTATCCCCGGGCGCCGGGGCCCCCTTAAGCAGGCATCCCTATGTGTGGCATCGCCGGGGCCTTCGCCCCCCAACCGAATCCCCCGGATCTGCGCCCGGGCCTGGAGCGCGCCCTGGTCCGCCTTGAGCGGCGGGGCCCGGACGGCGGCGGCGTGGCCTCGGGCAAGGGCTGGGCCTTCGGGCACCGCCGCCTGGCGATCATCGACCTAGCGGGCGGGGCCCAGCCCTTCACCGGCCCCGGCGGCGCGGCCCTGACCTACAACGGCGAACTCTACAACACCCGCGAGCTGCGCGAGGAACTGCGCTCCGCGGGCTGGACCTTCACGACCGCCTCGGACACCGAGGTCGTGCTCAAGGCCTGGCTGGCCTGGGGGCCGGAATGCCTGCCGCGCTTCAACGGGATGTTCGCCTTCGCCGTCTACGATCCCTCGCGCGACAGCGTCTTCCTGGCGCGGGACCACTTGGGGATCAAGCCCCTGTTCCACCACACGGGGCCGGTGGCCTTCCACTTCGCCTCGACGCTGGCGGCCCTGCTGGCGTTCCCCGGGGTGGACGCCGTGGCCGACCCGGTCGGGGTGTCCCACTACCTCTCCACGACCAAGGTGGTCCTGGGGACGCGGACCCTGATCCGCGGGGTCTCCTGCCTGGAGCCCGGAACCTGGATGGAGGTCCGCAGGGGGCGCCCGCCCTCGGCGCCGGCGCGATATTGGAGCCCGCCCGCCGTCTCCCCGGAGCCTCTTCCCTTCGCCGAGGCGGCGGCACGGGTCCGGGAACTGGTGGGGGACTCGGTCCGCCGCCAACTCGTCAGCGACGTGCCGTTGGGCGGCTTCCTCAGCGGCGGCCTCGATTCCACCGTCATCGCCTCCCTGGCGTCCCGCCACTCGCCGCGCCCCTACCACGCCTACAGCGTGGGCTACGCCGAGGGGTCCGACGCCTACCAGGAATGGGACTACGCCCGCGAGGCGGCCGCGGCCTATGGTCTGGCCTGCGACGTGATCCCGCTGCGGCGGGAGGACTATCCCGGGGACTGGCGCCTGCTCATCGCCGAGAAGGGGCAGCCCCTGAGCACCCCCAACGAGGTCGGCATCTACCGGCTGGCCCGGGCCCTGAAGTCGGATTCCACGGTGGCCCTCAGCGGCGAGGGCGCCGACGAGGTCTTCGGCGGGTACTCGGTGTATTTCTCGGCCCACGACTACGAGCGCTCGCGCGGCCTGGACCGGATGGCCCCCGAGGGCCGGGCGTCCCTGTCCGCGGCCCTCAAGCGCATGTACGGGACCGACCGCTTCGGGTCCTTGACCGACCACTTCATCAGGACCGTGTTTTGGATGGGATCCGGGGCCAAATTCGCGCTGCTGCGTCCGCAATGGCGGGAGGCCTTGCGCGACGACGAGACCCTGTTGCGCCACTACCTGGGCCGTTTCGAGGACCTGCGCGACCTGAGCCCCTTCGACGCGTACCTGCGCATGATCCTGGAGAAGAACCTGGAGAACCTGCTGTTCCGCCTGGATTCCAGCACCATGGCGGCCTCCGTGGAGGGCCGCGTACCCTTCACCGACCCCCGCCTGGTTTCCCTGCTGTTCTCGCTGCCGGGGAGCTACAAGATGGCCTGGGCCCCGGGGGTGGCCGAGGAACAGCGCCTGGGCGTCAACACCGCGGAAGCCGAGGCCCAGGGATGGATCACGGGAAAACTGCTGCTGCGGGCCGCCTTCGCCGATGCCGTGCCGGAACGCATCCTGAAGCGGCCCAAGATGAGCTTCCCGGTGCCCTTCAGGGAATGGTTCGCCGGTCCCATGAGGCCCCTGGTGGAGTCCCTCCTGCGTGAGAACCCCTGGGCCCGGGACTGGCTCGCCCCGGCCGCGGTGGACGCCCTGGTCGCCGGGTTGAACCAACCGCACCAGGCCCTGCTGGCCTGGCCCCTGGTGAATCTGTGCCTCTGGCAGCAAGAGTTTGGGGTGTCCTGGGGATCCGGGAACCCGAATTAGTCCGTTGACTTTACATCTGTCAAATCGATATCCATCTCGGTCTATTTGCCGGAATGGTCTTTAAGTCGCTACGATTGACCAAAATGATTACATGACAATCGATTAATGACTTTCATTTGACGAAATATCTGGGCGACTTTATAATTCAGTTGTTAATAAATTAATTAATTTATTAATTTAATCCTCCCCTACGGGGTGCGCCATGACGGATGCTGCGACGACAAGGCCGACGCAAGATCGGATCCTGATCCTCGCGACCCAGGCCAGCTCCTACCCCGGAGCCAACGCCGTGGGCCAGGCCCGGCTCCAGTACGCGCCCGACACCTACATCTTCAGGGTACCGGATCCGGTGATGTTCCCCGAAACGTTCTACCTGCGCCGTTTCGAGCGCGGCTTCGCCGGGATCATCGTCATGTCCAGCGGCTCCGACTGCCCCTATGAGGGGGCCTACGCCCGCCTCTCCCAACGGATCGCCCGCGTCTACGACCTGATGAAGGAACGCGGCATCCCCTCCTCCCGGCTCAAGCTCACGACCATCTGCACCGTGTGCCGGGCCGCCTTCCTAAAGGAGATCGCCTCGATGCGCGAGGCCATCGCGGCCCCCACCGGCTGACAACGCCCCCCCCGCCCCTCCGGGGACGCCCCACGGCGGCCCCGCCCCCTTCGGAGAACGCCATGCCAGAACTCAGCGAAATCAAGGCCGCCAAGACGGTGGACGCGCGCTCGATGGCCTGCCCCGGCCCCCTGCTGGAGGCCAAAAAGGCCGTCGGCGGGGTCCCGGTGGGCCAGGTCCTGGAGGTGCTCTCCGGGGACAAGGGCAGCCGCGAGGACATCCCCGCGTGGTGCCGCAAGATGGGGCACGAATTCCTCGGGTTCCTCGAACGCGACGGCCACGACAGCCTCTTCCTCATCCGCAAGAGGTAGCCATGACGGCCTCAGCCACCGTTTCCGCCTCCGCCGCGACGCTGGACGTCGACGTCCTGGTGGTGGGCGGGGGGATCGCCGGGCTTCAGTCCGCGCTCGAGGCCGCCGAACAGGGGCGCAAGGTGCTGGTGGTGGAGCGCCAACCCAGCATCGGTGGGCGCATGATCAACCTGAGCAAGGTCTTCCCGACCCTGGACTGCGCCAGCTGCATCACCACGCCGCGCATGGCCTCCGCCGCCCACCACCCCAACATCACCATCCGCACGTACTCGGAACTGGGCCCCATCCGCCGGGAGGGACCCCGCTTCACCTCCACCCTGCGCCAGAAGGCCCGCTACGTCGACGAAGCGGCCTGCATCGGCTGCAAGCGCTGCGAGGAGGCCTGCCCCGTGTTCGTCCCGGACGAATACGAGCACGCCCTGGGGGCCCGCAAGGCCATCCGCATCCCCTTCACCAACGCCATCCCCCAGACGGCCGTGCTGGACATGGACCACTGCACCCTGTGCGGCCTCTGCGCCAAGGCCTGCCCCACGGACTGCATCGACTTCCTCCAGGAGGACGCCGAGATCCCGGTGACGGCGGGGGCCGTGATCCTGGCGACCGGCCACGAACTCACCAGCATGGCCGCGAAGCCGGAGTATGGCAGGGCCGCCCTCCCCAACGTGATCTCCCCCATGCAGGCCGAACGCCTGCTGGCGCCCCACGGCGCCTACGGGCGGGTCCTGCGGCCCTCGGACGGGAAGATTCCGGACTCCATCGCCTACGTGCAGTGCGCCGGCAGCCGCGACGCCAGCCTGGGCGTGCCCTATTGCTCGCGCGTCTGCTGCATGTACGCGGTCAAGCAAGCCATGCTCCTTTCCGGCTCCCTGCCGGTGGCCGACATCACCATCTACTACATGGACATCCGGGCCTTCGGGAAGGGCTACGAACAGTTCGTGGCCAGCGCCCGCGCCATGGGCATCAATTTCGTGAAGGCCAAGGTCGCGCGCATCCGCGAGGACGCCGACCACAATCCGATCGTCCGAATCGAGCGCCAGGAGGCCGGCGGAACCGTCGAGGAGGTGCGCCACGACTTGGTGGTGCTCTCCCTCGGCATGCTCCCAGGGGCCGACCCCGAACGGGAGGGCTTCGCCGGGGTGCTCCGGGACGCGGACGGCTTCGTGCGCACGCCGGAGGCCAAGCTGTCGCCCACGCTCACCGACGAACCGGGGATCTTCGTCGCCGGGACGGCGGCCGGGCCCAAGGACATCGTCGATTCCATCCAGGACGCCGGGGGCGCCGCCATGGAGGCCCTGCGCCACCTGCGTTCCAACGGACTCGAGGGGCGGCCATGAACGGCCCAGGAACGGCCCCGGACTCCGGGCTGGGCGAGGAAACCGAGGACGTGCGCGTGGGCGTGTACGTGTGCCACTGCGGTGGGAACATCAGCGACGTGGTCGACGTGAAGGAACTCGCCGCCCTATCGGCGGAATACCCCCACGTCGTGGTCGCGAAGGACTACCCCTTCATGTGTTCGGACCCGGGCCAGGCCCTGATCGTCGAGGACATCAAGGCGCACGGGGTCAACCGGGTGGTGGTGGCCTCCTGCGCCCCGGCCCTCCACGAGCAGACCTTCCGGCGCGCGCTCCAGCGCGGCGGCCTCAACCCCTACCTTTACGAACACGTCAACATCCGGGAGCAGGTGAGCTGGGTCCACAAGGCGGACCACGCCGCGGCGACCCGCAAAAGCTTGGCCCTGGTCCGTGCGGGTATCGAAAAGGTGGTGCGGCAGGACCCCTTGGAGGCCCTGCGGGTCTCGGCCGAACGCCGGGTCGCGGTCATCGGCGGGGGCGTGGCCGGGATGAAGGCCGCCCTGGCGGCGGCCGGCGCGGGCCTCGCGGTGACCCTGTTCGAGAAGGGCCCGGCCCTGGGAGGGCGCCTGCCCGAACTGGGCCGGGTTTTCCCCACCGAAGACGAGGGGGCGGCCCTGTCCCGCCGCATGGAGGAGGAGGTGCGTTCCCAACCCGCCATCGAGGTACGGCTGGGCGCCGAGGTCCGCAGGGTGGACGGCTTCGTGGGACGCTTCAGCGTGGAGGCCGGGGACGGACCTCCGGTGAAGGCCGGGGCGCTCATCGTGGCCACCGGCTATGACCCCTACGCCCCGGCGCCCGGCGAATTCGGGGCGGGCGGCCCCCTCACCGTGACCTTGCCGGAATTCCGGGCCGCGCTTGAGGGGCTTACCGAGGGCCCCCTGCTCACCTGGAAGGGCCGCCCCATCCGGGACCTGGCCTTCATCCACTGCGTGGGCAGCCGCCAAGTGGAGGGGATCCACGCGCCCCAGGCCGACGGCAAGGTCAACGACTACTGTTCGCGGGTCTGCTGCACCGCGACGCTGCAGACCGCCGAGCGGGTGCTCGACCGGCACCCCGGCACGCGCGTCTACGACTGCTATAGGGACATACGCACCTATGGCCGGGGCCACGAGGCCATCTACGAGCGCGCCGCGAGGAAGGGGACGCTCTTCTTCCGCTACCGGGAGGACGCCCCCCCGACCCTGGTGGAGGAGGGCGGGCGCGCGCGCCTGAGGGTCAAGGACGTCCTGACCTGGGACACCGAGGTGGACCTTCCCGTGGACTTGGTCGTCCTGGCCACCGGGATGGTCCCGCGGGACATAGGGGCCCTCGCCGACTCGCAGAAGCTGCCCCGGGGCGCCGACCGCTTCCTGCAGGAGGCCCACCCCAAGCTCAGGCCGGTGGAACTGGCCAACAACGGGATCTTCCTCGCCGGGACGGCCCAGGCGCCGATGACCGTGGACGAGGCCTGCGCCGCCGCCGGGGCCGCCGCGTCAAAGGCCGCCCAACTGCTCCTGCCGGGGGAAATCCAGCTCGACCCGTTCATCGTGGCCCTGAAGCCGGAGCGATGCGACGGCTGCGGGGCCTGCCTCGACGCCTGCTCCTACACGGGCTCGCTGACCCTCAGCGGGGAGGGTCCCGGGAGACGGGTGGAGGTGAACCCGGCCTTGTGCAAGGGCTGCGGCGCCTGCGTGGCGGTGTGCCCCACGCGGGCTTTGGATATCGCCGGCTGGGGCCTCGACCAGTTCGAGGCCATGGCCGACGCGATCGCAGCGGTCTGAAGGGGGAGGGCCATGACCGTCGAGGGCATGAAGAAGGTCCAGGAACAGCTCAAGACCCTGCGCAAAAGGCGCGGGCCCGTGCCGGAGGCGCTGGCCGAATCGGTCAAATCCGTGGCGCGGGCCCAGGGCGCGGTGCTGGCCGCGCTGAAGGGGGGGCCCCGCACGGTCCCGGAGCTCTCCGCCTCCACGGGCCTGCCCGGCGCCGAAGTCCTCTGGAACGTGACCGCGCTGCGGAAGTACGGGCAGATCGACGACGGCCCGGCGCGGGACGGCTACCCCACCTATGCGCGAAAGGAACGGCCATGAGCGACGTGGTCGACGCGGGCCTGCTTCCCGAGCTCAGGTCCTACGGCGCCTTCGACATCTCGGCATGCTTCAACTGCGGCAACTGCTCGGCGGTCTGCCCGCTGTCCGACGGGGAGGGTTCCTTCCCGCGGAGGATGATCCGCCTGGGCCAACTCGGCCTGCGGGACCGCCTCCTCGCCGGCCGCGAGGCGTGGTTGTGCTACGCCTGCGGGGAATGCACCGCCACCTGCCCGCGCCAGGCCGGCCCCTCCGACTACATGGCGGCCTTGCGGCGGTGGTCGGCGGCCCGGCACGAGCCCACCGGCCTGGGCAGGCTTATGCACCGCGGAGCCTGGGGCGTCTCCGCCGTGACCCTCGGGCTGGGGGCGGCCCTGGCGGCGGCGCTCCTCACCGTGCCGGCCCCCCCCTCGCCGCCCCAGTGGATCTTCCGCGCGGTGCCCTACGGCGCCATCCACGAGGTGGGTCTGGCGGTGTCCGCCCTCCTGGCCGTGTCCCTGGCGTGGTCCCTGGGCCGCTTCCTGCGCCGGGCCGACCCGGGATTCCGGTCGCTGTCGAGGCCGCTGGCCGACCACCGCGCCGCGGCCAAGGCGACCCTGCGGGAACTGGTCCAACTCCGCCGCTGGGCTCCGGCGGCGCCGGGGCGTGCCGACCCCGGTTCACCCCGGGCCGCGCACATGCTGATCGCGGGCGGGTTCATGGCCCTCCTGGCGGCGACCAGCCTGGACTTCGTCTTCATCTACCTGCTCAAGTTCGCCTCGTTCCCGCCGGCCCGCGTCCTGGGCACCCTGGGAGGCGCGGCCCTGCTCCTGGGCGTGAGCGCGGCCCTGCTGCGGCGCGCCCGGGCGGCGGACCCGGCCGTGCGCCGCAGCCACGCCGCGGACTGGTGGCTGCTGGGGGCCCTATGGTTCCTGGCGGTGAGCGGATTCTGGCTGGAGGCCGACGTGGGCCTGCGCGTCGCCGGGGCGTTCCAGGACGGGGTGCTGCTGCTGCATGTGGTGGCTGCCCTAGAGCTCATCCTGCTGTTGGGCTCCGGCAAACTGGCCCACGTCGTGTACCGTCCCCTCTCCCTTTACCTCCATTACTTGGACGGGGGATCCGCGTCCGCCGGGGGCTGCGGCGGGGCCGTTTCGAGGAGCGCGCCATGAGCACGTCGCCCGAAGAACTCGACCGCAAGGTCGCCGAACTGGAGGGCCGGCTTTCCCGCCTGGAGGGATCCGCGCCGGAGGACCGCCTCAGCATGGTGGTGATGAGCGGGGACCTGGACCACCTGCTGGCCGCGTTCATCATCGCCACCGGCGCCAGCGCCATGTTCGAGAAGGTGAGCATGTTCTTCACCTTCTGGGCCACGGCGGCGCTGCGCGACCCCAAACTGGCCCCGCCCCGCAAGGACGTGATGGGAGCCGCCTTCGGCGCGCTGCTGCCGAAGGGGCCCCCCAAGTTGGGCCTTTCCCGGATGCACTTCTGCGGCCTGGGAACCTCCGTGCTGAAGCGCCTGATGAAGAGCAAGGGGGTGCGCTCCCTGGACGAACTGATCGCGCTGGCGGCGGAGGGGGGCGTGGAGATCTTCGTCTGCGAGATGAGCATGAACCTCATGGGCATGCGCCGCGAGGAGCTCATCGACTACCCCGGGTTGAAGCTCGCCGGGGTGGCCACCTTCCTCCAGCGGGCGGGAGCCTCCAAGGCGTCGCTGTTCATCTGAACGCCCCTGGGACCGCGGGCGCCGCCTCCGCGCCCGCCCCCGCGGGGGCGTCGGGGGCCCGGTTGAGCCTGCTCCGACGCAGGCGCCAATCCGGCATCCGGCGGTCCAGGATGGCCCGGAAACGGGGCCCGTGGGTTCGGACCAAAAGGTGGGCCCATTCGTGCGTGAGGATGTATTCCAGGGCCTCCGGGGGCCGGCGGGCGAGTTCCAGGGCCAGGGTGATGGTCCGGGTGCGTATCGCGCAGCTCCCCCAGCGGGTGCGCATGGCGCGCACCCTTATCCGCGCCGCGTCCACCCCCAGGGCCTCCCGGAGCCCCGGCGCGAGCCGCAGGGCGGCGCCGACCAACTCCCTGGCGTACCAGCGCTCCACGGCCGCCGCGCGGATCCCCTGAGGCGCCGCTTCGGGAACCCGCAAATCCAGGATCCCATCGACCGCGGCTTCGGCCCGGGCCCGCGATCCGCCCGCGCGCACCCGCAGGATCCAGCGGGCGCCCCAGACCGTGAGAGCCTCCCCGTCCCGGTATTGGGGAGGGGACACCGGCGGCGGAAGGGCCCGACGCCGGCGAAGCACCCACTCCCGATGGTCCAGGATGAAACTGAGGATGGACGCATCGGTGGCCCGCAGCGGGGCCGAAACGTGCAGGGCCCCATCGGGCGGGCGCAGGCTGAGGCGCAGGGTGCGGATGGCCTTGCGCCGGACCGTGGCGCTCAGGTCGCCGGCGGCCAGCGTGTAGGGGATCCCGGCGCGCGGCGCGGGTTCCGGGCTTCGCGGTGATGGGAAGGGCCAGGGGGGCATGGGCCGATGCGGCTCCTAGCGGCGGGAGGGGGCTCGCGGTATTTTATACCCGGACGCGGGTCCGGGTGCGATGCTAACCAAGGGCCGGAAAAAGTGTCCCCGACCGGAGGTGGCCATGCAGGATGATCGGATCAAACCCGGGACCAAGGTGAGGCTGAAGGACTGGGACACCCGTCCGCCCGAGGAAGGCGATGCCTTCAAGCGCGAAGCCCGGGAACGGCTGGAGTCCCTGGTGGGGCGCCTGGCCGAGCTCCAGCATCTGCTGTACGCCCAGCGCCGGCACCGGGTTTTGGTGGTGCTCCAAGGCATGGACACCTCGGGCAAGGACGGCACCATCAAGGCCGTGTTCTCGGGGGTCAGCCCTTCGGGCCTGAGGGTCGTTTCGTTCAAGGCCCCCACCCAGCCTGAGCTGGAGCGCGACTTCCTCTGGCGCGTGCACCGGGAGGTCCCCGCCGACGGCGAACTGGTGGTGTTCAACCGCAGCCATTACGAGGACGTGCTGGCGGTGCGGGTCCGCGGCCTGCGCCCCGAGGAGGTCTGGCGCAGGCGCTACCGCCACATCGCCGAATTTGAGCGGCTCCTGGCCGAGGAAGGCACCCTGGTGCTGAAGTTCTTCCTGCATATCTCCAAGGCCACCCAGAAGAAGCGCCTCGAGGAGCGCCTCGCCCAAAAGGACAAGAATTGGAAGTGGGACCCGTCCGACCTCCGGGACCGGGAGTCCTGGGACGCCTTCCAGGGGGCCTATGAGGAGGCCCTGGAGCGCACCGCCTCCGACCACGCCCCCTGGTTCGTGGTTCCCTCGGACAAGAAATGGTGGCGGGACCTGTCCGTGGCCCGGAGCCTCGTGGAGGCCCTCGAGGGACTGAAGATGCGCTACCCCACCCCCAAGATGGACGTCCAAACCATCCGCATCGGCGACTGAGCCGGGGACGCCGCGGCCCCGGGCGTCAACGCACCACCGCGACCTTCAGGAAAGACCGCGAAAGGGGCGCCCCTGAGGCGCCCGCCCGGGAGAACTCCAGCACCGCGATGTACACGCCCGAGGCCAGCCCCGAGGTCGGGAAGATCAACGCGGCGGTTCCCCCCAACTCCCGCTCCACCAGGGAGCCCCGAACGTCATAAAGCAGGCCCTCCACCAAACCCCCCGCGACCGGGTTGTAGTCCACGGTCAGCGGCGTCCCGGCCATGGCTGGATTGGGGCCGAACTTCAGGCCCGACAGGCCCCCCTGGTCCACGGACACCACATTGAAGCTCTTGGCGATCACGACGCGGCTGGCCCCTTCCTCGGAGAAGTAGACCAAGTCGGCGGTGTAGACGCCCGAGGCCACGGGGGAACCCGCGTCGCTGAGCCCGTCCCAGGAGGTCTGGGCCGGCGCGCCCCCCGAGGCCTCCGAAAGGTCGAACACCAGGGGATTTCCGGCCTTCCCCGTGGCCGGGTCATAAGCGGGCGCCCAGGTGGTGACGGGAAGGCTGAAGCCCACCACCCCGCCGGCGGAGGTCGGCAAGGTCAGCCTTCGGACGACCTCCCCCGAACTGTCGTAGATCACCAGGGAATTCTGGGGCCCTTCGTCGATGACCTGGATCGACCGGTCCAGGGTGGTGGCCTGGCCGAAGGTGTTCAGGTACTGGACCTCGATTTCGTAGATGCCGGAGGCCACCAACTGCCCGCCGCTGTTGAGCGCGGACCACACCAACACGTCCGAGGCCGAACCGCTGGGCATCTTCAAGTATCCCGGGAAGGTGATGTGGACGCTGCCGTCGGGCCCCTGCGACCCGCCGTTGATGACCGTGGAACTGAGCGTCAACTGGCCCGGGACGTATTCCGCGCTGCCGTTGAAGAGGGTATCCACCAACTCGCCGGCGCTGTTGTAGACGCCCACGGTCAATTGGTCGCCGCCGGGGAACGGGGTCGGCGACGCCGTGGGGCTGTCCGACGCAGTGGGGCTGGCCGTATAGGTCGGGCTGGGCGTGGGCGTGGGGCTGCGGGTCGCTGTGTCCGTGACCGTCGGCGTCGAGGTCCAGGATGGCGTGGCGGTGGGGGTCGCCGATGGGCTCGGCGAGTCGGTGAAGGTGGCCGACTTCGTGGCCGTGTCCGACGCCGTGAAACTCGCCGTGGGCGTGGCCGTGGCCGTGGCCGTGGGCGAGTCGGTGGAAGTGGAGGACTGGGTGGCCGTGTCCGACGCCGTGAAGCTCGCCGTGGGCGTCGCCGTGGCCGTGGCCGTGGGTGAATCGGTGGAGGTGGAGGACTGGGTGGCCGTTTCCGACGGCGTGAAGCTCGCCGTCCACGACGCCGTGGGCGTGGAGGTCGGGGTGCCCGTGGCCGTGTCCGAGGACGTGAAGGTCGGGGTGGCCGTGGGGGAGGACGTCG